>DASTRD010000195.1:0-27560 GCA_035761425.1 Povalibacter sp.
GGACCTCGAGGATGAGCCCGCACTGCTCGTGGGCATGGATGTACTCGGCGTGCTGCATACGATCGTCGTCGACTACCGCCGCAAGGAATTGCAGATCCGCCCGCGCGGCGCACGGCTGCATATGTTCTGAAAGGATTGGGCGCGCAGCCATTCGCTTCGATAGACGCCGCAGCGCATCGCAGGTCGGCAATTGCCGACGCCGACGGTTCAAGCCCTGGCCCGGGATTCATCAACGGCCTCTGCGGCACACAACCGGTGCCGCACCAGGAAGCAGCAGTTGCTCGAACCCTGACAGTAGCTGCAATCGGAAAGATTCAATCTGCGCTGCAGTTCGTCCATTTGCACTTCGCGAGTACGCGAACCTGCCTGATGCGACTCATGGCATTTCGTCATGAGCATATGGACGAAAGTATTCCTGACGAGTCTTCATGAATGTCGTGCGCGTCCCCCGATTTGTCGCACGCCATCGCGACACTAGAGTGCACCCCACGCAAAATAAGTTGGGGAATCCTCATGTCGCATCGAGTTCTGTCTGCCGTTTCGTTCGTTCTGCCGTTGGTTGCTGCCAGTGCGTTCGTCGCCGGCTGCAGCAGCGAAGCCACGAACGCACCGCCCGCTGCCGAGGCAACACCGGTATCGGTTGCTGCCGCACTGGAACGCAAGGTCACCGAATGGGACGAATTCACCGGTCGCCTGGAGGCGGTCGAGTCCGTCGATATCCGCCCGCGCGTGACGGGCTACATCCAGAGCGTGAACTTCACCGAAGGCAGTCTCGTGCACAAGGGCGATCTGCTGTTCGTGATCGATCCGCGTCCTTATCAGGCGGCGCTCGACAAGGCACGCGCCGAACTGACACGTGCGCGCTCGCGTGCCGAGCTCGCACACAGCGACGTGACTCGCAGCGAGAAGCTGCTGGCCATCAAGGCGGTGTCGCAGGAAGAGTATGACGAGCGTCGTAACGCAGCACGCGAAGCCGATGCCGCCATCGAAGCCGCGCGCGCTGCTGTCGAAACTGCGCAGCTGGATCTGGACTTCACGCATGTCACGGCGCCGATCAGCGGCCGCATCAGCAAGGCCAACATCACCGCCGGCAATCTCGTCTCTGCCACTGGCGGCAATGCCCCGGTGCTGACCAGCGTCGTGTCGGTCGATCCCATCTACGTGACGTTCGAGGGCGATGAGCAGGTGTATCTGAAGTACACCGAGCTGGCGCGCCACGGCGATCGGCCGAGTTCACGCGATGCTGCGAACCCTGTGGAAATGGGCCTCGCCAACGAAGACGGCTATCCCCACAAGGGCACGATGGTGTTCGTCGACAACCAGGTCGATCCGCGCACCGGCACCATCCGCGCACGCGCATCCTTCTCCAACAAGGACGGCTATTTCACACCGGGCCTGTTTGCCCGCGTGAAGCTGCTGGGCCACAACTCGTTCGACGCCGTGCTGGTCGATGACCGCGCCATCGGTACCGATCAGAGCCAGAAGTTCGTCTATGTGATCGACGCCGAGAACAAGGTGACGTATCGCACCGTGAAGATCGGGCGTCTGACGAATGGACTGCGCGTCGTGCTGGAGGGACTCAGCCCTGGCGAGAAGGTGGTCGTGAACGGCATTCAGCGCGTTCACCCGGGCAGCGTCGTGCAGCCGCAGACTGTTGCCATGGATGCGCGCATTGCCGGGGACTCGACCTTCGCGAACGCGGACCAGTGACACGGCGCCAGCGGCCCGACGGCGATGACTGCATCGCTGTCGGCGCCGCGCCGTCGCCCGTCACCGTCGTATTCACTACTGGAACTCCAATGAATTTCTCACGCTTCTTCATCGACCGGCCCATCTTCGCGGCGGTGCTGTCGATTCTCATCTTTCTGGTGGGTGCCATTGCGATGCTGCAGTTGCCCATCAGTCAGTATCCCGAGGTGGTCCCGCCGTCGGTCGTGGTGCGCGCGCAGTATCCCGGCGCGAATCCGAAGGTGATTGCCGAAACCGTCGCCGCGCCGCTCGAACAGGAAATCAACGGCGTCGAGAACATGCTCTATATGTCTTCGCTCGCCACCAGCGACGGCTCGATGATTCTCACCGTCACCTTCCGACTGGGCACGGACGTCGACAATGCGCAGGTGCAGGTACAGAACCGCGTCTCGCAGGCGCTGCCGCGTCTGCCGGAGGATGTCCGGCGTCTGGGTGTCACCACGCTGAAGGCTTCACCCGATCTGCTGATGGTGGTGCATCTGACCTCACCCGATAATCGCTATGACACCGCCTATCTGCGCAACTACGCCACGCTGCAGGTGCGTGACGTACTGGCGCGTCTGCCAGGTACAGGCGACGTGCGTCTGTTCGGATCCGGTGACTATTCCATGCGCGTATGGCTCGATCCGGACCGGATCGCCAGCCGCGGCCTGATCCCGAGCGATGTGGTGAAGGCCATTCGCGAACAGAACGTGCAGGTTGCCGCCGGCCAGATCGGCGCGCCGCCCAACAAGGGCGATTCGGACTACCAGCTGAATGTCACGACTTCCGGCCGTCTGATCACCGAACAGGAGTTCGGCAACATCATCATCAAGACGCTGCCCGACGGCTCCGTCACCACGCTCAAGGACGTGGCCCGCATCGAGCTGGGTGTCGGCCAGTATTCGCTGCGCTCGCTGCTGAGCAATCAGCCGGCGGTGGCGATTCCGATTTCGCAGGCCCCCGGTGCGAACGCGCTCGAGTTGTCCGACGCGGTGCGCAAGACCATGGCGCGGCTGAGCAAGGATTTTCCTGAGGGTGTGAAGTACGAGATCGTCTATGACCCGACGGTGTTCGTGCGCGAATCCATCAATGCCGTGATCCACACGTTGCTGGAAGCGCTGGCACTGGTGGTGATCGTGGTCATCGTGTTCCTCCAGACCTGGCGCGCCTCGATCATTCCGCTGATCGCGGTGCCGGTCTCCATCATCGGCACGTTCGCGCTGATGCTGGCTTTCGGGTTCTCCATCAACGCGCTGTCGCTGTTCGGCCTGGTGCTGGCCATCGGCATCGTGGTGGACGACGCCATCGTGGTCGTGGAGAACGTGGAACGAAATATCGAAGCGGGCCTGGCGCCGCGCGAGGCGACCTACAAGGCCATGCAGGAAGTGAGCGGCCCGATCATCGCAATCGCGCTGGTGCTGGTCGCGGTGTTTGCGCCGATCGCGTTCATCACGGGCCTGACCGGCCAGTTCTACAAGCAGTTCGCGCTCACCATCGCCATCTCCACCGTGATCTCGGCGTTCAATTCGCTGACGCTGAGTCCGGCGCTGGCGGCCCTGCTGCTCAAGCCGCATGGCGCCAGACCGGATGCGCTGACGCGCGGCATGAATCGTGTGTTCGGCGGCTTCTTCCGCCGCTTCAACCGGCTCTTCGAGCGCTCCGGCGGCAAGTATGTCGGCGGAGTGCGCGGAGTGCTCGCTCACAAGACCGTGGCGATGGGTGTGTTTGCCGGCCTGCTCGGGCTCACCTACGTGATGTTCCAGGTGGTGCCGAACGGCTTCATCCCGGTGCAGGACAAGCAGTACGTCGTGACCATGATCCAGCTGCCGAATGCGGCATCGCTCGATCGTACCGAACAGGTCGTGCGCGAGGTCAGCGACATCGGCATGAAAACTCCGGGTGTCGAAAACGCCGTGGCATTTCCCGGGCTGTCGATCGCGGGATTCACCAACAGTCCGAATTCCGCCATCGTGTTCTTCGCGCTGGATGACTTCGCAAAGCGCAAGTCGAAGGAGCTTTACGGGCTGAACATCGCCAACTCGCTCACCAAGGCGTTCGGCTCCATTCAGGAAGCCCACATCGTGGTGTTCCCGCCGCCGGCAGTACAGGGCCTCGGCACCATCGGCGGTTTCAAGCTGCAGATCGAGGACACCACCGCCGTCGGATACGACGAGTTGTATCGCGCGACACAGGCGGTCATCGCCAAGGCGCGGCAGGCGCCGGAGCTGACCGGTGTGTTTTCGAGCTACGAAGTGAGCGTGCCGCAGATCGAAGCGGACGTGAATCGCGTCAAGGCCAAGGAGCATGGCATCGCCCTGAATGACGTCTTCGAAACCATGCAGATCTATCTCGGGTCGCTGTACGTGAACGACTTCAATCGCTTCGGCCGCACCTATCAGGTGATCGCGCAGGCGGATGCGCCATACCGGTCGAAGCCCGAAGACATCCTGCGACTGCAGACACGCAATGCGGCCGGGGAAATGCTGCCGCTCGGCTCCGTGGTCCGCGTGTCGCAGAGCTACGGGCCGGATCGCGTGTTCCGCTACAACGGCTATCTCACGGCCGACATCAACGGCGGTCCTGCGCCCGGATACTCCACCGGTCAGGCGAAAGCAGCGATGGAAAAGATCCTGGCCGAGAATCTGCCCAACGGCGTGAAGTACGAGTGGACCGATCTCACGTACCAGGAAGTGATTGCGGGCAACAGCTCCGTGTTCGTCTTCCCGCTGTGCGTGCTGCTGGTCGTGCTGGTGCTGGCTGCGCTGTATGAGAGCTGGACGCTGCCGCTCGCGATCGTGCTGATCGTGCCGATGGCACTGCTCTCGGCCATCGCCGGAGTCTGGTTGTCCGGCGGCGACAACAACATCTTCACGCAGATCGCGTTCTTCGTGCTGGTGGGCCTTGCCAGCAAGAACGCCATCCTGATCGTTGAATTCGCCAAGGACCGCGAACTCGCCGGTGTGGCGCCGGTGGCTGCGGCACTCGAAGCCGCGCGGCTGCGATTGCGCCCCATCCTGATGACGTCCATTGCATTCATCATGGGTGTGGTGCCCCTGGTGCTGTCCTCGGGTGCAGGCGCGGAAATGCGTCATGCGATCGGCATCGCCGTGTTCTCCGGCATGCTCGGCGTGACCTTCTTCGGCCTGTTCCTGACACCCGTGTTCTACGTGCTGCTGCGTGCGCTCGCGAAAGAGAAAAAACTCAAGTCTCACGCGCCGGCAGCAGCCATCGAAGGAGCCTCTCATGCTTAAGAAGACCTACTGGCGCTCCTCTGCAGAGCAATGGCCGCAGCCGCCGCAGGCGCTGCCCTCGGCATTCGAGGATGAGCCCGGCCATGAAGCGGAGGAACATGAATCCGCCAGCGGTGAATTCATCCACGGCCAGCGCCTCGCGAAAGGCGCCGCGGTTCTGATCGCCAGTACCATCCTCGCGGCGTGCGCGGTCGGACCTGACTATCACAAACCTGAAGTTGCAACGTCCGATCAGTTCGTGGCGGCCGATGGGGTACAGACGTCGGCCGCCGATGTCGAAAAGGATTTCTGGACGTCGTTCCACGATGACACGCTCAACGATCTGATCGAACAGGCGCTGCGTGAGAATCACGACATCCGCATCGCCTTCACGCATCTGCGCGAAGCACGTGCGATTCACGGCGAAGCGCGCCTGGATTTCGCACCGACGATCACTGCGGGCGCCAGTCACACCGAAGGGCGCGCCAGTGAGCGCCAGCTGCCGGCGCCGGATGCCGATCGCGACCAGAGCTACTACGACGCGGGATTCGACGCGTTCTGGGAACTCGACTTCTTCGGCCGCACCCGACGCAACGTCGAGGCGCAGTCGGCGCTGGTGCAGGCGGCGGAAGCCGGGCTCTATGACACTCAGGTGAGTGTCACGGCGGAAACGGCCCGCAACTACTTTGAACTGCGTGGGGCGCAACAACGCCTCGAAGTCGCACATCGCAATGCCGAGAATCAGGCCGAGTCGCTGCACATCACCCAGGCGCGCCTGGATGCGGGCCGCGGCACTCAGCTCGATGTGTCACGCGCGCAGGCACAACTGAGCGCAACGCTTGCCACCATTCCGGATCTGGAAGCGGCGGTGACGCGCTCGATCCTGCGCCTGGGTGTGCTGACGGGACATTCGCCGGAAAGTCTGCTCGCTACCTTGAGCAAGGCACAGCCGCTGCCGACGCTGCCGCAGACCTACAGCATCGGTACGCCGGAGAGCCTGCTGCGTCGTCGGCCCGATATCCGTGTCGCCGAGCGACAGCTCGCCGCATCGACCGCTGCCATCGGCGTCGCCGTCGGCGATCTGTTCCCGCGTATTTCCTTCGTCGGTCACTGGGGATTCAATGCAGCCGCATCGGGCGACCTCGGTGACAGCGGCAGCGAAACCTACGCGTTCGGCCCGAGCATCCAGTGGGCTGCGTTCGATCTCGGCCGTGTGCATCAGCGCATCAAGCAGCGCGAAGCTGCTGCCGATGGTGCCCTCGCGAAGTACGAGCAGACCGTGTTGCGTGCGCTGGAAGAAACCGACGCCAGCCTGACCGACTACGCCAAGGCGCGCGTCAAACAGCAGCACCTGGAGTCGAGTGCCGTTGCGTCCGCCGAGGCTGCGAAGCTGGCGCACGCACGCTTCGACAATGGCGCCGCCGACTTCCTCACGGTGCTCGACGCCGAACGGACCATGCTCGAAGCCGAGGATCGCCTTGCGCAGAGCCAGACACAGACCGCGACCGCATTGCTCGCGATGTACAAGGCGCTGGGTGGAGGGTTCAGGCAGCTGCCTGAAGGAAGAATGGCGCTGGCAGGTGAAGTGACAAAGTGACGAGAGTCACGGGAGTGACGAGGTGACGAGAGTGACGGGAGCGACGCAGTCGCGGCCCAAGAGTCGCGAGTTGCAGTTCTGGCACTCGTGACTCACGTCACCTGCGTCACCCTCCTCGCATCCCAAACCTGACAGTTTCTGGCGCGCGCCGTCCGCGGCGCGCGCGTACTGGTTCGTCGCTTGACAGCCGGAGTATGCTGGCCTCATTCCATGAGCACCACGCATCTCTTCCATCCCGCCGTTGCGAGCTGGTTCGACCGGACGTTTACCGAGCCGACGCCGGCGCAGCTCGATGCATGGCCGGCCATTCAGTCGGGAAATCATGTACTCATTGCTGCACCGACTGGTTCGGGCAAGACGCTCGCCGCGTTTCTCGCCGTCATCGACGAACTGGTGCGCGAAGGCAGCCAGTGGGGATTGCCGGACGAGACACGCATTCTTTACGTGTCACCGCTGAAGGCGCTCTCGAACGACATTCACAAGAATCTCGAGGCGCCGCTGGCGGGCATTCGCGAACATCTGCGCGATCACACCATTCGCGATGTCGAGATCCGCTCGTGGGTTCGCACGGGCGACACGCCGCAGTACGAACGCACGCAGATGCGGCGCCGGCCGCCGCACATCGTGGTTACCACGCCCGAATCTCTGTACATCCTGCTGGGTTCGGCGTCGGGCCGCGAAATGCTGTCCACCGTCAGCACGGTGATCGTCGACGAAATACACGCGGTGGCCGGCACCAAGCGCGGCAGTCACCTGGCAATTTCACTGGAGCGTCTCGCGGCGCTGATCGGTCGTCCACTGCGCCGCATCGGTCTGTCGGCGACTCAGAAACCCATCGAGGAAGTGGCGAAGTTTCTGACCGGAAGCAGTGAGCCGGCTGGGGACCGCAGGCCGGGGGCTGGAGGTGAGAAAGGACGCGACGCGCTCCTTCAGGATCCCTCAGAGCCTGCTCGACCCTGCCTGTCCACGATTTCATCTCACTCTTCCATTCTCCAGCCCCCGGCCTCCAGCCCACAGCCTGCTTCTCTGTCTTCCTGCACCATCGTCGACAGCGGTCACGTACGCACGCGCGATCTCGCCATTGAGTTGCCCGACGGACCGCTCGAAGCCGTGATGTCGGGCGAAGCCTGGGGCCAGATTTACGACCGTCTCGCCGCGCTGATCCGGCAACATCGCAGCACACTGGTGTTCGTGAATACACGACGGCTGTCTGAGCGACTCGCTCGCCATCTGTCGGAACGACTCGGCGAAGAAAACGTCACGGCCCATCACGGCAGTCTGGCGAAGGAACGGCGACTCAACGCCGAACAGCGGCTCAAGAGAGGAGAGCTGCAAGCACTGGTCGCGACTGCGTCGCTGGAACTCGGTATCGACATCGGCGATGTGGATCTGGTGTGCCAGCTCAGTTCGCCGCGCTCCATCAATGCGTTTCTGCAGCGTGTCGGCCGTTCCGGTCACGCGGTGGGCGGAACCCCGAAGGGTCGGCTGTTCCCGCTGTCGCGCGACGATCTGGTCGAGTGCACCGCACTGCTCGATGCGGTGCAGCGGGGTGAACTCGACCGTCTGGTCATCCCGGAAAATGCGATCGATGTGTTGTCGCAGCAGATCGTCGCAGAATCCGCAGCCCGCGATTGCAGCGAACGGGAACTGTTCAACCTCATCCGTCGTGCGTATCCGTATCGCACGCTGCCGCGCGAAACGTTCGATCGGGTACTCGGCATGCTCGCGGAAGGTTTCACGACGCGGCGCGGTCGCCATGGCGCCCTCATCTATCACGACGCGGTGAACCACGTCGTGCGCGGTCGCAAGGGTGCGCGACTGACTGCACTCACCTCCGGTGGCGCGATTCCCGACACGGCGGACTATCAGGTCATGCTCGAGCCGGAAGGCACGCTGGTGGGCAGCGTCAACGAAGACTTCGCCGTCGAGAGTCTGCAGGGCGACATCTTCCAGCTCGGCAATCAGTCGTATCGCATTCTGCGGGTCGAACGCAGCATGGTGCGTGTCGAAGATGCGCACGGCGAGCCGCCGTCCATTCCGTTCTGGCTCGGCGAAGCGCCCGGGAGAACCGATGAGCTGTCGGTCGCAGTCTCCCGCCTGCGCAGCGAAGTCGAACAGTGTCTGACGCAGGATGCGGACGTTTCATCTGCAACAGGCGATCGCGACACAGGCCTTGAGCAATGCATCCGGCGATTCGCGTCGCTCGGTCTCTCCGAGGCTGCGCGGTCCCAGCTCAGCGACTATCTGCAAGCCGGTCACGCTGCGCTCGGTTGCCTGCCGACGCAGCAACGAATCGTGTTCGAGCGTTTCTTCGATGAAGCAGGCGGCATGCAGCTCGTGATCCATTCGCCCTTCGGTGCCCGCATCAATCGAGCCTGGGGGCTCGCGCTGCGCAAACGCTTCTGCCGCAGTTTCAATTTCGAACTGCAGGCAGCAGCGACCGAAGACACCATCATCCTGTCGCTGACCACCGCGCACAGTTTCGAGCTGGCCGACGTGGCTCGTTATCTGCATCCGAATACGGCGCGCGATCTGCTGATCCAGGCGCTGCTCGATGCGCCGATGTTCACCACGCGCTGGCGCTGGGATGCATCGATTGCACTGGCGTTGCCGCGCTTTCGCGGCGGCAAGAAGGTTCCGCCGGCGCTCGCACGCATGAACGCGGAAGATCTGCTGGCTTCGGTATTTCCCGATCAGGTGGCGTGCGGCGAGAACATCGTCGGCGACATCGAAGTGCCCGATCATCCGCTGGTGCAGCAGACGGTGCGTGACTGTCTGGAAGAAGCCATGGATATCGAAGGCTTCGAGCGCTTGCTGCGCGGACTGACCAGCGGCGAGATCGACGTGGCTGCGCGCGATCTCACCGAACCCTCGCCGCTCGCGCTCGAAGTGCTGTCGGCACGGCCGTACGCGTATCTCGACGACGCACCGCTCGAAGAACGGCGCACGCAGGCCGTCATGAGCCGCCGCTGGATGGACCCCGACTCCGCCGCCGATATCGGCAGGCTCGATCCCGATGCCATCGCGCGTGTTCGCGAAGAAGTCTGGCCGGACGCCACCACTGTCGATGAACTGCACGATGCATTGTTGTGGCTGACGTTCGTCACGAGTGCAGAAGCGCAGCGCAATCCGGCATGGCCAGCCCTGCTGCAACAGTTGATGACTCAGCGCCGCGTGGCACGCATTGCGCGGGTGAGCGTTCCGACGAACGCCGCCAACCCGGCACTTCCCCGCGATGCGCAGGAGGAAGACGCGGATAATCTGTTCGTCGCTGTCGAACGTCTGCCCTTGTTCGATGCGGTGTTCGGACTCGATGACGCGACCCGCGATGCGATTCCGGCCGTGCATGCCAAGGCCTGGTCGCGCGAGGATGCGTGCATCGCCATCGTGCGCGGACGACTGGAAGGGCTCGGTCCCGTGACGGCGCAGCAGATTGCAGATTCTCTCGGCGCACCCGTGCACGACATCGACGCAGCGCTGCTTGCGCTCGAAGCCGAGGGCACCGCCATGCGCGGCCGGTTTGAATCTTCTGCCGGCTGGCGTCCCGAAGTGAGCAGCGAGTCACCGCCGCAATGGTGCGATCGCCGCTTGCTGGCGCGCATCCATCGCTACACGGTCAAGCGTTTGCGCGCAGAGATCGAACCCGTACAGGCGCGCGATTTCCTGCGCTTCCTGTTCGGCTGGCAGCGCGTCACGACTTCGACGCGCATGCAGGGGCCGGATGCTGTTCCCGCCGTGCTGGCGCAGCTCGAAGGTTTCGAAACGGCCGCGAGTGCCTGGGAAACCGAAATTCTGCCGGTACGCGTCGCTGAATATGAACCTGCGTGGCTGGATGAGCAGTGCCTCGCCGGCCGCATCGTATGGACGCGACTCGCCTCGCGCAGTGGCGATGCGGAACGCGGCGCGGCACCGGTACGCTCGACACCCATCGCGCTGCTTGCACGGCGCAATGTGCGGACGTGGTCGTCGTTCGTCGAGGCAACGCCGCACGGCGAACTCACGCCGAAGGCGCAGCAGGTCGCACAGTTCATTCAATCCCACGGCGCATCGTTCTTCGATGAAATCGTCGAAGGCGCGCATCTGTTGCCGGTGCAGGTGGAAGAAGGACTGGCCGAACTCGTGGCGCTCGGACTGGTGAATTCCGACAGCTTCGGCGGCTTGCGCGCACTGCTCGTGCCGACCGATCGTCGCCGCCCGTCCGCTCGGGATGCACGCCGCAAGCGCCGCATCACCATCTTCGGCATGCAGGACGCCGGACGCTGGGCCATGGTGCGCAGAAAGCCCGAGGCCCGGGAAGCGAAGCCGGAGCCGGAAACATCTGCTCAAACTTCGCATCTCCAGCCGCCCGCCTCGGCCGATGACATCGAGCACATCTGTCGTGCTCTGCTGCGGCGCTGGGGTGTGGTGTTCTGGAAACTGCTGCAGCGGGAAGCCGACTGGCTGCCACCGTGGCGTCAGCTGCTTACCTGCCTGCGACGGCTGGAGGCGCGCGGTGAAATCCGCGGCGGCCGTTTTGTCGCCGGATTCTCCGGCGAGCAGTTCGCGCTGCCTGAAGCAGTCGGCCCGTTGCGCGATGCGCGCCGCAAGCCGGACAGCAGTGAGCTGATTTCGCTGTCGGCTGCCGATCCCCTGAATCTGATCGGCATCATCACGCCAGGCGGTCGGCTGCCGGCGCTCACCGGCAATCGCGTGCTGTATCGCGATGGCATCCCCGTCGCGCTGTACGTGGGCGGTGAAGTGAAATTCATCGAGCCGCTGGAAGCCGCGGAACAATGGCAGGCGCAGAGCGCCTTGTTGCGCCGGCAGGTCCCGTCGCTGCTGTCCGATCTGGCTTGATAAGAAGCTCCGCGTTTCACGCGGACGTCGCGGAGACCGCTCTCCGGTTTCGTTGGCTCTTCAGATCACGCCGGTGGAGGTCGCTTTCTCCGGTGAGTCGGCTTCGGGCTGCAGCGAATCTGGATCGACCGGGTCGGACTGCGACTTGCTGTCGTTCGGATCGCGCTGACTGATGGTGCCGAGCCCGTTCATATGCGTGTTCACCTGCCGCGGGCTGCCCAGATAGAAAATCGCTCCGACACCATTCATGGTGGCATCGAGCGAATCGCTGGCCTGAATCGTCACGTTGCCCACGCCTGCGACCGTCACCTTGGCCGACTGCGTGACGAGTTTCGCCAGATCGGCGTTGCCGGCACCCGCCATGAAAACATCGAGTGCGTCGAGCCGGCCGCTGCCGTTCAGGTTGATGGCACCTTCCAGGCGCAGCGTGCTGCTGCCGCCGTTGAATCCAGTCAGGTGCACGTCGTTGCCGCCCTGCACTTCGAGCTTCGCGAGGCTCGGCACCGCGATGCGCACGATCACTCGCGGACTCGTGCCGATGGTGACCCAGTCCTTTTTCGTCGACGTGAGATACAGCGTACGATCGCGAACTTCCGTGACCAGCCGATCGACGAACAGCTCGCGTCCTTCCACTTCCACCATGGCCGGCTTGCCCACGGCGATTTCCAGTTGCGTCCCGCCCTGCACCGAGATGCTGTCGAAATCGCCGACCGGGCGCTGTTCGGTCTTCATCGGACCTGTGCCGATGTCGCCGCGCCCGCAGGCGCTCAGGATCGCCAGTGCGGTCATGGCCAGCGCCAGGCGCGCGTGGTGAAAACTCATCGATTCCTCGCAATATGGCAGGCCAGCGATGGGGCGATCATGCGCCCGCGCAACCGGTCCGTCAGCATTCGTCGGCCAATGGCGGTTGCGCGCCGGTCAGTGCTTCTTCAGCCCGCCTCGCGCCGAAACTGCAGCGTGTACTTCACAGGTGCCGGCAGCTTCGGACTGGTGACCGTGACGTCCAGCGACAGGCTGCCGTCGGGATGCAAACGGAATTCATTGACGCGCTGACCTTCATCGGACCTGAACGTCTGGGTCAGCGCATCAGCACCGACATGCGCGCTCACGTCGAATACCTCGCCGTCCTCGCGTTTCCATTTCACAGGAGCACCCGTGGCGGGCATCACGATGGGCGCGCGTTGGTCGAACTGGACGCTGATCTGCTGGTCCGTCGTGTGGATTTCGAGGCGCTGATAGCGCGGATTGGTGTCGTGCAGGCGACCGCGCGCGACGGCGCGAAACAGAAAGTTCATTTTCGCCACGGCATTGTCGATGGCGGTCTTGATACCGGTGTCGTCCGGTGTGGTGACTGCGAATGTGCCTTGCGGGGCGGTTTCCTGCGCCAGCCCCGGCGCGCTGAATCCGATAAGTACCGCAAAGAATCCGGTGGCGAAAGCGCGAATCATGACTGACTCCTGCATATCGGCAGTGCGTCGACTGCCATCGTGGCGCACAGCGTAGTCGCCGCCCTGGCAGCCACACAGACGGGAAAATGCGGAAGACTGGCGGGTCAGCGGCGTGTCGGTCGGGGTCGCTGAAAGTTCCACGGTTATCACGAAATCGTGATCTGTTGCCGGGAGCCACTGCCACACGCGTTCATTCCTGCATACCATCTGCCGATTCTGTGACGCGAGTCGCACGCGCCTGTGACGGTCTTCCAGTCGAAAAGGGTTCCCTCGCGTTAACGTAGCGGCCTCGATGCAGCACGCCTTCATGACCGACTCCCGCCAAAGCACCCTCGATCGATCCGCACCGGGCAGAACGGGCGGCCGACCCCGGCAAAGACGTTCCTGGCTGGGACGTCTGGTCGCGCGGATGTCGCCCGCGCTCAGCTTCGAAGGACCCTTCGAAGCTGAGTTTCGCCGCTGGTACGCCAACCATGTGCGCGCCCGGATCCGCAATGCGCTGTGGATTCCGCTCGGTTGCCTGCTCGTCGCGGCGCTGGCGGGCGGCCCCTTCCGTGTCATGCGCGAGGCCGTATTCGCCCCGGATCAGCAGGGCCTGGTCGACCTTTTGCGCTTCGGGCTCATCGCGCCCACGAGTGTGCTGCTGTTCATCGTGACGTACTCGGACCTTTATACGCGCTGGTTCTCGCGCACCATCCAGGTCGTCACACCGCTGCACGCCGTCTGCTTCATCATTCTCGACGTCCTGATGCACAGGCAGGGCTATACGTTGAGTTCGATGATGCCGGTGCTGGTGCTCGCACCGTATTTCGTCTTCGGCATGGTGCAGGGGCAGGCGGTGCTGACCTCGCTCGTCATTACCGTCATGTACGCGCTCGGTGGCTACATCGGCGGACTCGACGGCGGTCAGCGCAGTTTCGATCTGACGGTTCTGGTCTCGGCCGGCGTGCTCGGCGCCGCCATTCATTTTTCGATTCACAAATCCGTGCGCCACAACTATCTGTCGACACAGCTCATGAGCGAGTCGCTCAATCGCGACGCGCTGACCGGTATTCACAACCGCCGCATGTTCGATGAGCACGCAGCGCGCATGTGGCATCAGGCGACCCGCGCCGGCGTACCCATTGCACTGCTCATGATCGACATCGATCACTTCAAGGCATTCAACGACCATGGCGGTCATCAGGCCGGCGATGCCGCACTGGTCAAGGTCGCCAGCGTGCTCAACCGCGCCTCGCGCCGGCCTCTGGACCTGACGGCGCGCTACGGCGGCGAGGAATTCGCCGTGCTGCTCTACGACACACGCCGCGAACGTGTCGAAGAACTGTGCCAGGAACTGCACGAGCATCTCGCGGCATTGGCCATCCGCCATCCGGCATTCAGTAACGGCCAGAGCGTGACGTTCAGCATCGGTGCCGCCTGCGTCGAACCGCAACCCGGCCGTCGTGTCGAGGGACTGATTCAACTCGCCGATGAAGCGCTCTATACGGCCAAAGAACGCGGGCGCAACCGTACGGTGGTCATGGATCGCGAGTACGAGAATCTCAATACCGGTGCGTTCCGCGTGCGTCGACGCGATCCCGCTGCGGCATAAGAACCCGCTGCGGCACGGGTTTCCGCAAGCAAGGCGGCTACTCGGATTGCAACTGAAACAGCGCTGCTGCGGCACGACCGCGAACGCCCTGCCCTTTTTCCGCATATCCCCGGCGCGCGCATCTCAAGTCTTTCCGATCGCTGCGTTCGCGGGCAGGCATCCGGCCACGACCGCGCCGGTGTATCCTTCGCGACCTGCGATTTTCATTTGCGGACTGCCTGTGCTTACGGCCGATAAAGTTCTCGTCACGATTGGAACCCCCTGCTCGGTATCTGCCGTCGGCAGCACCGAGACGTACAACGCGCGCGTCAGCGGCGCGCCGGAATTCATCGCATATGCGGCCTTCGATGCCGGCCTGGTCGACATCGATGTCGCAGGCGACGGGTCGCTGGCCTTGCGCTGGGCGCAGGGTGAGCAGGCAGGCAGCGCCACTTCCCTGGCAGAGATCGAAGACCGTCATGGACGATCGCTGCGCGCCGCGCTGGGTATCCGGCACATCGACGAGCTGACTGCGCTCGGCAGCGCAGCGGTCACCGACATCGCCGCCAGTCTGCCGCACGATTTCGGCAGCGGCGGACTGCGGCGCCAGGCCGGCCTGCGTTATCGCGACGTGCGTGAATCGGCCCTGAAGGACATGTACGGCCTGTTCGATGACGACCCACGGCTGGGCCCGTCGCTGCAAGCGCAGCTCTTCGCCTACAGTGGGATCGGCGCGCTCGCCGCATTGCCGGTGTCCCTCTCGGAACTGCTGCCCGATCCGTTCGATTTCCGGGTGGCTGCTGCCACCGCGTTTCCCGGCATGGATGCATTACATCAGTGGCGAGCCGCCGGCAGCGTCGATCCGTCCACCGACAAGCTGCGCGACAAGTTTGCCATGCGCCTGGCCAACACGCTGGCCTCGCACGGCCCGGCACTGGTCGCGACCATGCTGGCGCCGTCGTACCCGCTGAGCAAATCGCTCAAGAATCCGGCGCTGCTCGATTCGCTGCGTTCCGCAAACGGCTTCATGCGCGTGCCGCAGACGCCGCTCAATGCCGTGGGCGCATGTGCGTCCAGCTCGATTGCACTGTCGGAGATCGCGCCGCAGATGCTGCTGGACTATCCCGGGTTTCATCGTCCGCAGATCGTGCTGTGGACAGCCGCCGACGCTGCGACACGTCCGCACTGGCAGATCCTCGATGCGTTCGGCTCCGGCGCTCTGATGACGAGCGCCAAGCTCGATGCACTCAATGCCGAACGCCCGGCTGCCGAGCGTCGTGCAGTGGCGGATTGCCTGGCGCCGTTCGACGTCGACGCCAATGGAACGGTCGTCGGCGAAGGTGGCTCAGGCGTACTGATCACCACGCTCGACTTCGCCCTGCGGAATTTCCTGGACATCACATCCATCATCGTCGGCTGGGGACAAAGCGGCGAGGCAGGCGGCAAGGCGCATTTTGCCGGTGTGGGATTCGGCGGCGAAAACGCGCTGATGCATGCGCTCGACATCGCCTGGCGCGCCCATGGTTACGGTGCGAGCGACTTCGACTATCTCGCCGCCCATGCCACCGGCACCCGCACCAATTCCAAGACCGATCTCACCACCGCCGCCAACGCCCGCAACGCCGCCGCGGCTCGCCAGGGACATCGCGGCGTACTGCCACCCATGAAGGTCGGCACGCCGAAAGCCGTCGGCGATGGCCACACCATGGGCGAGACAGGACTGAAGAGCGCCGCGCAGGCCATTCAGTATCTGCTCGGCAAACCGGCCGTCGGCGTGCCCACGCTGCGCCACCTGGATCCCGATCTGAGCGAGGTCGCGGCCTCGTTCGTTCTCGAGCGTGCACCGTTCGCGGGCAATGCCGATGGCGGTGCGCTGTGTGCGACGCAGGGTTTCGGCGGCTATAACGGCGCCGTCGCTTTTCGTGCAGCGCATGCCGACGCGTTCCGGCGCTATTCGCCCGATCGCAACGCGCTGGCCGCGTATCTGGAGCGCTGGCCGGAGTTGCGACGCGAACGCGAAGCGCGCGAACGCGCAGCACGCCTGAGCCGCCGCAGTACGCTTGAACTTGCCACGCTGCACGCGTGGAAAGGTCTCGACTGAAGCCCCGCAGAAGCTGCCGGCATCGCAGGCTTCCATCCGACTGGAAGTACCCGACCGTCGTTGCCGCACTGTGGCCTGCTGCCCGGTCTCGCCGCGAGGGCCATGCAAGAATGACCTTCATGATTGCGAAGCGCGCACCCGCTGACGCCACGTAATGTTCAAGAACTACCGTCACCTCACGCCCCGCACGTTCTGGACCGTATCGCTCGCAGCGGCGATCGTGCTCGGCTGCGTCGTGATCGTGCCGCAGTGGCTGTCACGACAGGCACGCTGGGAAGTGCTGCGTTCGCACGTGGCGCAGGTGGCACAGCTGGCCGCCAGCGTGGTCGACGGAGATCTGCATCGGCAGCTGCTCGATCCTGCCAATTACACGCCTGAGCTGTATGCGCGGACGCTCAAGCCGCTGGTGAAATTTCACTCGGCCGATCCGCAGATCTTCTACGTGTACACAATGGTGGAACGCGACGGCAAAAGCTTCTTCGTGGTCGACACCGCAGCCTCCGAAGATCTCGTCACGCCGCATCAACTGCGTGCCTCGGCATACATGGAGCCGTTCGAAACGCTCGACAAGGAACCCGACGCGGACTGGCTGGAGCAGATTGCCGCTGGCAAGACGTACGTGTATCCGCGCTTCGTTCATGACGAGTACGGTTACTTTCTTTCAGGCCACGCACCGATCTACGACAGCAAGGGGCGCTACAGCGGCTTCGTCGGTGTGGATTTCGATCTCAACTACTACCTGGCGCAGGAATCGCAGTTCCGACTGATATTCATCGGCTCACTGATCGCCGCACTGATGGTGGCACTGCTGCTCGGCTACCTGGCGGCGCGCTACCACTTCCAGATCCGTTCGCGCATCGAAGAGCAGTACGAGATCTCGGTGCGCGACGAACTCACGCAGCTTTTCAACCGGCGCGGTGCCATGACCATGGTGCAGCGTGCGTTTGCCACACACGCGGCCAGCTATGCAGCCATTCTGGTCGATGTCGACGATCTGAAAGGCATCAACGACAACTACGGTCACGCCACCGGCGACGACTTTCTCAGACGCGTCGCGGATGCGATCCGCGCCAGCGTGCGCGACGCCGATGTGTGCGCGCGACTGGGCGGCGATGAGTTTCTGATTTTCGCCAGCGGTTGCGACCTGGATGCTGCCACGGAGATCGGACGTCGCATCCTTGCGCGCGTCGGCAGCGAAGATCCGGCGCAGCGATCCTTCAGCGTTTCCATCGGCATCTGCATCGGCACGCTGCCGGACGCCACGTTCGAAGCCATGTATCGCTGCGCGGATCAGGCGCTGTATCGCGCCAAGGATGCCGGCAAGAATCGGTATGTGATTTTCGATCCGGTGCGCACCGCGTAAGCCGCTGTAGTTCCTCTTCCCGGCTTCAACCCGCGACTGCTACTCCGCCCACTTCTCGCGACACAGCGCGAGGAAGCGCGAGCCCGCCTGCGACAGCGGCTGGTGCTTGAGATAGAACACCCCGACCTGCCGGTCGATGCTGGAAAACGGCAGCCCTTCGATGGGGACCAGATTGGGCGGCAGGTTGCCGACCAGATCGGATACGTACGTCACTCCCTTGCCTTCAGCCACGAACGCCAGACGCAGTTCCATGTGGCTGACTTCCCAGACGGAAGCGAACGCATTGCGCAGACGGTTGGTGCCGGAACGGCGCGAGGAGTCGTCGAGATAGGAGGTGACCAGCGGCAGGGTGCGCAACGTGCCGACCGGATCGCGTCGCAGTGCATCGCGGCTGGGATGATCCGAAGCGATCATCAAGCGACGTGTTTCGGCGAAACACGAATGGAAGGCGAAGTAGTCGGGCATGGAATGCTGCAGGGGACCGAAGCCCAGTTCCCAGCGACCGTCCGCCACACCCACCACGATCTCGCGACTCGGCGCGACGACTACCTTGAACCGCGTGAGTGGATTGCGTTCTGAAAAATCCTTCAGCAGCGTGACGCCGAATCGCGCATTCGCCGCGGGCGACAGCGCCAGAGACAGTTTCGACAGCGCACCGGTCTTGATCTGCGCGATGTCTGCAAGCGTCTCGCGCTCTTCGTTGAGCATGGTCTCGGCAAAGCGCAGCAGGCGAATGCCGGCCTCGGTGAGCTGCGGCGGGCTGCCACGGCGCAGCAATACTGCGCCGAGCCGATGTTCGAGATTGGCGATGGCCTGGCTCACCGCCGACTGCGACAGGTCGAGACGTTCTGCCGCGCGGCTGAAGCCGCCTGCTTCCACGACCGCATGGAAACAGCGGATTTCGTTACGTTCAATCTGCATGCGTCATTGTCGCGCCGATCGGCCGCGCGGGGGAAGCAGCACGACGCTGACGATCGTTCGTCGCTTGCATCGGATCTTCGGCGAGCGGCTGTACCGGCCATCGCGCACGACATCTGTGGTCCCCGCCCGGCCTCATCACGCCGGTTGATTGTCATATCTGTTGGCCGGATGGCGCCGATCACGTCGTTGACGCATGGTTGCCATGCGACCTGGCCGGCGCGGGACCGGCGATCCACTGGAGACATGCATGAGCGCAACTGAACACGTCCACAAGGGTCTGGAAGGTGTCATCGTCGACACGACCTCGATTTCGCTGGTCGACGGCGAAGGCGGCAATCTGTACTACCGCGGGTATCCGATCGAATCGCTGGTCCGGTATCGCTTCGCGGAAGTGCTGCATCTGGTCGTGTTCGGTGAGTTGCCGGATGCGGCGCGACTGACTCAGGTCGAAGCCTGTCTGCATGAGGCCGGTCGCCTGCCTGCGCAGGTCGCCAGCGCACTGCGTGCACTCGCCGGCAGTGGCGCCCATCCGATGGCATCGCTGCAGGGCATTGCGCCATTGCTCGCGATCGAACCGCCCGCGCAACGGCTGGGCCGCACTGCGGATGAGGAAGAAGGACTGGTCGTCGCCGCGCGCATTCCCGCTGCGCTCGCGGTCATCAATGCGGCACTCGCCGGTCGAGCCGACCCCGAGTACCCGCAATCTCAACGGTATGGCGACCGCTATCTGCGGCTGCTGACCGGCCGCACGCCGACTGCCGCTGCAGTCGATGCGCTGGAAGTCATGCAGATTCTGCAGCTCGATCACGGCTTCAATGCCAGCACGTTCACGGCTCGCGTCGTCACGTCCACACTGGCACCGCCCGCCTCGGCGCTCGCCGCGGCCATGGGTGCGCTGTACGGTCCGCTGCACGGCGCCGCCGATCAGGGCGCACTGGAAATGGCGATCGAAGTCGGCGATCCCGCCCGCGCCGGCGACTTCGTGCGCGAATGTCTCGCCACAGGGCGCAAGGTCCTGGGCATGGGCCATCGTGAATATCGCGTCGTCGATCCGCGCGCGAAGATTCTCAAGGCCATGGCAGAACGCACGGCGCAGGAACCGGTGCACCGTCAGATCCTGAGTACGCTCATCGCCGTCGAAGCGGCCTTCGTCGAACAGACCAGCACGAAGCGTCGCGCGCTGCGCGCCAACATGGAGTTCTACAAGGGGGTGCTGTGCCTGGCGCTCGGCATCGAAAAGGAATATTTCACCGCGACCTTCGCCGCCTCGCGCGCATTCGGGTGGCTGGCGCACTGTGTGGAACAGCGCCGCGACAACCGCATCATCCGTCCCGCTGCCCTCTACGTCGGCCCGACCCCGCAGCCACAGCCCCAGGCGGCGGCAGGCTGACCGGCGAGCGAATACCGCAAAAGAGAAGGAAGGACACAGGGCAGCGAATCAGCGCTGCCGGACGAACCCGCGGTGCTACGCACGTAACGCAGATGATGCTTTTTTTTGCGGTAATCGGCTCTTCTGCCTTGCCATCGACAAATCCGGCTGGCTATAGTCGACGCGTATTCACCCCGACACGACCACTGACATGACGACTGCGTTCTCCACCGCCCTCGATGCTGCGACTCCGGTCGCGGGCATGGGTGCGGGCGTCGTAGTCGTACTGGTACTGGTAAGCGGAGTCGTCACCGACGCGCCGTAGGGGCTGGTCAATCGAGAAACAACGAACCCCCTGCAGGCGCAAGCCGGCAGGGGGTTTTTGTTTGTCTCCCCGCCGGCACCGCCCGAGGGGTTCCGAAAGGAACTGCCATGAAATTCACCGGTGCCGAACTCATCATCCATCTCCTGGAACGCCAGGGCGTGCGCACGATTGCGGGTATTCCCGGCGGTGCCCTGCTGCCGCTGTATGAAGCGCTCGGCCGCTCAAGCCGCATGGTCCATGTTCTGGCGCGGCACGAACAGGCAGCCGGTTTCATCGCGCAGGGTATGGCGCGCATGACCGGCAAACCCGGCGTGTGTTTCGCCACTTCGGGACCCGGCGTGACCAATGTCATCACGGCGCTTGCAGATGCGAAGCTCGATTCGGTGCCACTGGTCTGCATTGCCGGTCAGGTTCCGCAGCATCTCATCGGTACCGATGCCTTTCAGGAGGTCCCGACACTCGCCATGGTGCAACCCATCACCAAGGCGAGTTTTTTTGTGCGCGAACCGCGCGAACTGCTCGAAGTCATTCCGGAGGCTTTCAGAATCGCTGCGAGCGGGCGGCCCGGCCCGGTGCTGATCGATGTACCCAAAGACGTGCAGACGCAGATCGTCGACGACCCATTCGGCCCAGCGGGCAATGTATGCGCGCCTGCTTCATCGTCGATCTGCTCGCAGACCGATCCACACAGCGGTACGCCACAAGCTTTCGATACCGCGTGGCAGATGATTGCGCAGGCACGTCAGCCCGTGCTGTACGTCGGGGGTGGCGTGGTGAAGTCACGGTCGCATGCACTGGTGCGAGAGCTGGCAGAGCTTGCGCAGATTCCGGTGACGACGACACTGATGGCGCTCGGCACGTTGCCGCCGCAGCATCCGCTGAATCTCGGCATGCTGGGAATGCATGCCGCGCGCTACACCAACCGCGTGCTCGATGAATGCGATCTTCTGATCGCCGTGGGTGCGCGTTTTGACGATCGTGCCACCGGCAAGCCGCAGGACTTCGCATCGCGCGCCCGCGTGATTCACATCGACATCGATCCGCGCGAGTTCGGCAAGATCCGGCAACCGCAGCTCGCCATTGCCGCCGATGCCGCCACCGCACTGCATGAGCTGATGTCCCGCGCACACTATCAGCATCGCCCGCACTGGCTGGCGCGGGTGCGCGAGTTGCGCAAAGCGTTGCCGCTGCAGATGCCGGGCAGCGATGCGTTGTGTTCGCCCTACGGCATTGTGCGTGCCGTCGGCGAATTCGCACCCGCGGACGCCATCGTGACGACCGACGTCGGTCAGCATCAGATGTGGGTCGCGCAAGCCTATCCGTTTCGCCGGCCGGACCGATGGCTGACCTCCGGCGGACTGGGCACCATGGGATTCGGGCTGCCCGCCGCCATCGGTGCTGCGCTCGCGCAGCCGCAGGCCACCGCGCTGTGTTTCACCGGCGATGGCAGTCTGCTCATGAACATTCAGGAACTGGCCACGCTCGCGGAGCTGGATCTGAACGTGAAGA
Source organism: Povalibacter sp. (assembly GCA_035761425.1). GTDB lineage: Bacteria > Pseudomonadota > Gammaproteobacteria > Steroidobacterales > Steroidobacteraceae > Steroidobacter. The sequence continues at coordinate 22,004 of DASTRD010000195.1, forward strand.
TCATCGTGCTCGACAACGGCGCACTTGGACTGGTTCGCCAGCAACAGACTCTGTTCTACAGCAAGCGTCTTGTGGCTTCGCACTTCGCCCAGCCGAGCAACTTCATCGCCATCGCGCAGGCATTCGGCATTCCCGCCGTTTCGCTGGACGAATCTGCCGCCGCTCGTGATACGTTGGCGCAGGTACTGCGCAGCGACGGTCCCGCGCTCATCCGTGTACCCATCCACGCGGATCATCACGTACTGCCGATGGTGGCTCCGGGTGCAGCGAACATTCACGCCATCGATCACGAGGCAGAAATGACAGGTACAGTGGCAAGACAACCGCGGTTCGAGGCCCATGCAACAGATCGACTGGAATGACTTCACCAGAGTCGAGCTTCGCGCCGGCACCATCGTCGGTGTCGATGACTTCCCCGAAGCACGCAAGCCTGCGTGGAAGTTGCGCATCGATTTCGGCGCCGACATCGGCGTCAAGGTATCCAGCGCGCAGATCACTTCGTTGTACCCAAAGGAGGATCTGGTGGGCCGGCAGGTCATCGCCGTCGTGAACTTTCCCGTGAAACAGATCGGGCCGTTCCGCTCGGAAGTCCTCGTCACCGGATTTCACGACGAGCAGGGGCGCGTGGTGCTGGCAGTGCCGGAGAGACTGGTTCCGAATGGAGCGAAGCTGCTGTAAGCAGCGCTGCAAGTTCGCACTTCCTGGTCAGTTCACCTCTTTGACTTGTCCATGTCGTTCACTACCCTCCTCGACTCCATTCGCGCCACCGACTCAGGTTATCGGGTCGCCATCGATGCGAGCTGGGGCCAGGGTCGCGCGACCTTTGGCGGCGCAGTGGCGGGAATTGCCAATGAAGTATTGCGTCGACTGGTTCCGCGGGAACGTCCGTTGCGATCCCTGCACACGACCTTCGTCGGCCCCGCTGCATCAGGTGAATGGCACCTTCGCGCGGAAGTCGTCCGCGTGGGCAAGTCCGTCAGCGTAGCGCGCTGCGACGTGGTTGAGTCCGATCGGATCGCAGCCACCGTGATTGGCGTTTACGGCGGCGCCCGAACATCGGCGGTCGAGGTACCGCTCGAAGCCATCGCGCCGCTGTGCAGCGTGGCGGAGTTGCCGCCGCCGCAGATGCAGCACGCACCGACCTTCACGGGTCATTTCGACTATCGCTGGGCGCGGGCAGCAAGTCTGTTCAGCAGCGCAGACAACATGCCAACGCAGGTATACGTGCGCCATCGTCATGCGGCGCGCATGGATGAGTCGCATCTGATCGCGCTGATCGATTGCATCCCGAGTCCGGCGCTCGCCATGTTCCGGGCACCGGCGCCTGCCAGCTCGCTGACCTGGACGGTAGAGCTCATTGCGCCAGATATCGATGTCGCCAGCGATGCGTGGTGGCGACTCGACACGCGAATCGATGCCGCCGCCAACGGCTATGTGCATGAAACCGGCGTGCTGCACGATCCGGCCGGCCGCGCCGTCGCTCTGACGCGGCAGCTGGTCGCGGTGTTCGGCTGATGTGCGCCGTACGATGAATATCGAAGGACAGAAATGAAAAGGCCGCGGTATTGCCGCGGCCTTTTCGATTCGCAACAGGCGATGGCTACCAGATCTTCACTCTCTGATCCGGTGGCAGATAGAGCTTGTCTTCAGGCTTGACGTTGAAGGCGTCATACCAGGCATCGATGTTGCGCACGACACCGTTGACGCGATAGACGCCCGGGCTGTGCGGGTTGCTCATGACTTGCGTGCGCAGCGCCTGATCGCGCTGCAGCTCCCGCCAGACCTGTGCCCAGGAGAGGAAGAAGCGCTGTTCGCCGGTGAAGCCATCGAGGTCCGGAGCCGGCTTGCCACCCAGTGCCATGTGGTATGCCTCGAGCGCCACCGTCAGTCCGCCCAGATCACCGATGTTCTCGCCGGCGGTGAGCCGACCGTTGATCTTCAGTCCTTCCAGCGGCTCGTATTGATCGTACTGTGCGACCAGCGCATCGACGCGCGTCTTGAAGGCGCTTTCGTCTGCCGGCTTCCACCACGTGTGCAGCACACCGTGCGCATCCGACTTCGCACCCTGGTCGTCGAAGCCGTGTCCCATCTCGTGACCGATGACGCCACCGATCCCGCCATAATTGATGGCCGCATCGGCATGCGGATCGAAATAGGGCGGCTGCAGGATGGCGGCCGGGAAAACCACTTCGTTGAAGGTCGGGTTGTAATAGGCATTGACCGTCTGCGGCGGCATGAACCACTCGTTCTTGTCGGTGGGACGGCTCAAGCGCGCGACGTCATAGTTCCAGTCGAACACTCGCGCCCGCACTGCATTGCCGAACGCATCGCCGGCCTTCACCTCGAGCTGCGAATAATCGCGCCACTTGTCCGGATAACCGATCTTCGGGTGGAAGGTGGCCAGCTTTTCCCTGGCGGCCGCCTTGGTCTCGGCCGTCATCCATGGCAGCGAGTCGATGCGCTTGTCGTAGGCGCGGCGCAGGTTCTCCACCAGGTCCAGCATCTGCTGCTTCGACTGCGGCGGGAAATACTTTTCCACGTACAACTGACCCAGCACTTCGCCGATGGTGCCGTTGAGCGTCTGCACTGCACGCTTCCAGCGATCGCGCTGTTGCTGTTGCCCGTTGAGCGTACGGCCGTAGAAATCGAAGCGTTCGTCATCGACGGCGCGCGGCAGAACCGGGGCATGCGCGACCAGGTAGCTGTACTTGAGATAGCTCTGCCAGCTCGCAACCGGCACGGTGACGAACCATTTGCCGAGGTTTTCGATGGCATCCAGTTCGCCGACGACGTATTCCTTCTGATCGTCGATGCTGCCGGCCGACAACAGATCGGTCCACGGATACTTGCCGCCCGTCAGTTTGTCGAGTTGCGCACGCGTACGCAGGTTATAGGTGAGCTCGCGTTCGCGACGCTTTTCCACCGGCCAGTGGCGCTTCGCGATCTGCGTTTCCACGTCGACGATAACCGCTGCCTGCTTCGCCGCATCCGGCTCACGCGCCAGCGTCAGCATGCGTTCGATATGTGCACGGTACTTGTCGCGGATTTCCTGGAGCGCCGGATCGTCCTTGAGATAGTAGTCGCGATCGGGCAGGTTCAGTCCGCCCTGCACGATGCCGACGATGTAGCGATCCGGATTCTTTTCATCGATGGTGATGCCGACATTGATCGGCGTATTGAGGCCGAGATCCGGACGTCCCATGAGCCGTGCGATGTCGCCATGCGTTTTCGCCGCGGCGATCTCGTCCAGTCCGGCACGCACGGGTTCCATGCCCGCATCGTCAATGGCATCGACGTCCGTGTAGGCCTGATAGAAATCGCGAACCTTCTGCTGCGCCGAGCCCGGTGCGGGTTTGTCAGGCAGACCCTTGATGATGTCCTGGATCTGCGCCTCGGTTTCCACGGCGAGCTGCGTGAACGCACCCCAGCGCGTCAGGTCGGGTGGAATCTTGCTGGTCTGCAGCCATTTGCCGTTGGCGTATCTGTAGAAGTCATCGCCGGGCTTGACGTCCGTATCCATGCCGGCGCGATCGAAGCCCCACTCGCCAATCGCAGCCTTGGGCGGCGGCGGAGTTGCCGTGGTCTGTTGCGGTGAACGCGAACAACCCGCAGCGAACATCAGTGTCGCGGCAGCGCATGCCAGGGTACGCAGCGATGAATTCATCGATGAACTCTCGGTGGGATGAGGATGGCGAAGCCTACCCGCTCGTCCTCGCGCCGCACAATCGGGGCAACCGCTGTGTCATCGATTGCTTCCGCCGCGGCGTTGTATGCAATCGCCCATCGAGGAATCGCTGCGTGCCTGACGGTTCTTTACAGCACGACACCATTGGGCAATTCCACGAAAAACGTTGCACCTTCTCCCGGCTTGCTCTGTGCCCACACACGGCCGCCGATGCGCTCGACTGCCTTGCGCACCAGCGCCAGGCCGATGCCGGTGCCGGGATAGCGATCGTCACGATGCAGACGCTGAAACAGTTTGAAGATGCGTTCGTGGAACTGCATGTCGAAGCCGATACCGTTGTCGGCGATCGACAACAGCACGCCATTCACGGTGCGTGCAACGCGGATGCCGATCGCTGGCGCTGAACCTTCGCAGGAATACTTGAGCGCATTCGAAAGCAGGTTGCGCAGCACCAGCATCAGACCTTCCGCATCGAGAAATACGGTCACGTCCTCGACATCCAGAGTGATCTGCACACCGCAGGGCTGGATCTCATCGTCGAACTCCTCCAGCAGAGAGTCGATCAGCAGGCGCACATGGATCTGGCTGGCATGCAGATCGCGTCGTTCGATATGTGCGTACGACAGCAGATCGTCGATCAGCGCCGACATCTTCAGGGCACCGCCGCGGATACGATTGAGGTGTGCGCCCGATCGTTCATCGAGCGCTGTGCCCAGTTCCTCGCGCAACAGATGCGCAAAGCCGTTGATGGCGCGCAGCGGTGCTTTCAGGTCATGGGCCACGGCATAGGAGAATCCTTCCAGTTCGCCATAGGCGCGCTCGAGTTCTGCCGTCCGCTCCGCGACGCGCTTTTCCAGTTCGGCGTTGAGATCGCGATAGCGCAGCTCGCTGTTGCGCAACTCCGCGATGGTTTCGTTCAGACGGCGGTTGGCGAGCGTGAGTTCGTCGTTGAGTCGCTGAGCATCGCTCTGGATCAATGCCTCGCGAACTCCCAGGATGACGGCGAACAGCACGAACATTCCCGTGGCCCACAGCAGCATGCGCGGAGTAATCGACTCCACGCTGCTGACGGTCACGACGACCATGATGATGATGAGCAGCGCGGGAATGACTGCTTCGATCCAGCGTTCGCGCAGCAGCAGGCTGTCCGAAGTGGCGGCCATCGCCGCCCGGCTCGCCCAGGCGCGTTCGGCGGCTGCCCACGCGATGGCGCCGAACACGACCAGCCAGCTCATATTGATGACGTCGCTCGACAGATACGTCTGCGTGATGACGGCATGCGCATACAGCATATTGCTGATGGCATAGATGCCCGTGGCGATGACCAGCAGCAGCATCGCAGTCCACGTCGTGCTCCAGCGATATGTCCACAACAGATACAGCGAATAGAGGAACGTGGCCGAGATCGCGAGGTTGTGCAGCAGGCCGATGCTGAACAGATAGGTCGACTGCCCCGACTGCAGCGCCGGCTCGACCAGTCCCAGCAGCATGGTGACGATCAGGCAGCAGATGACCAGGCCGATATTGCCGAGCTGTTTGCGCACCCGTTGCGGATCCTGATGCGCTTCGCGCAGCCGGCTGATGCCGGCAATCATCAGCAGCGGCAGACTGGAGTAGAACACCTGACCGATGCTCTCGTAAGGCAACGCTATGCCAAGGACGAGTTCGTTGTAGGTCCAGAAAAGCTGGCCAATGAACCAGCTCGCACACCCTGCACCCAGCAACCACCAGCCGCTGCCGCCCACCCGCCGTGCGGTGCGCATGCAGATCAGCGCTGCCGCAGCCGCCGCCAGCGACCAGGCGAGGTCATTGACCCAGGCGGCTGCATGATCGTCGCTGAGCCAGATGCAGACGCTGTAGCCGATCAGGCCG
>DASTRD010000196.1:0-18647 GCA_035761425.1 Povalibacter sp.
CGCGCACCTGCGTCACCAGCGCAATGCCATCGCGCGTTTCGGTGAAATATCGAGTGACGCGTCCGAAGGCGTCAGCTACATCGGTGTATCCGTGACCGTAGGCGAGCGTCACCTGACCAGCGGCATCGGGATGCGACGAGAAAATTGCGCGACCCTGTTCGTCATACGCCCAGCGTGCCACAGGGCTCAGACGTGGAACACGTCCATAGTCCGCCAGTTTCAGAACGCCGGCACGTATGCCGGTGAGATGGTGCGGGTACCGTTCGTCCGAGTACTCGTACTGCCGAGCGCGACCGTCGGCGGCGACGGCGCGAACCAGATTGCCTTTATCATCGTAGCCGTAACGCCACCGCAGTCCCGGACCACGAACTTCGGCGAGTCGGCCGTTCGGGAAATATTGAAAACTCAGTTCGCGCTGCTGCGGGTCGACGACCCGTGACAGCCGCCCGGTCGCGTCGTAGGTGATGACGAGGGTTCTGGAATGTTCGCTGATCGTCAGCAGCCTGCCATCTGAATCGAACTCGAGCTGCCGTCCCGTGGGCCAGCGCCATCGATAGCCCTGTGCATCCCGGGCCACAGTGCCGTCGGATGCGCGCTGCGCGCGAAACACGCCATCGCTTGCACGCACGAATCTGAGATGACGACCATCCGCCTGCCAGATATCGAGGCCCGCCTTGTCAGCGCGGATCGACGCCTCATAGCTGTGCCTCCAGCCCGCACCGAGTACCCCTGCGTGGCCGGCGGCATCGCTGTTGTAGTGACGAGTGAAGGTCAGGCCGAGTTCACCGGGCAGCGCAGCCAGATCCGTTTCGGCCTGATATTTGTTGCCGGTCACAACATGGATCGGATTTCCCACCGACAGCGAGGGCAATGTACTTGCGACCATCGCCTCATTCGATGCACCGGCCACCATGGATGTGCTTTGAGCAGACGGCGCCGGCGCATCGCCTTCACCGGAGCACAACACCGGACTTCCGCTATTGGCGTCGCCATTGCCGCTTCCGGTGCCGGCTCCGGTCCCGGAACCACTATGGTCGTCGCCCGATGCGGCACTTCCCGCTCCTTCCGCGCGCCCTGCGCCGAAACCGAAGAATCCATCGGCAAGGGAGCTGCCGTCGTCGTCGCCTGACACCGAATTTCCAGCGCTCTGTTCTTCCTGCTGCGAACCTTCATCTTCAGTGTCGTCCGGTGGCCGTGCATCGGAGGGAATACGTTCGATGTCGGGAAGATCTGCCCGCGCGACCATGGCGTCGCTCAGCCGCACCGGGCTCTGCATGCGCACTGTCGATGTTGCAACAATGGGTAGCCGCGTCCGCCGCAGCAGGCTCACCTCGAAAGCATCCAGCGAACCTGCGCGACGCGTGCTGAGCAGCAGTCGCGAGATGAACCAGTTCACCAGCGGCACGTGCAGTTCGTAGCCGTAGGTGATCTCGACGCGCAGCAGATTGGCATCCTGGATGTTCATGCCGCTCTGCGCACCGGCGCTGGTGCTGCGGGCATGCAGACGATCGTTGGGAATCTCCCGGATCCCGTCCACCTCTTCCGCAAAATCCTCGAAGGCTTCCCGCGTCGGATTGAGTATGCGCACGCGTGCGTCGGTCGGCAGACTTGCTTCGATGCGCGCGAGCGTCGCCGCAACGCCCTGCATGGACGATTCCGGTGAATAGAGCGGGACGAGTCCGCGCGCCAGTCCGCTGCGGATTGCGGCGGGTTGCGCGTTGCTGACGGCGCCGGCGCGAGCGGCCTGCAGCGCGGCGTGATTCAGCGTCGCCTTGGCTTCATAGATCAGACCGAACTGAATGGTGCCGAGGATGAGCGCCAGCAGGACGGGCAGTGCCACGACGGTTTCGATGATGGCGGCACCACGTTGTCGCCTTCCGGCAGTGGCCACGCGGCCGGGAACCGTTCGCCGTACGCGCTGCGCGCACAGGCTCATTGCTATCGATCGCGTCGTGCTCCGTGCGCGTTCCATGCCCACTTCAGATCCCCGCAGTCCGGACGAACCGAGTCTGCGGTTCGTGTCAGCATGGATTCGCGTGAATTTCTGGCCGGAGTGCGCAGAAATCCGCTGCAGCTCCCACGGCAGATCACAGACTCGTCAGGGCATTGACGTAGCTGACCGGAGCGTGGTCGGCGAGCGCATCGATCGGTGTGGTGAGTCGATTCCACAGGACGGCCGCGTCGAACTGCAGCGTCCGCCGCACGGCGTTGCCGATGCGCACTTCGTTGCCCACATGCCGGAAGCCGAGAAGTTCAGGCGGCACGGTGGTCACGATGTCGCTGCCGTGTACGATTCTGAACGTCGGCACCGCGGCGAGTTTCGCAACCAGGCGTTGATCGCCCACTCGCGGCGATCCAAACGTGTAGAGCGCACGCGGAGGACGACGGGCCGCAGCCAGTGTCGCGAGTGCCGCGCCCAGACTGTGGCCCGTATAGAAGACCGGGCAGTCGAGCCGATCGAGCGCAGCGACAATCGGTGTCCACAGGCTGTTCAGCGCGCGTTTGAAACCGCGGTGTACCAGCACGGCGCCATTGAATGCCGGCACCGGCAGCGTGTCGACGTCGTGCATGAAATCCTGGATCTCCTGCTCGGTGCCGCGAAATATGAGTACGGCACACGGCGTGGGTTGCTGCGTGCGCACCAGAAGTGCCGCAGAGCCAGTCGCATCGACACGAAAGAACTCCAGTTCCTCCCAGCCAGCCTGCTGCAGGCAATCGCGACGCAGGGGCCGCAACGCCGCCGCTGTTTCTCCGAGATCACGCCTATAGACGATGCGGCTGAGTTCGGCGAGCCACCAGGCATTGGCCGGCACGAAGTCCGTTGCGTTCGCTTCGAACACCGGCAGCGGCGTGCGCTCGAAGAATCGCTGCGCAGCGCCGGGATACAGCAGCTGATCCCAGGTTACCCGCATCAGGCAACGGCCGCGCTGACGGCCATGTTCAGCGCCTGAGCCAATCCGCCCGCATCGACGTGGCCAACCACGTGGCGCGCAACTTCCAGTACGGACGTCGACGCATTTGCCATCGCGACAGGATGACCCACTCGCTGCAGGGCCGACAGGTCGTTGTCAGCATCGCCCACATACATGACGTCCCGCATATCGATGCCATAAGCCTGTGCGACGGATTCGAGCGCACTGCCCTTGCTGATGCCCGTGGATGTAATGCCGACGAAGGTCGCATCCTCCATCACGGGCGACGTCGACAAAGCGACTTCGAGGCCGGGACGAGCGGTTGCAGCAAACGCTGATGCCCGGGGCGCCGGCAGGATCCATTGCGCTCGCACGACCGGAGATTCGAGCGAGTCGAATGGACGCCGCGCGAACGGTACTCCCAGCAGCACCGCGTGTTGATGCGCCCACGCTGAATCGCTTTCGCTTGCGTACGCGTGATCGCTGTACAGTTCCAGCAGATCGCCGGTCTTGCGCGCCTGCGTCACGAATTCTTCGATGACGTGCTGCGGCAGCCGCGATGAGCGCGACGCCCCGCTGCCGAGATCCATGACACTCGCGCCATTCTGAAAGACGTGCCAGCCGGCCGCCTCGAGCCGCCGCGCGTAGTCGAGTGCGTGACCGAAAGCAGGTCGGCCGGAACAGAGCACGAGATGGATGCCCGCAGCGCGCGCTGCCGACGCCGCAGTCCAGATGGACGGATGCACGGCTCCGCCGGTGCCGACGAGCGTGCCGTCGACGTCAATGCCTGCCATTCGGATCAAACAATCCTCCCGTGCTTTTCGGGCAAGCGTCGAGGAGCGCCGACCCGGAGTCAACCAGTCCTCCAGCGGCGGAGGAGCTCCCCGAAGTTCCCTGCGTCCTGAGACCGCGGCCGAATGTCGCTTCAGGCATTTGCCTAAATCCTGTCGGACATGAAACCGCAGCCGTGACGGGTGCGTAGTTACCGTTGGTGCGCATCGCAACGGGACCATGATTAACTCCGGCACAAACAAGCCCGACGAACGACTTCCATCGATCGATGCTCGCCAGCGCCGCTGCGGTATCCGCTGAAGTAAGGAGGACGGGAATGACTGCTCCCAGGGCGGCGGAGGCGCCACGGATACTGATCGTCGAAGACGAACGCATCGTCGCCATGGACCTGGCGGGTACGTTGACGGACCTGGGCTATGCAGTTGCCGGAATGGCAACGCGTGGCGAGGACGCCATCGAACAGGCGCAGCGCCTGAATCCGAATCTGATCCTGATGGACGTACGCCTGGCCGGAAAGATCGACGGCATCCAGGCGGCGCAATCCATCCGCGAGACGCGCGACGTACCCGTCGTCTATCTGACGGCGCACTCGGACAACGAGACCCTGCGGCGTGCCGCCGACACCAGTGCATCGGGTTACCTGGTCAAACCGTTCAAGTCGCCGGAATTGCGCTGCGTGATCGAGATCGCCCTGCACAAGCACGCCGCGGACGTGCGTCTGCGCGAGAACGAGCAGTGGCTTTCGACCACGCTGCAGTCCATTGCCGAAGCCGTGATCGCCACCGACGAATCGGGACGGGTGAGGATTTTCAACCGCATTGCCGAGCAACTCACCGGTTGGCCGCACGATGAAGCCACGCAGCATTCGGTGGACGAAATTCTCGCGCTGGTCGATGAGCGCACGGGCACGCCGGCGGAAAATCTGGTTCACCGCGCTCTGTCGCAGCGCGAGCCGCTGCAGGTGGAAGGTTCGGCACTGATTTCCCGTTCGGGCCAGAGCGTTGCCGTCGAAGAATCGGCCGCCCCCATCGTCGATCCATACGGCAATCTGCTCGGCAGCGTACTGGTGTTGCGCGACGTTACCGAACGCCGGCAGCAACTGCAGCAGATCCGCCGGCTCAACACCGAACTGGAACAGCGTGTGAAGCAGCGCACTGCGGCGCTCGAAGCCGCCAACAGCGAACTCGAAGCGTTCAGCTACTCCGTGGCACACGATCTGCGCACCCCGCTGCGTGGCATCGACAGCTTCAGCCAGATCCTCATCGAACGTTATGGATCGAAGCTCGACGAGGAAGGCATCGGCTATCTCAATCGTGTACGCAATGCTGCGCGACGCATGTCGGAACTGATCGATGCACTGCTGTCGCTTGCGCGTATCGGTCGCGCTGAACTTCAGATCACCGACGTCGATTTCACCCAGATGGTGACACTCATCACCGAAGATCTCGCTGCCGCGCAGCCCGAACGGCGCATCAAGGTACACATCGACGGCGGCATGCGTGTGCGTGCCGATCCGCAACTGCTGCGGGTGGCAGTCGGCAACCTGCTCGACAATGCATGGAAGTTCACCAGCCATCGCGATGCTGCGGAGGTCGAAGTCGGCACCTGTCCCGGCCGCGCCGCACCGACATTCTTCGTCCGCGACAACGGTGCCGGCTTCAATCCCGCCTACGCCGACAAGCTCTTCGGCACATTCCAGCGTCTGCACAATGAACGTGAATTTCCCGGAACGGGCATCGGCCTCGCTCTCGTCAAGCGTGCTCTGGCCCGCCACGGCGGCAACGTGTGGGCAAAGTCCGACGTCGATCAGGGAGCCACGTTCTTTTTCACGCTGCCGCGAGCCGTGCACTGACCCGGACAAAGCAACCAATGACCGATCCCGCCTTGCCCGCGATGTCCGCCACGTCGCACTCCGACGAGTTGTTTCGCGTCGCACTCGAAGCGGCTCCCACCGGGATGCTGCTCATCGACGCCTCGGGCACGATCGTTCTCGTCAATGCGCAGGTCGAACGCCTGTTCGGGTACGACCGCGCCGAACTGGTGGGCAGTCCGATCGAGCGACTGGTCCCGAAGCGCTACCGGCAAACCCATCCGCCGCTGCGTGACTCCTATTTCCGCACGCCGGAGCCGCGTGGCATGGGCGTGGGCCGAGATCTCTTCGGAGTGCGCAAGGACGGCTCGGAAGTACCCGTGGAAATCGGCCTGACGCCGGTGAATGCCACCGAGGGCCGCTTCGTACTGGCTTCGATTGTCGACATCACCGAGCGGCACCGGGCGCTCGATCAGCTGCAGCAGCATACCCGCGCACTCGCCACCGCCATTCGTGAACGCGACGTGCTGCTGCAGGAGGTGCATCACCGCGTCAAGAACAATCTGCAGCTCATCACGAGCCTCATCAACATGCAGAGCCGCAAGGTAGGCAACAACGTTTCGCGGGCTGCGCTGATGGAATGCAAACGCCGGGTCGAAGCCATTGGCCTGATTCACGAGAAGCTTTACGAATCGCACGACTACGCGCAGGTGCCCTTCTCCGACTACGTGCGTACGCTGGCAGGCAATCTGATTCACGCCACCGAACTGACGGAGCGCGTGGTGCTCCACTGCGAATGCGACCGCGTGCAGCTGCCGGTCGCCGCTGCCATCTCCTGCGGTCTGCTGCTCAATGAACTGATCACGACTGTACTGATGAACCCGGACGGCATGACCACCCTGCATGTCGAACTGCGCCGCGCCGATGGACACGTGGTGCTGACAGTCAGATCCAATGCAGTTGGTCGCTTCGACACAACCGCCGATCGGACGGCGGCTTCACTCAGCCTGCAGCTCATTGAAATGCTTGCACAGCAACTCGACGGCTCCCTGCGCATGGAACCGGACGGCGCAATCGTCACCTTCCCGTTGCCTGGCTGAGATTGCGCCTCCCGCTGCGAAGCCGATCACTGCTGCGGCGGAGCAGTCGAATCGTCAGCCGGCGGCGGCATCGGCGTCGACTGCGGTGTGGTGCTCGGCGGCATCTGTTCCGGCGCCGGTTCGGAAGGTGTCGGCGTGGCGGGTGGGGTTGCCGGCGGCGTTGCAGGCGTACCCGGCGCGGGCTGCTCGTCCACCGGCGTGGTTTCGGTCTTGCGGGCGCATCCGCTGGCACCGATCAATATGGCCGCGGCGCACAAAGGAATGAGGATTCGCATGGCTGGCTCCCGTCGAACTGAGCACTACTGCTCAGCCTCGAAAGCGCGCCTGTCGATGCGGAGTTCCTCTTTTGCGCAATCTATTTGCGCAACGTCAACACCGCGTCAATGCGTCAGCGGAAGGCTGTCGGCTGCATCCGTCACGCGGCGCTGACGCGATCCCAGAAACGCTGTGCTTCGCCGCGTCGACCGCGCTCGATCAGATAGCCGTAGCCCAGCTCGCCCACGGCATCGAGCAATTCAGGATCGCTGCGCGCGGCCAGTGTCAGATGCTGCAAACCACGTTCGTCGCCGCGTTCCAGCAGCAGACGCCCGAGCAGGAACTGCGCCTGCGCGGCCTTTTCATCGCGCGTAACCAGTGTCTGCAGAGTTTCGATGGCTTCGTGCTCGCGCGCCACATCCAGCAACAGTGACGCCTTCTGCCACAGATCCTCGGTTTTCAGATCGGCCTCGGCGGCGTTCTCGTACTGAGCGATCTTCCAGTGCGCTTCGCGAATCGTTTCATGACGCTTGCGCCAGGCCGGCACGTACTCCTCGCGCCATTGCTCGTCGCACCACTTCACCACCGCAGTGGCATCGCCCAGCAGCGAAAGTGCCGTTTTCTCGGCGACGTGCGTCGGCATCTCCGGTGGAACGTCGAGAGCAGCAAGGCGCTCACCGAGTCCGGGATGAACTTCGTCTTCACCGTCGTAGCTGCGCAGGCTCGCATGCAGCCAGTCGGATCGCTGCCACTCCTTCTGGGCAAAGGTCAGCGCGCGCGGCATGACGGCATACGGCATGTACTGCGGCTCAGGCACCTTCTCCACTTCATCGAACAGGCGGCGCCAGAAGACTTCCGCAAGAAACCGCCCGATCAGTGCCAGCTTGACCAGCGCACGACCGAGCACGCGATTGTTGGTGGCACGCGCAGCCGCACGATCGGCAGCGTATTCGTGATTGCGAGCCATCACGAACGTGTAGGCATGGAAGTAAGGAATGTAACGCGCGTAAATCGTGGCAAGCGCGCGATCCCAGAGCGTCTCGGGCGTGTCGAACTTCGGCAGCAGCGCCAGCCAGCTCGTGCGCAGGCGATAGATCCAGCTGCTGAAGCGGTTATGCGCCGCGCCAAGGTGGCCGATCTCGTGCGCGAGCACCGTCTTGAACTCGGCGATGCTCAGCGCCATCAGCAGCGGGACACCGATCTGCAGATGATTCACGTACCCCCCGAACACCCCGCGTCGCGCACACTGCCGCAGGGCGAGCCCGAATTCGCGATCGAGCGTGACCCAGTGAATCGCGGCGGTGGTGGTCGTGCCGTTGCGACTGGTCGACATCTTCTGCACGAGTTCGTCGATCGCAGCAAACAGCCCGGGAGCGTCATCGGGTCCCACATCGCGTCCTGACGGTGGCGCAGTCTCGAATGAGAGGGAGCGGAGCGTCGCTACCAGCAGACTCGCGGCAACGACCAGGCATGCAATGGCCCACACATCCGGCGTTCGTCCGGCAACGGCCGCAATGAGCACGAAGATCAGCGACACCACCGCGCCAATGGCCAGCAACGCAGGCAGGAGATAACCGAGGGCGGCAACGAGCGCGACTCTGAGCGCGTAGTTGCGCGGGCTGCGATCGCAGTCACGTTCAAGGCGGCCAACGAGAATGGCGAAATCCGTGGTGTCCATGCGCTGACCGCAGGTCTGGAAGTGCGGGCGAGGTTACGTCGCATGCCACCCGGAAAATTTGAACCAGTTCTCACTTTGCGGTCGGCCAAATGCCGGCGCGGAGCTGCGCGTTTCCCCGCGTGGACAGCAGTGGCAGCTCAATGCTCCTGCGCCGCTCGCAACTCGGCGACGCGCTGACGATGTCGGCGGCACCATTCAACGATGTCCCCGCCCGGCATGGCCTTCGCAATCAGCCATCCCTGTGCAAGCGTGCAGCCGTACTGCTGCAGCAGGCGCCATTCCTCCATGGTCTCGACGCCTTCTGCCACGCACGCAAGCCCAAGCTCGTTCGACAGGTCGATGGCGGAGCGCAGAATCACCTGCAACGATTCGCGTTGCGGTGCATGGCGCACGAAGGAACGGTCGATCTTGAGTTCCGTGAATGCGATGCGCGTGAGCTGTGCCAGAGAAGAGAAGCCGGTGCCATAGTCGTCGATGGACAGGCCGAAACCCTTGAGGCGCAGACGGGCCAGCACGCCCAGCGCCAGGCCCGGCTGCGACATCAGCGAACTTTCGGTGATTTCCAGAACGATGCGCTCCGGCGACAGCCCATGACACTGCGCGAGCGATGCAATTTCCTGTGGCAGATCCGGGCGCTCCAGCAGCAGCGGCGACAGATTCACTGCAAGCGTCAGATGCAGCCCGCGCGCCTCCCAACCTGCAGCCTGCAACATGGCCTGGTGCATCACTTCCAGCGTCAGGCGATGAATCAGCTCGCCCCGTTCGGCCACGGCAATGAAGCGATCCGGCGGCACGAAGCCCATCTGCGGATGCTGCCAGCGCGCCAGCGCCTCAACGCCGCGCACCAGACCCGTGCGCAGGTCGGTCTTCGGTTGAAAGTGGACGCTGATCTCGCCGCGATCCAGCGCCGCGCCCAGTGCTTTTTCGTCGATGGCATCGGCCCAGGTCTGGTCCTTCGCTCGCCGGACCGCCGTCTGACCCACGCTCAGCAGCGCCTTGCGCAGATCGTCAAGCTGCAGCGGCTTCTGCAACGCATGCTGCACGCGCAGCCCCAGACATCCGCCCATCTGCTGCACCGAGTCGATGAGCATGCGTTCGCGCGAGGACGCCACGATGATGGGCACGTCGATGCCGCGCTGGTGCAGTTGCATCAGGAGTTCCGGCCCATCCATGGTCGGCATTTCCAGATCGACGATCATCACGCCGGGCTTCGCGGGCATCGCAGCGAGCAAAGCGAGCGCTTCGCGTCCGTTGCCGGCTTCCAGGACCTCGGCAATGCCCAGTTCGTGACACAGATGCGCACTGTGGCTGCGCTGCACGCGACTGTCGTCGACGATCAGTACCGAGGTCACCGCAACGCTGGCAGGATCGGCAGA
Source organism: Povalibacter sp. (assembly GCA_035761425.1). Classification (GTDB taxonomy): domain Bacteria; phylum Pseudomonadota; class Gammaproteobacteria; order Steroidobacterales; family Steroidobacteraceae; genus Steroidobacter. The sequence continues at coordinate 9,924 of DASTRD010000196.1, forward strand.
CATCAGCCCGCCTCCGCACGTTTCAGCGCGCCGTTGCCCCATTCGACCATCGCAGTGGGCACGTCAGACAGCGACATCACTCGTTGCGCACCGCCGAGGCGGATGGCTTCCTTCGGCATGCCGAACACGACGCAGCTCGCCTCATCCTGGGCGATGGTGAAGCTGCCCGCCTCGCGCATGTCCTTCAGTCCCCGCGCGCCGTCATCGCCCATCCCCGTCATGATGATCCCGAGTGCGTTCGGCCCCGCGCATCGCGCCGTCGAGCGGAACAGCACGTCGACCGAGGGCCGGTGACGATTCACCAGAGGTCCGTCGATGACGTCGATGTAGTAGTACGCCCCGCTGCGGCGCAACGCCATGTGCCTCCCACCCGGCGCGATCAACGCATGCCCCGGTAGCAGACGCTCGCCGTGCGCCGCCTCGCGTACTTCAATCTCACAGATTCGGTTGAGCCGCTCTGCAAACGCGGCCGTGAACTTCTCGGGCATGTGCTGGACGACTGCGATCCCGGCGCAGCCGCGCGGCATCCGCACCAGTACTTCCTCCAGCGCCTGCGTCCCGCCGGTTGACGTGCCGATGGCAACGACCCGCTCGGTCGTCTGCTGCATGGCCCTGGTTTCTGTCGTCGGCAGAATCGCATCGACGCTGAGCTTCGGCTGTATCGCCGGCGGCGTTGCATTGCTCTGCGCCCGCGCAGCGAGCCGTCGCACATTCGCCTGCGAGGCCGCCTTGACGACCGAGATCAGATCGCCAGAGCTGTCCTCGATGAACCGCCGCGTACCGAGCTTGGGTTTGGTGACGATACTCACGGCGCCAGCGGCAAGCGCTTCCAGCGTCGTGGCCGCACCCGACTGCGTCAGTGTCGAGCAGATGACGACCGGCGTCGGCCGCTCGGTCATGATCCTGCGCAGGAATGTGAGTCCGTCCATGCGCGGCATCTCCACATCGAGCACGATCACCTGCGGCCAGCGGATTTTCATGCGCTCGATGGCCAGCAGCGGGTCCGCCACTGCGCAGATCACCTCGATGCCAGGATCTGCCCGCAGTACTTCACTCAGGACCTGACGCACGACTGCCGAATCATCGACGATCATGACTTCGATCCTGCTGCGTACCCGGACGCCAGCGTCGCTGCCTGTGGTGCCGGGAAGTGCCATTGGCCTATGGCTTGCTGTACAGCGACGGTGCGCGCTGCACGAGGGCGCTGGTGATTTCGTTCAGCGTTTCCGAGTGGCCGATCATCAGGAGGCCGCCCGGTTTGAGAAGCGATGCCACACGTTCGACCACTGAACGTTTGGTCTGCGTGTTGAAATAGATCATCACATTGCGCAGAAGGATGCAGTCGAACAGGCCAAGCGCCGGGAGCGGTTCGTTGAGATTCACCTGCATGAAGCGCACCCGCTCACGCAGTGGCTTGTCGACGAGAATGGTGCCTTCCTGATCGCCGCGGCCACGCAGACAGAACTGATGCAGATACGCCTTCGGAATGTGCGTGGTACGACTCACCGGATAGTGGCCGGTACGCGCCCGCTCCAGAACGCGACTGCTGATGTCCGAGCCGAGCACCTCGAAGGGCGTATCCTGCAACGTTGACGCGAGCACCATGGCAACGCTGTAGGGTTCCTCGCCGCTCGAACATGCAGCGCTCCACACACGAAACGGCTGCGCGCGACCACGCGCCTGCGTCGCCAGCTCCTTCAGCACCTCGAAGTGACGCGGCTCGCGGAAGAAGTACGTCTCGTTGGTGGTGAGCAGGTCGATGGCGATCTGCATCTCCTGCGCCGCGCCGCCGTCCGAGAGCAGACGAAAATACTCGGTGAAGCTGCGCAGACGATGCAGTTCAACCCGCTTCGACAGACGTCCGCACACCAGCGCCTTCTTGGCCGCAGACAGGCTGATGCCTGCCTCGTCGTAGATGAAGCGCTGGAACAGCGTGAACTCCTTGTCGGTAATGGGCGTCATTGCCGATCAGAACCGGGCGAAGCTCTCTGCGTCGGGTTCGGCCGCCAGCGCCACATTGCCTGCGACCTGCGCAGTGCGTCGTGCCTGCGGGCGCGGCCGGGGTGCCGACGTGCGTGCTGCGGTTGCCGTGGCCTTCGACGCATCCTGCTTGACGCGGAAGAACGAGACGGTTTGCTGCAGCTGCTCGGCCTGACCGCTCATTTCCTCCGCAGTCGCCGCCAGTTCTTCGGACGAGGATGCATTCTGCTGCGTGGTCTGACTGAGTTGCATCACGGCCGCGTTGATCTGATTGACGCCGGAGGTCTGCTCCTGCGAGGCCGCCGAGATCTCCTGTACCAGATCCGATGTCTTGGCGATGCTTGGGACGATGGCGTCGAGCAATGCTCCGGCCCGCTCTGCCAGCTCGACGCTGCTGCTGGCCACGGTACCGATTTCCTGCGCTGCCACCTGGCTGCGTTCGGCCAGTTTGCGCACCTCGCTGGCGACGACCGCGAAGCCCTTGCCATGCTCACCGGCCCGCGCCGCCTCGATAGCCGCGTTCAGCGCGAGCAGATTCGTCTGATACGCGATGTCATCGATGATGGAGATCTTCTGCGCGATCTGCTTCATGGCCGCGACCGTGGCTTTCACGGCCTCGCCGCCCTCGCTTGCCTCGCCGGCAGCCTTGCGTGCCATGCCGTCGGTGATCCGCGCGTTCTCGGTGTTCTGAGCGATCGATGCGGTCATCTCCTCGATCGAAGCACTGGTCTCCTCCACGCCCGCAGCCTGTTCGCTCGCTGCCTGCGACAGCGACTGTGCGGTGGTACTGACCTGCACCGATGCGCTCGTCATCGCCTCGGTGGCGGTGTTGATCTCACCGATGATCATCGAGAGCTTGAGCACCGTGTCGTTCGCGTACTGCTTCATCTCGCCGAAGACGCCTTCGTACGACTTGTCGATGGTCCTGGTGAGGTCGCCTTCCGACATTGCACGCATCACGCGCACGACGTCATCCATGCTGCCGCCGGCTGCGGACACCATGTCGCGCAGTGCACGCAGCATCTCTCCCACTTCGTCCCTGGAAGTCGAGTCGATGGCGACCGAGAAGTCACCCTTCGACAGACGACCGGCGGCATCGACCGCCACCTTCAGCGGACGGGTAACGCCGCGACTGATGATGATGGCCAGCACCATGCCGAGGATGGCGCCTGCCAGCAGCGTACCGATGATCATGTTGCGGCTGTTCGCGTAGACGCTGGCCGTCTCCACGAGCGCTTCCCTGGCCAGCTGCTCCTTCTGCCCCGTCAGCTCCCCCATCATCTGATCCAGCGCCGCGGCGCGCTGGTGCACCTGCTCGATGGATGCGTTCAGGGAGTCGCTGCGGCTGACGATGCCTTCCTTGACCGCCAGCGCCAGATTGCGCTGCATGGCGGAGTCGTACTCGGTCCAGCCCTTTTCGAACTGAGCGAAGATTTCCTGCGCACGTTCTGTGGAGAACAGCGGGCGCGCCTTGTTGACATACTCGAGCAGCCGCGCCGATTCGGTGCGGATCTGCTCATGCTCGCGATCGCGCTCCTCTTCGTTCGCTGCCAGAAGGAAGTTCGCCTGCGAGCGTTCGATACTCATCAGATCGATGTTCGCTTCCTTGATGTAGGACAGCCCGAGCAGCTGCCGGTCGTACATGGCGTTGGCCTCATCGTCGATTCTGCTCGCACTGAGCAGGCCGACGGTGCCGATCACCGCGCTGATGACGATCAGCACCACGAAGGCGCAGATCAGTCGGGGTCCGATCTTCAAATTGGACAACATGGTTATGCTCTCTTGTTACACGTACTGCGTCAGGCCAGCACCAGTTTGCTGACGGCGTCGAGCAGCGTCTGCGGTTGAAAGGGTTTGACGATCCAGGCCCTGGCGCCTGCCGCGCGCCCTTCGCTCTTCTTGTCCTCGCCTGCTTCGGTGGTCAGCATGATCACTGGCGTGAACTTGTAATCCGGATGTGCCTTGACGGCCTTGAGGAAGCTGATGCCATCCATCCGCGGCATGTTCACGTCGCTGATGATCAGATGTACCTTGCCGGCCAGCTTTTCGATGCCGTCCTGGCCATCTCTGGCGTCGATCACTTCGTAACCGGCCCGTGTCAGCGCGATGCCCGCGACCTGCCTTACGGAAGCGGAGTCGTCGACGATGAGAATGCGTTTTGCCATGGCGAGCTCCGTCAGAAAAATTCAATGTCGTTGGCCGGCGCAGCCACTCGCGCCTCGCCGTGATGATTGCGACGCTGTTCGTCGGTCGTGTAGGTGCGGCTCATCTGCGTGAGAAATTCGTCGGCCGCGCTTGTGCTCAGACCACCCGGCTGTGTGGCGCGCTGGTTCAATTCGTTCATGCTGGAGACCACCTGCGCCAGAATCTGGCCGACGCGATCCTGGAACTGCAGTTGCACCAGCGACTCTTCGACCTCGACCTTGATCGCGGCACTTTCCTGTCGCAGGTTGTCCGACGAGCGCGCCAGTCCCACGCTCAGATCGCCGAAGCGGGCGAGCATGCCGTTGATTCTCGATCCGGATTCCTTCAGTGCCTCGCCTTCGCGCTGCGCCGCGTCTTCGTTGGTTTCAATGATCTGTCGCAGCGAATCGTGAACGAGGGCGATCTTCTCGCCGATGCTCTTGCCGGTATCGCGCGCCGCGGTCGACAGATTGCGCACCTCATGCGCGACAACGGCGAAGCCCTTGCCGCTTTCGCCTGCATGTGCCGCTTCGATGGCCGCATTCAGCGCCAGCATGTTGGTCTGGAATGCGATCATCTCGACCTCACCCGCCATCTTGCTGAGCTCATCGCTGTAGGCAGCCAGCGCGCGAATCTGAGTGGCAAGCGCCTGACGGCTCTCATGCACAGCGGTGAGCGTCTGCATGACCTGCATCAGTTCCTGCCGGCCATCCTTGAGCGTGCGCGCAATGTCACCGCCGTCACCTGACAATTCCGACGCCGCGAGCGCTGCATCGAGCTTGCCGACGATGCCCGCGAAGCGCGCACTCAGCGATACGATTGCCTCTTCGGTCTGTGTCCGCGCCGTTTCGACCTGGCGGGCCCAGATCGGCAATGCGCGCAGCGACACACCGCCGTCGGTGCGGGTCTGTGACGTATCTGCGACCCCGGATTCGGGGCGCTCAAACAGTTTGACGATGACGTTTTTCACTGGAATATCGCTTCAGGCTGCCGACTGCGCCGTTGTGTCCGGACCCGCCTGCGCGAGTTGTTCCATCTCTGCCACCGACAGCACGCGCCCGGCATCCAGGATGATCACGAACTTGCCGCGGACCTTGCCCATGCCCTGGATGAAGTCGCTGCGGATGGAGGCGCCGAAACCGGGTGCCGGCTCGATCTCGGTGTCCGGAATCTCCAGCACCTCATTGACTGCATCGACGACGACGCCGAGCACGTGGCGTTCGTCGACCCCGCCGGTCTCGACGATCACGATGCAGGTCTTCTTGCCGACCGGCGTACTCGGCCGTCCGAAGCGCGCGCACAGATCGACCACCGGTACCGCCGCGCCGCGCAGATTCACCACGCCGCGGATGAACGCCGGCATCATCGGTACTTCCGTGGGTTCGGCGTACTCGAGGATCTCCTTGATGTCGAGGATGCCGAGCGCGAACGTTTCGCGGCCCAGCATGAACGTCAGATACTGATCCTGGTCGTGACGATGCTCGGCGGTCGTTGCGGTGCCTGCCTGGGTGGTCATGAACGAAGCTCCTCGGTGATGCACGCCGTAGCGCCGCTCAGGCACTGATCGAGCAGATTGGGAATATCGAGAATGAGCGCGAGCTGACCCGTGCCCAGAATGGTTGAGCCACCGACGCCACGCACCCGGCTGAACAGCCGTGACAGCGGCTTGATGACAGTCTGCAATTCGCCCAGCAACTCGTCGACGACGATGCCGAAGCATTTGCCGGCACAGCGGATGACGACGATGCTCTCGCGTCGTCCGGCGACTCCGTCGATCTCGAACAGTTCGCGCAGCCGGATGAACGGCAGCACCGTACCGCGCAGATTCACATAGTGATGACCGGCCTCGTCCGCGTGTTCCCGTTGATCGAGTTCCACGCACTCCTCGACCAGCTCGAGCGGAATGACAAAGGACGCGCGACCGACGCCGACCAGAAAGCCATCGATGATGGCGAGTGTGAGCGGCATGCGGATACGCACGGTCGTACCCAGCCCTTCCTTGCTGTCCAGTTCTATCGTGCCGCGCAATGCGGCGACGTTGCGCTTCACCACGTCCATGCCCACTCCGCGGCCCGACAGGTTGGTGACCTGATCGGCAGTCGAGAAGCCCGGTTCGAAGATGAGTGCAAATACCTGCGAATCCGACAGTGCCGCGCCGTCCTCGATCAGGCCGCGCTCGATTGCCTTGGCCACAATCCGGTCGCGTCGCAGACCGGAGCCATCGTCGGCCACTTCGATCACCACCGATCCCGACTCGTGGTATGCGTTGAGACGAACCACGCCTTCCGCCGGCTTGCCGAGGCTGCGGCGTACCTCGCCCGTCTCGATGCCGTGATCGATCGCGTTGCGCACCAGGTGCGTCAGCGGATCGGCAATGCTTTCGATGAGTGTCTTGTCGAGTTCGGTATCGGCACCGGTGATTTCCAGCCGGATCTGCTTGCCGATTTCGCGCGCAACATCGCGCACGATGCGCTGGAACCGATTGAACGTCGGGCCGACGGGCACCATGCGCAGCTGCAGCGCCTGATCGCGCACTTCCTCGACGAGCCGCGCCATGCGCAGCGTCGCCTCGTTGAGACTGGGCAGACCGGCCTTGCGCGCCTCGATATTGGTCGTGGCGCCAGCGGTCACGAGCTCACCGATCAGGTCGATCAGGTGATCGAGCTTGTCTCCGTCGACGCGAATCGAGCGACTCTCCGGACTTCTGGCATCAGCAGCGCGGCTTTCGCCTGCACGGACATCGCGCAACTGCTCTGCCGCCGCGGACTGACGCGGCAATTCCGGCGTCGTGACTTCGAGGCGACAATCATCGCGCACGAACTCAAAAGCGCCTTCGATACGGTCGCGATCCGCCGCCGAGAGCAGACCGATTTCAAAACCCAGGTAACAACTCTCCGCATCGAAGTCGCCAGCCGCAGGCAGACGCGTTTCATCGATGCGGATCGACGTGATCGTGCCGAGCGTGGTGAGGTAGCGAACGAACGACAGCGGATCCATGCCGTTGCGCAACACGTCGCTCAGGAACTGAACAGAGATATGCCACAGGCGCTGTCCGTCGCGCGCCGCGACCGTTGCGGTCGATGCGGTAGTGACAGAAGCCCGGCTCGGAGCGCTGCTCACATCGCCGCTCGCGCCGCGCAACTGCTCGATGAGCGCAGCACCTGCGGCCATCAGGTGTGGCGCACCGAGCGCATCGCCGCCGGCCTCCACTGCATCGACCTGGCGTCGCATGTGATCGCAGCAATCGAGCAGAACGGCCGCCAGCCGCGCATCGCACATCAGCGTGTGGCTTCGCACCCGATCGAGCACACCTTCGACCACGTGCGTGAACGACACAATGGTTTCGAGGCCGAACAGGCCCGAGGAACCCTTGATGGTGTGCGCAGCCCGGAAGATTGCGTTGACCGCTTCAGCGCTCGCCTCCGCCTGTTCGCAGACAAGCAGAGCAGCTTCCATCTCGCGGAGCAGTTCGCGGCTCTCCGCGACGAATGTCGGCAACGCCGTATCGGTAGTCACGCCGCGGCCTCATCGCCCGCCTGCAGATGGGTCAGATTGCACAGCGCGAGCACTTCGCTGACGCAGTTCGAGGGACGCACGATGACCAACCGACTGCCCGTCGCAGCCGTCGCACGATTCAGCATGAGAATGATCTGCAGACCCGCAGTGTCGATCTCGGTGACCTCAGACAGATCCAGTCGTGCGGCCGCCGGCTTCTTAGCCAGCCGCGCGAGAAGATGACGGGCGAGCTCGGAGGCCCGATAGATAGTCATCTCACCCGTCACGCGCAGCGTGCTGCCAGATCCGCCGTTGGACCGCCCCATACCATCGCTCCATGAAATTCATGCCGGGCAAACCGGCATTGGAACTATCGGCGCGTCACAGCAGCGATTGAGACGGCAAATTTCCCCGAGACCGCGGTGGACCAAGACTCAGTCTCCGCATCAGCCGAATCAGCAGCCGCCGTGCGCAGCTCACGATCCCGGATATCGGCGCATTAAGTTTCGGTGTGACGTGAGGGAATAACGCCGAAGGTGAGTGCGGTAGCCGCACTGCCGCGCTGATCGAATGTCGGGCGATGCGGGACACCTGCAATCAGACAATCACGCGCGTAAATGTTTCCGCAGATCGCTCACCAATTCGTTCACGCGGGACTCGTCCGCAGTCCTGACTTCATGCACGAAGGGCAATTCGCTTTCATCGAACGCTTCCCAGTAGTCGAGCTGGCGCTGCATCACAGTGGCGTCCGCTTCCGAGGCATCGCCGCCGGCGCGCTGTCGGCGATCGAGCCGGCGTCGCAACTCATTCGTGGCCGCGACGCAGTGCAGAACATTGAAGGCAACCCCTTCCGCGACTGCGAGCTGCATGAAACTGTGACGCTCGGCACGCCTGAGAAAGGCGGCATCGACGATGACGTGCGCTCCACAGCGCAGCAGGTCGCGCGTCAGTGCGAGCAGATGCTCGTAGACCTGTGCGTTGAACTCGACCGTATAGATGGACTGCCGGCCCCGGGAAGATTGTTCGGCCCGCAGGCCCGCCAGTCGCTTGCGTTCGACATCGGAG
>DASTRD010000197.1:0-16064 GCA_035761425.1 Povalibacter sp.
GGAAACATGCAGCAACAGCATCGCCACGACAGCAATGCTGGCAACGGCTGCTACCGGCATGGCCTCGCGCCAATGCCGTACGCGCTCAGCAGAAGGCATGGCGGGCGTAGCCAGCGCTGCGATGTCCCGGCGCAGACGCACCCAGTAAGGCAATGCATCGACGAGCAACGATCGCCGCCAGTGCATCCGCGGCATATTCCTGAGGCGCTCGCGCAGTGAGGACAGCGCGCGAGCGAACAACGCCCTGTGGTGCTGCCAACGCTGCTGCCACGATTCGCGTGGAATTGTCGGAACGCGCGTGCCTGACGCCGCCGCTTCGACGGCAATCACCGGTGACGCAGCGCCCGACAGCATCGGAAAGACAATCTTCTGAAAATTCACCGAGGTCGTCGGCGCGGCGAGTTGCAGCTGAGGCCAGTCGGCGTGCAAGGCGTTCTGCCAGTGCAGCTGCGGAATCCAGCTACCGTCGGGTCCGACGGGTGGAGCAGCGATACTGGATGGAGCCTGCGTACGTCCCGACGGCCATCGCGCAGCAAATGCATTCCATGAGTCACGCAGCGTGCTCCACCTGCGAGTGACCGCGACAGTGGCTGGCTCGGGCATCGATGGAACATCTCTGGTCACATCGATCGTGTCGTCCGGCGGCAGCACGCGTCGTTCGAGCAACTCCACGCCGCGCTTGATCCAGTGCAGCGGACCGACCACATGCCAGCGGTCAGCCACGACGATGTGCTGAGTTGCCGTCGGCATCGAGGGCGCGACATCGGTGCCCTCTTTTGTCTGCGCGGGCGATTCGAGCCATTCCGGTGGAATGGGTTTGCGCCAGCGAAGCTCGGCCGGTTCGGTCGCGATTGCAGCGTGGGCCGACTCATCTGCCACCCAGTTTTCGGGAACCACACCGGAGAATTGCGCGAACGCCCGCAATGCCTCTTCCGAGGGTTCCTGCGATGACTGCGCCAGTTCCTCCTCCGCGGGAGCAGTCTCGGTGCGGGCAGGGTTCGATAGTGCTCCCGCCGTGAATGCAGCCTGAGCTCGCGCCTGGGCAGCCAGCAGCGAATCCAGCAATTCGTAGGTGCTGGCCGGGCGCTGATCACGCTCCCAGGCAAGCATCCGGGCAATGACGCCGAAATGACGTGCTGGAATCGACGCCGACCATTCCGGCCGCAATCGCGCCCGCTGCGCCTCGCGTGAGGACACCATGCCGAACGGGTGGCGCCCTGTGAACAGTTCGTAAGCGACACAGCCGAGACTGTAGAGATCGTCGCTGTGCCGGGCCGGTTGTTTCTGCAGGCGTTGCGGACTGGCATAGGCGGGCGTGACGAAAACGTCGCGGCTCGCGTCGGCTTCATCGTGCCCGTCGGGCACCGAGCCGAAATCGAGCAGATGAGCGCCGCCGGCCAGATCGATGAATATGTTGCTGGGCTTGAGATCGCCATGGATCACGCCATGGTCGTGCGCGCAGGTGAGCGCCTGCGTGCATTCGAGCAGAATGCGCAGCGCATCCGCAGCCGGAATGCCCGCGGCGTGGCGATGCAGATAGCGATTGAGCGGTTCGCCTTCGAACAGCTCCATGGTGATGAACCACACGCCCTCGTCGCAATCCAGATCGAAGACCCGCGCAATGGCCGGGTGTGTGAGTCGCTGCATGTAGCGGAATTCTCGAATCATGCGCTGCACGCGCAGCGGATCCTCGCGAAAAGGCGGACGCAGGACCTTGATCGCCAGCTTGGCGTCGGCGTTGGCCCCCTGCACACGGTGGCGATCCATGGCGCTGAACACCGTGGAACTGCCGCCCGAGCCGATGGCTCGTTCAATGAGATAACGTCCCCGCAGCACCGATCCTGTGCCGATTTCCCTGCCGCTGTGCGGATGCTGCATCGTTCCGGAAGGCGAAGGGCGCTCCTGAACGGTGATCGGATCGATGTCGGAGGTTTCGTCGACCAGATGTGAATCGACGCGCAGATCCAGATCGGCTACGGACGCCAGCGGCAGCGTTGCCGGGTCGCCGCCGGCGATGGCGACGCGGGGCGCGGCCTCCGCGGGGGCCGCACCCGAGTAAAAGGAAGACTGGGACATACACACACTTGAACGGAAGCCCGCTGCTTCCATTCGATCAATACACTCATGTACAGGTCGCGGTTCCCCGCACTAGTACGGATTCATGATTGTGCGTAGGCAGAATCTGACGGCTGGGAAACTTGCGATTTGCCTCATTGGCATGGGTGCCTGAAGGCCTTTGGAAGACAACAGCGCCTGAAAGGTAATCAGAGGTTCCCTCGCAGGTACTTGCCGTACCAGTCGATGTAGCGCTGCATGCGATCGCGCAGGTAGCTGGGCTTGCCCAGTCCGTGAAATTGTCCCGGATAGATAATGAGTTGCGTGGGGACACCCAGACTGCGCAGCGCCTGATACATCTGCTCTGAATTGAGCAAGGGCACGTTGAAGTCCTTCTCTCCGCACAGGAACAGGGTCGGCGTCCGGATGCGATCGGCATGCAGCAACGGATAGGCATTGCGCAGGTATGCATCCGGATTTTTCCAGGGAGTGCCAAGTTCGGCTTCGTATTCGCGCACATACATGTCCGTGCCATACCCGGCGAGCGCGTTGCCGATGGAGGCGCCGCTGGTGGCTGCCTTGAAGCGCTGATCCCTGGCAATAACGACATCGGTAAGAATGCCGCCGTAGCTCCAGCCCCCGACGCCGAGACGCTCCGGATCGGCAATGCCCTGCGCGACGGCGTAGTCGACCACGGCCAGCACATCGGGCGTGTCTTTACCGCCCCATTCACCCCAGATGGCTTTGGCGAACGATTCGCCGCGCCCCGAACTGCCGCGCGGATTGGCGGCCACCACGACATAGCCCTGCGAGGCAAGAATCTGCCAGCTCGTCATGAAACTGTTCGCGAATTGAGAGACGGGCCCGCCGTGAATCTGCAGAACCGTCGGATAGCGCTTGCCCGGCACGTAGTCGGGCGGCGTCACCAGAAATCCGTTGATGGACGTGCCGTCTTTCGATGTTGCCGTGATTTCTTCGACCTTCGCCAGTTTTACGCCTGCCAGCCAGTCGTCGTTGAGATGGGTGAGGCGGCGCGGCTTGCCGTTCTCCAGCGCAAAAATTTCATCCGGCCGATCGACCGTGGAGTCGATGATTGCGATGCGCTGCCGGGGGCCGAGATCATATGCCGTGGTCTCGCGGCGGTCCTGCATCACGCGTTCCAGCTTGCCGTTCGTCGGGTTGATGCGGGCAAGATGCTGATTGCGATCGTCTTCGATGAAGGCATAGATCCATTTGCCATCCGGCGACCAGCGCGGTGCGATGACATTGCGGTCGATGCCGCCGGTCAGCACGCGCGTGGCCGACCCATCGATGTTGACGATCATCAGGTCCTGTTCGGCGTAATAGATGAGTGCCGGATCGGTGGCGACGGTGAGCGCGATCGAACGGCCGTCCGGGCTCCACGACGGCGTCGTCATCCAGCCGGAGTCACCGGCGTCGCCGTGAAATGTCGTGACCAGGCGCGGCGTGCTGCCCGCGCGCGGGGCAATCACATACAGGCCGTTGTCGTTGCTGCGATCCGGATCGGCGCCGCGCTTGCTGACGAACGAAATCTGCGAACCGTCGGGCGACCATGCCGGCCATGATTCATCGAACGTTCCGGGCGTGAGCAGCGTCGTCTCGCGCGTTGCCACATCGAGCATGTAGAGGTGTTTGCGCAACTCGCCCAGGTAACCGGTCTCGTCCTCCTTGAAGTAGTAGCGGTCGATGACGATGGGCGGCGGCGTCTTGTCCTCGTCGCTCGCCGTTGCAGCCGGATCTTCATCCATCACGATCAGTGCGAGCCGCGTGCCATCCGGTGACCAGGCGTAGTCGAGCACGTCACCTTTGAAGGAAGTGATCTGCTGAGCTTCGCCGCCGGCGCGATTCAGCAGCCACAGTTGCTCGGGCTCGTCTTCACCGCCGCGCGCTGAAAGAAAGGACACGTAGCGACCGTCGGGACTGAAACCGGGCGAATGTTCGCTGTCCGCTGAGCTGGTGAGCTGGAGAGTCGTGCGGCCATCCCAGCTGGTCATCCACACGTGCGTAATGCGTTCGTCCTTCTGCGGATCGGCGCTGCGCACGCTGTACACGACCCATTGCCCGTCGGGAGCGAGCCGGGCATCGCTGACTTCGTGCAGTGCATTGATGTCATCGGCGTTCAGCAGACGCGGTGCGTTCTGCGCAAGCGCCGCACCGTCGAACAGCACGACCGCCACCAGCCACAGACAAACCTTCAATCGCATGGGATTTACCTTGAATGACGCCGGCAGCGACCAGGCAGAAGAGTTGCGAGCATAGAGCATGCCGCATCGCCTCCCCATCATCCGCTCGATGAAACGAGCCCATCCCACGGTGGGCGTGTGCAGCGCATGCGCTGCCAGCTCGATTATTTCTGAAACAGGACGGCTTTGAAGTCCTGCTGAAATTGCGCGACGGTCAACGACAGCGTTTTCGCTTTGGCGGGGTCGTACAATTTGAGCTTGCTGCCGTCGAGCCCCAGCATGGCATGGCCGTGGAACTCCGATACGAATCGGGTGCCGCTGTCCCTGGATGCTCCGATGGTTGGAACGCGCACGGCAGCGCGGGCGGCATCGACGATCTTGTCGGTCGGCGTTTTGGCGTCAACGTCGAATCCGCCTGGTTTCGCACCAGTGATCTTTTCCCAGAAATCATTGGCGCTCAGGGGCAGCGCATCGAAGTTCTCGTAGCTGTTGTCCAGCTGCACGGCCAGCGCCTTCTCGATGATGGAGCCCCACAACGATTGTTCATGCGGATCACGCATGTACAGCGGCGACCAGCCCGAGTCGTGATCGTCCGTATACAACACGTCGCTCACTTCGACGGTACCGCGCGGCAGCGCTACGGTGAAGTAACGCGGCGAAGTGAGTTTCATGCCAGCGGGCGGGTTGCTCAGGACATCCTTGTCGAGACCGGCCAGATCCGTGATCGTTGGGGCCTGCGTCTCCTTCACCATTTTCTGCAGCAGCGCACGACCGCTCGCCGTGAAAGCGAGCGCAGCGAGGATGGCGGCCACGGGGCAGTTCGCGAGGCCCTGCGCCTGCTTGATTTCCTCGAACGTGGGTGACTTCTTCGAACCGAACAACGCCCAGGTCACGACGTGCACGTCCTTGCTGTCCTGATCGTTCGTCGGTGCCGGCATGACGGTCTTCCTGGCGGCCGGCCGTGTCGCCGGCGGCGGCGCCTTGGCAGTTTTCTTGTCCCACAGCGTGTTGCCGACAGGTCCGGGCGAGCGGCCCTGATTGCCGTTGATGCTACCGCCCGGGCCGCCCAGCGGACCCGGTGTACGTGCGCGGCCCTGAATGGTCATGAATGGCTCTCTTGCGTGCGAACGGGCAAGGATTGTCGATGACGCAACGTTAGCGGCAATCGGTCGTTCGTGCATGCGTTTGCTGCTGGATGCGCGAGTTCTTAAGCTCGCTGCATGTTCATTCTCGAAACCGCCAGACTGCGGCTGCGTCATCTCACGCTCGATGATGCACCCTTCATGCTCACGCTTCTCAACGACCCGTCGTTTCTGGCGAACATCGGCGACAAGGGCATTCGCACACTGGAGCAGGCGCGCCGTTTTCTGCTCGACAGTCACATCGCCAGCTATGCACGTCACGGATACGGGCACTACCTGGTGGAACACAAGGATACGGGCGAGTCCATGGGTACATGTGGACTCATCAACCGCACATTCATCGGCGAGATCGACATCGGATTCGCTTATCTGCCGGCGTACTGGTCCAGAGGCTATGCCACTGAAGCGGCTCAGGCCGTCATGGATCATGCCAGACGCGTCCTGGGCATCGAAGGCATCGTCGCCGTGGTCGCGCCACACAACCGAGACTCCATCCGCGTGCTCGAGAAGCTGGGGCTGCACCTGGCCGGGCCGACGCAGCTGGCTGAGGGGGGCGAGTGGCTGCACCTGTACCGGTGAACCGTCGCGTGGCGCTTTGAATCGGCCTCACAGATAATCCGCATACAACGTCGATGGCAGCGCCGTGTGCGGGCACGGGGCGACGACTCATCACGCGCGGAGCGCAGCAGGACCATGCAGAACGACACGGAACCCTCTTCGACGGGCATCACCCTGGTATTGGGCATTGTCGGCGCCGTGCTGATGGGGGCCATCCAATCCGATGCGGCGAGCTTCCTCACGGGCGCAGTGCTGGGTGCGCTGCTCGCACAGATACTGCATCTGCGTGCGGTCTTCGGCACGCTCGATGAAAAGCTGCAGACGCTGCAGCGAACCCTCGAGTCGAAGATCCGTGCAATGCAGAGCCCGGTCGAGCGAGTACCGCCGCCTGCACCGCCTGCGCCAGTTGCCCAACCTGCAGCAGCTTCAACGAACACGCCGCAGTCTCGGCCCACTGTCACGCCGACGCCCACACCGCAACCGACGCCCCAGCCTCAAATGCAGCGGCCCGCCGCCCAGGCAATGGCCAGCAACGCCACACGGGCACCACGCATCATCGTGCAGCAGCCATCCACGCCCTCACCGCTCGAGGAAGCGCTGGAAGCCTGCGTGAACTGGTTCAAGGGCGGCAACCCGCTGGCACGCATCGGCATCGTCATCCTGTTCTTCGGCGCGGCGTTCCTCGCGAAATACGCCGCGGAGCACAGCCTGTTCCCCATTGAATTGCGCTTTGTCGGGCTCGCGCTCGGCGCCATCGCATTGCTCATCGTCGGCTGGCGACTGCGCGAGAAGCGCCCGGGCTATGCGCAGCTGCTGCAGGGAGGCGGTGTCGCAGGTCTGTATCTGACGGTGTTCGCCGCAAGCCGTCTGTTTCAGCTGCTTCCCCTCGGGCTGGCACTGGGCATTCTGGTCGTCGTGGCCGTTGCGGCCGGTATTCTTGCCGTCGCACAGAACGCACTGTCGCTCGCCGTCATCGGCACCGCAGGCGGATTCCTCGCACCCATCCTGGTATCGAGCGGCGGCGGCAATCACGTTGCGCTGTTCACTTATTACGCCGTGCTCAACCTCGGCATCTTCACAGTCGCGTGGTTTCGCACCTGGCGCGTGCTCAACGTGCTCGGATTCCTCTTCACCTTCAGCATCACGGGTCTGTGGCGCGTCGCCGGTTATCACTCCCACGACCTGCGCAGCGCGGAATTCTTTCTGGCGTTGTTCTTTCTCATGTATGTGGGTGTCTCGATCCTGAATTGCCTGCGTCAGCCGCCCAACCTCAAGGGCTACGTTTCGGGCTCACTGGTCTTCGGCCTGCCGGTGGTTGCCTTCACGTTGCACGCGACGCTGGTGTCGAAGATCGAATATGCACTGGCGTGGAGTGCGCTCGGGCTGGCCGTGTTCTATCTGCTGCTCGCGTGGACGCTGTGGAGAACACGTCGCGACACCTTCCGTCTGCTGGTCGAAGCGTTCGCTGCGCTCGGCGTCATCTTCGGCAGCCTCGCCGTGCCGCTCGCATTCGATACGCGCACGACCGCGGCGATGTGGGCAGTGGAAGGCAATGGCCTGTTGTGGCTGGGTCTGCGGCAGAACCGGCGTCTGGCACGCGCCTTCGGTGTGATGCTGCAGGTACTGGGCGGTGTGGGATTCATGCTGGGCGTCGGTCGCATGGAAGCGATTCAGCCTGTGCTGAACGGTGTCTGCATCGGTGCCGTGTTGCTGGGTGTGGCGGGTGTGCTGAGCGGCTACTGGCTGTTTCGCAATCGAGAGCAGCAGGCGGGCTACGAAGGGGGCGCAGAACACGTCTTCACGCTGTGGGGGCTTGGCTGGTGGCTGTTCGCCGGATTGCATGAGATCGACCGCTTCGCGCCTCTGGCGATGCATGGTGCGGCGCTCGGCTTCGTTGCGATTACTGTCGTGCTGCTGGCAATCGTCGGTCGACGAGCACGCTGGCCCTGGCCGCAGACACTGGCGTTGTATCTGCCGGGTGTCGCAGTGGTGTTCGGGCTCGTTCACGCACAATCGCTCGGTCACCCGTTCGCGCAATGGGGCGCTGCCGGCTGGCTGGCGCTGTTGGCCGTGTATTACGCGCAGTTGCGCGCGTTCGATAGTGGACGGCTCGATGCTGCGGGCGCCGGCGACAAGGTGCTGCATGCCCTGGGCTACTGGGCGCTTGCGATATTGATCGGCTGGGAATGTGCCTGGCAGATCGATCAGCATGCCGCGGGCGTGTGGCCCGTGCTGCCATGGGGGCTTGCTCCCGCAGCGCTGCTTGCGCTCGCAGGACGACGTCATCCCTGGCCGCAATGGCCGTTGGCACGCTTCATCGATACGTATCGGACGTGGGGCGCGGTCCCGCTGGCGTTCGCGACCGGCGCATGGACGATGTGGATGGACGTCAGCAACGTGGGCGATCCGGTCTGGCTGCCCTACCTCCCGCTGCTCAATCCGCTGGATATCAGCATCGCATTGTGTCTGGCGGCACTCGCGCTGTGGTGGACCTCGCTCGAAGAGGAACAACGACACACCCTCGCCGCCGATCAGCGGTATGCAGCGCCCGGCGCCTTGTCCGCACTGATGTTCCTCTGGCTGAACGCTGCACTCATTCGTGCGCTGCACTACCTCGTGGCCACGCCCGTCACCTTGAATGGCATCATGAACTCCACGCTGGTGCAGGCGGCGCTGTCGATCTTCTGGGGCCTGCTGGGATTTGCCGCGATGACGTTCGCGGCGCGCCGCGGCTTGCGCTACGTCTGGATGACGGGTGCGGCATTGATGATCGTGGTGGTTGCGAAGCTGTTCCTCATAGACCTGTCGAGCGTCGGAACAGTGGGTCGTATCGCCTCATTCATTTCCGTCGGCGTTCTGCTGCTCATCACCGGCTATGTCGCGCCGCTGCCGCCGAGGAGCGCGGCGGAAGAGCCCGAAGAGGTTACGCCGTGACGCACGCAGCCAGGGAACGAATCATGATGAGATGTTGTGTGCTCGCGCTGGCGTTGCTGGGCGTCCAGGCAACATTCGCCGCGCCGCGTACCGATGACTATGCGCAGGGCATGCGCGTGGATGCGGATTCGAATCGTCCGCTCGCGCAGCTGCAACTGCCGGACGAGGTGTATCAGTACGCAACACGTACCGATCTTGGCGATGTGCGCATCTTCAACGCCGATGGCGTGGCCGTACCGCATGCGTTCTGTGCTTCAGCCACGACGCAGGCTGCGACCGTGTCGCGTCGGGAGCTGCCGGTGTTCGATCTGCAGGCGGCTATTCGTGCGGGCTCGAGCGCAACGCGCGTCGAGGTCGACACTGCAGGCGGAACTCAGGTGCACATTCAGGAAGGCGACGCGTCGCCTGCTGCTCACGGCACGCAGACATGGGCGCACGTCATCGATGCGCGAGGCGTTGCTGAACCGCTGCGTTCCATCGAGTTCGACTGGAGCAGTCCTGACGGCGCATCGCAGGCACAGGTGCGCATCGACACGAGCGATGATCTCGATCGCTGGCGCACTGTCGTGTCGTCCACCACCTTGCTGCGAGTCGCCGATGAGAATCGTGAGCTGCAACGCAAGGTGGTCGAGCTGCCGCCGCAACGTTATGAGTATCTGCGTGTGGTGCGCACGGATGGCGGCCCGGCGCTCGCACTTGCCGGTGTCATCGGCGAATCGCAAACGACATCGAGCATCGAACCGGTGTGGTTCGACGCCGATCCGCTGAGAGAGGCGAATGGCAACGAACGGCAATTCGATGCGCGCCGCATCGCGCCGATCGCCTACGCACGCGTTCGCTTGCCGCAGGACAACGCTTCAGTGCAGGTGCGGATCGAAAGCCGGCCTGACGCGCAGGCGCCGTGGCGCGAACGCTGGCGCGGCGAGACCTACACCTTCATGAAGGACGGTCAGCGGCGCACCAGTGCAGCAGCGCAGATCGCCACGGACCATGATCGCTATTGGCGCATCGTCCCGTTGCGCACACAGGACACGGTCGCCGGACTTGATCTGGAACTAGGCTATCGGCCCGCAACCCTGCGATTCCTGGTGCAGGGTGACGGACCTTTCACGCTGGCATTCGGCAGCCGCCGCGCCGATCCGGCGCCACGCACCGCCTGCGACAGTCTGCTGTCCGGCCTGGCGGAGCGAGATCTGCGCGAGCTCATTGGCAATGCAGTCCCCGGGTCCGTGCAGGCGCTGGGCGGCGAGGTGGCCCTGAAGCCCTTGCCGCGTCGGACCCCGCTGCGGCTGGTGGTCCTGTGGGGCGTGCTCATCATGGGTGCGGCGGTGGTCGTGGCGATGGCCGTGGCGCTGCTCAGGCGCCTGAATGCCCCGCCGACATAATCGCCGATCCTGCGCATCCGCCTTATTGAGCGCACGGGACCGTGGCCTACAATAGCGGCCCTTTCTTCCGGGTCGCCCGCGCCCCCATGCGTTTTCCGAATCACTTCGATGTCATCGTCGTCGGTGGCGGTCATGCCGGCACCGAGGCTGCGCTTGCTGCGGCCCGCATGGGCTCGCGCACGTTGCTGCTCACCCAGAGCATCGAAACGCTCGGACAGATGAGCTGCAATCCTGCCATCGGCGGGATCGGCAAGGGCCATCTGGTCAAGGAAATCGATGCACTCGGCGGTGCGATGGCCCGGGCGGCGGATCGCGGCGGTATTCAGTTTCGTACACTCAACGCCAGCAAGGGTCCGGCGGTCCGCGCCACGCGAGCCCAGGCCGATCGCATTCTGTACAAGGCGGCGATCCGTTCGATGCTGGAGAACCAGCCCGGTCTGACGCTGTTTCAGCAGGAAGTGGCGGACCTGGTGATCGAACAGGATCGTGTGCAGGGCGTCGTCACCCAGACGGGTATTGAATTCCGCGCGCCGGCGGTGGTGCTGACGGTCGGCACCTTTCTCGGCGGCAAGATCCACATCGGACTCAGCAATCATCAGGGTGGCCGCGCGGGCGATCCGCCATCGAACCGGCTTGCCGAAAAGCTGCGCGCGCTGCCATTCCGGGTCGGACGACTCAAGACCGGCACGCCGCCGCGCATCGATGGACGCACCATCGACTATGCGGGACTGCTGGCACAGCCCGGCGATGAGCCTGTACCGGTGTTCTCGTATCTGGGCCGCCGCGACGAACATCCGCGACAGATTCAGTGTCACATCACGGCTACCAACGAGCGCACTCACGACATCATTCGTGCCGGCTGCGACCGTTCCCCCATGTTCACCGGCGTCATCGAAGGGGTGGGTCCGCGCTACTGTCCGTCGGTGGAAGACAAGGTGCATCGCTTTGCCGACAAGACCTCGCATCAGATTTTCATCGAGCCCGAAGGCCTTACCACTCACGAGATCTATCCCAACGGCATTTCCACCAGCCTGCCGTTCGACGTGCAGCTGGAACTCGTGCGCTCCATTCGCGGATTCGAGAACGCGCACATCACGCGGCCGGGGTACGCGATCGAGTACGACTATTTCGATCCGCGCGATCTGACGCCGACTTTGCAGACAAAATTCATCGGTGGACTGTTCTTTGCCGGCCAGATCAATGGCACCACGGGTTATGAGGAGGCGGGCGCACAAGGCCTGCTCGCGGGCATCAATGCTTCGCTTCAGGTGCAGGGCCGCGAGACGTGGTCGCCGCGGCGCGATGAAGCGTACATCGGTGTGCTGGTCGATGACCTGATCACACGCGGTGTCAGCGAGCCTTACCGCATGTTCACCAGTCGCGCCGAATATCGATTGCTGCTGCGCGAAGACAATGCCGACCTGCGTCTCACACCTACCGGTCGTCAGCTCGGGCTCGTCGATGATGAACGCTGGGCCTTCTTCGAGCGCAAACGCACGGTGATCTCGGACGAGACTTCGCGATTGAAGGCAGTCGTGATTCATCCGCATCAGATCAGCGAAGCTGAGGCGCTCGATGCGTTCGGCACGAGCCTGCCGCGTGAAGCACACGCTGAGGCGCTGCTGCGACGGCCGGAAGTTTCCTATGACCGACTGACGCAGCTCGAATGCGTGGGACGTCCGCAGTGGATGCAGGCGCCGGATGCTGACGAGCGACTGGTCGAGCAGGTCACGCAGCAACTCGAAGTGCAGGCGAAATACACCGGCTATATCGATCGGCAGCAGGATGAAGTCGAGCGTCATCGCCGCCACGAAACCACGCGGCTGCCGGATGATCTCGATTATGTTCAGGTACGCGGACTCTCGACCGAAGTCCGCCAGCGTCTGAACGAAGTGCGACCCGCCACGGTAGGTCAGGCCTCGCGCGTGCCAGGTGTAACTCCGGCGGCGATTTCGCTGCTGCTCGTCCACCTCAAGCGCCATTCAGCAGTCAACCGGTCGCAGCGTACGGGTTGATCGCATGCGTGCATGAGGCAGTTGCCACATGCATACGGCTGCACGACGATATTCCGTCAAACAGCGCATGCAGGCACTGCAACAAGTTGTGATTGTCATCATCGTTCCGACCGGATGACTCTTGCTACGCTGCGTCTCGCGCACAACTTCCATCCCTGCCGTACCGTCATGACGTGGTTTCTGATTTTTGCCGCCAGCGTGTTCGCCGTGTACTTCTGGCGTCAGTACCGCGCACGTCAGCGCGAACTCAACAGTCCGCTCGCCAGCCACCGTTCCGGCCACAGTCACATCGGCCAGGTGATCGTGCTGGAGCAGGGACTGCACAACGGCAACGGCCGGATTCGTCTCGGCAATCGCGACTGGCCGGTTCGCGGCCCCAATCTTCCCGCTGGTGCGCGCGCCCGTGTCACAGGCGTGGATGGCACAGTGCTGCTCGTGGATCGCGTAGCAGCCTGAGAACTGGTCGGCTGGTCAGACAGAAGGCAGCGTTGCCAGTAAAGCGTCGAGTGCTCGCCGGCTAGCCGCAGCCTTGTTCGTGCATCGCGCGGGCACTGTTGTTCTGCCACAGCGTATCGGCCTGCGCCTTTGCATCCTCCAGCACTTTCGGCTTGACGCCCTTTTCCATCGCCGACAACGTCTGCGTGTAGAACACCACGTTCTGCACGTAGGCATCGCCGGTGCAGCCGTTCTCATTGAGCCGGGCGCCGAAGTATTGCCAGGCGAGCAGTTGCGTGCGGGTCAGTCGAGCGCCCCACGGCATACGCATCATGGACAGAAAAGCCATCGGTTCGCCGTCACGCGCGGCATCGGTACCGAATGCCGCAGCAGCGGGAGCATCTGCAGGGTGACCGTCGCAGGCGAGTGCCATGCAGTTCGCCAGATCCACTTTCGCCGATGAGAGCGTGCGACCGGCCTGCTTCAGCAGCAGCCGGATCGAGCTGACATTTTCAGTGCTCACACCACGCTGCACGGCAATCAGCCGGCTCTTCGCCAGCGCGTACTGAGCAGGCGCGTAGTTCTGATCCGCAGCCTGCAGCAGCAACGCATCGCGTTGTGCCGGATCGCGGACGAATTGCGACAAGGCAGTGGCGCTGGCGGGATCACCGGCGGCGGCTGCGTTACGCAGTCGCGATTCGATACCGCGGTAATCGAACGGGGCCGTGCTGCATCCCTGCTGTGCCTTCTGTCGATAGATCCGTTCCGCGGCGAAGATGCCGGCAATGCGTGGCAGGTGATCGGCCGGTAGCACGGTGGCAAGTCGTGCAAGCTGCGCCTGCGGATCCGGGCTGGGGATTGAGCCGACACTGCTGCACCAGTGCTGGATGCGCACCAGTGCGATGGTGGCATCGCGATTGTTGCCGACACTCTGGCTTTCCAGGGTGCCGATCGCTGTATGGATGTCCGCACTGCCGAGCGACTTCAGCACGGCGTCGCTGATGTCGAGACCGCTCAGGTTGCGCTTGTGAGTGACGTACTGGAGCCGCTCGTAGAACTGCGATTCGTCCGTCGGGGTGACGTTGACCGGCGGAGGCGCTGTGGGCTGGGACTGCTGCTGGGGCACTGCGGGCGCGGGCGCATCGATGGCCCGGGCTGCCAGCACATGCAGTCCCAGCAGCAGACCTACACCGACACATCTGCGGCCGACGTGCATGCCTCACCCGTGACTTATGGAGAAACGATCAGATCGTACTCCACCTGCACGTTGCCATTGAACGTCATCTGGCCGCTCTGATAAGTCTGCGCCGCCCCCGCGGAGTCCGCGGCCATGGCCATCGTTTTCACACGCGCCATCACCGGCACCGGCACATAACCTGAACTTGCGGAGATCGTGCGCGGCGCTCCGAGTTTCGCGCCGGCCGCCCTGGCGACTGCTTCTGCATTCGCACGTGCATCGTCTACTGCTTTGGCGAGCGCCTGTCGCTCCAGCTCGCGCCGCTTGCTGGACTCGAGCCGCGGATCGCCGAGCTGATTCACGCCGAGATCGGTGGCCTTCTCGATCAGAGTGCCGAGCTTTTCCAGATCGCGCAGATCGACCTCGACCTGGCGCGAGACGAAATAGCCGATCAGATTGCGCTCCTTCGCAGAACTGTCCCAGTTGTATTCCGGCTGAACGCTGATGCGCGTGGCGCGCACATATTTCTGATCGATCTTGAGGTCGCGCGTCAGCTTGAGAACCGCATCGACGGTGCGGCTGACCTCGGCGCGCGCGTCGGCCAGGCTCGGTTTGCGCGACTCGACTCCGAGCGTGACGATGGCCTGATCCGGTTCGGCCTGCACTTCGCCCTGACCGGAGACCGACACGGTGCGGGGACGCTCTGCCTCGTCAGCGAGAGTTGCGGATGCAAGGCCCAGCCAGAGCACCGCGCTGGCTGCAACGGAGAACATCAGTTTGTGACTCATGCGGATCCCTCTGTGAAATGGCGTCGTACCCGGCGGCGTTGCCGCCAGTGTCCAATGCTTGGGTTGTGACAGGCCGGCCAGGTTCCGCGGCGCGGCCAGTATTGCGGTCGCCCGCGCAGAATGCAGTCGTGGTTAACCCAGCAGCGAGCCCAGCAGCGTTTGCAGTTCGGATCGGTCGGCACGCAGCGACTGACCGTGCCCGGCGATGATGCTGGCCAGATCGTCCACGGCGCGCTCGAAATTCTCGTTCACGACGACGTATTGGAATTCGTTCCAGTGCGACATGTCGGCGATCGAATCGCGCAGCCGCCGCGCAATCACTTCTGCACTATCGGTCTTGCGTTCGCGCAGTCGCCGCTCCAGTTCGGCACGCGACGGCGGCAGAATGAAAATCGACTGAACCTCCGGCATCGCCGTGCGGATCTGCCGCGCGCCCTGCCAATCGATTTCCAGCAGCACGTTGTGCCCGGCCTCGAGCAGTTCCTCCACCTGCCTGCGCGATGTCCCGTAGTAATTGTCGAAGACCTGCGCGTACTCGAGGAATTCGTCGCGCTCGACCATCTGCTCAAAGGTCGGTTTGTCGACGAAGAAATAATCGTGGCCGTGCCGCTCGGTGGCCCGTTGCGCGCGCGTGGTATAGGAGATCGAGAACTTGAGTTGCGGCATGCGCTGCATCAGCGCACGCACGAGCGAAGTCTTGCCTGCGCCTGAAGGCGCCGCGATGACGAAGAGCTGGCCGCGCTGCGGCTCCTGGCGGTCACTGGTCACTGCGTTGCCCGTCACTCTACGTTCTGAACCTGCTCGCGCATCTGTTCGATGATGACCTTCATGTCGACCGCGGCCCGTGTCGTCTCGACGTCCTGCGACTTCGATGAGAGCGTATTGGCTTCGCGATTGAGTTCCTGCATCAGGAAGTCGAGCCGCCGGCCGGCGGGATCGGAAGAATCGAGTACGGCAGCGACTTCATCGAGATGGCCGGCAAGCCGATCCATTTCCTCATCCACATCCATCTTGTGTGCGTACAGCACGAGTTCCTGCTCCAGGCGCTCCTGATCCGGCGTTGTCCCGAGCTGCGCGATGCGCTCGACGATGCGTTCGCGCAGCCGCTGCGAAATCTCCGGCAAGCGCTGCCGCACGTTCTGTACCAGTATGCGCATGGCGGTGCAGCGGCTCGACAGCAACTCACGAATCCTCAGGCCTTCGCGCGCGCGTGTCTCGTTCAGTTCTGCGAGTGCCTGTTTCAGCAACTCGAGCGCAGCGACCAGCATCGGCGCCGTGTCGACGCCCGCGTCGCGGATGATGCCGGGCCAGCGCAGCACATCGATGGGATTGATGTTCGCCGTATCCGGTACCCGCGCGCGCACTTCGGCC
>DASTRD010000198.1:0-8983 GCA_035761425.1 Povalibacter sp.
GCACGAGGTGACCGGCGGGCGATGGGGTCTCGCGGTGCGTGCGCCACTGACGGCCGCCGCGCGACTGGTGCCGCTGACAGCATTGCTCGCGATACCGCTGCTCATCGGAATGCGGATGCTGTACCCATGGGTCGATTCGCAGGAGCCGGAGGTGCTGGGCAAATCGTGGTGGTTGAACCCTGCGTTCTTTGCGGCTCGCGGCGTCATCTACATCCTGATCTGGAGTCTGCTCGCCTGGTACTGGCTGCGCCTGGCCGCGCGCTGCACGACGGTGCGACCACCGGCACTGCGCCGGTTCAGTGCCTTCGGTCTGATCGTGTACGGACTGACGGTATCGCTTGCCGCCGTCGACTGGATCATGTCGTTGCTGCCGCGCTGGTATTCGAGCGCGTTCGGTCTGTTGATCGTGACGGCGCAGATGCTCTCGGCAATGACGCTGGCAGCGTGGGCCTGCAGCCGCGACGAACATACAGAGGCCGACCGATTGCAGGACATCGGCAATCTGCTGCTCACCTATGTCATGACCTGGGCCTACGTGGCGTTCACTCAGTTTCTGATCATCTGGGCAGAGGATCTGCCGACCGAAATCGTGTGGTATCTGCCTCGCGTGCAGACGAGCTGGCGCTGGTTGACGCTGTTCGTGTTCGTTGCGCAGTTCGCTCTGCCGTTCCTGCTGCTGCTTGCGCGTTCAGTGAAACGCAGCCATCGGGCGCTGGGTCGTCTGGCGGCGGCGCTGCTGGTCGCGCAACTCGCTTTCAATATCTACCTGGTGTTGCCGGTGGTGCGACCGGACGGTATCGCCTTCGCCTGGACGGATCCCGTGGCGATCGCGGCATTGCTGGCGCTGTGGCTGGCTGCATGGTGGTTCAACTTTCACGACCGCGGCGACGAGCCGGCGGCGGATTCGCGGAGCGTCGCATGAGCGAAGTCCGCCACGAGCGCAGCGATCTGAATCCGCGAGCCGTATTGATCGGTGCCGGAAGCATTGTCGCCATCGTGTTGCTGGCTGCACTGCTGTCGGCATGGCTCACCAGTGCCGGCGGACCGGCGCGCAGCGGGCCGACCGATACACCGCCGTCCGCTGCGAAGTTGCTGGAAAGCGATCCGCTGGCTGCCCGCGAAGCGTTCGAGCGCGAGAAGCAGCAGAAGCTCCACAGCTATGGCTGGGTGGATCGCGACCGGGGCATTGCCCACATTCCCATCGAGCGCGCCATGCAGATGGTGGCCGAGCCGCAACCATGAAATTTGCCATCGTCGTACTGCTGTTGTGGGCTGCTCCGGTGCTGGCGCTGGATGACAGTGCCGCAATCGGCTGGGACCAGCACCCCGGCACATCGCTGCCGCTGCAATTGCAGTTCCGCGACGAGACCGGCAGATCCGTGAGGTTGCAGCGCTACTTCGGCAGGCAGCCCGTGATCCTGATTCTTGCGTGGTATTCGTGTTCGCAACTCTGCCCGCAGGTCATGGGTGGCGTGCGTGACGCCTTGCAGCAATCCGGGCTGGAAGCCGGTCGGGACTATCAGGTTGTTGCCGTCAGTTTCGATCCCACCGATTCGCCGCGACAGGCCGCGCAACGCAAGACGGAGTCATTCCCCGGCATGGCCCAGCGTGACGCCGTGCATTTTCTCACTGCCAGCGACGATGCCGGGCGTCGACTGGCGCAAGCCACGGGATTTCGCTACATCTCTGCGGGCACGGCGTTCGGTCATGCGGCCGGGTTCGTGATTGCAACGCCGGGCGGGCAGATCAGTCGTTACTTTTTCGGTGTGCGCTATCCCGCCGATGATGTGCGTGCTGCGGTGACGGCTGCCGGCAGTGGCTCGGTCGGCGAGCTGGCCGGTCGCCTGCTGTTGCTCTGCTATCACTTCGTCGCGCCGGGGAGTCACAGCGCACAGGCGCTGATGGCGCTGCGTATCGGTGTCATCGTGCTGGCGCTCGGCGCCGCATTCCTTGTCTACCGCGCAGTGCGCAGGCCGGCATGAATCCGAACGGCGAAGGCCTGTTCTCCGCGGCCAGCTCGCTGGGCCACACCGTCGATGTGCTGTTCCTCAGCGTGCTGGGAGTGACGACTTTCGTGGCTGTCGGAGTGGCCGGAGCCATTCTGTATTTCTCCATTCGCTACCGGCACGGGTCGAAAGCCGATCGCAGCAATCCACCGGCGCGGGCGCGCTGGATCGAAATCACCTGGACGGCAACGCCTCTGGCGATCTTTCTGGGCCTGTTCATCTGGTCGAGCATCGTGTTCTCGCGCTTCCATCGACCGCCCGAGAGCGCGCTGCGTGTGCATGTGCTGGCCCGACAGTGGATGTGGAAAGTGGAACACGACAACGGACGGCGCGAGATCGACGAACTGCATGTGCCGGTGGGCCAGCCGGTCGAACTCATCATGACTTCACAGGATGTCATTCACAGCTTTTTCGTGCCGGCATTCCGGGTCAAGCAGGATGTGCTGCCCGGCCGATACACCTCGCTGTGGTTCAATGCGACACGCGCCGGGCGCTTCAACCTGTTCTGCGCAGAGTATTGCGGCACCGATCACGCCAGGATGACCGGAACCGTTGTCGCCATGCCGCCGGCTGAGTTTGCACGCTGGCTTGCCGCAGGTCCGCAGCGTGACGATCTCGCAGCCCGCGGCTTCACCATCTATCGCCGTGCCGGATGCAGCGGATGTCACGAAGCAGCCTCGACGGTGCATGCGCCACCGCTCGAGAGTCTCTACGGACGACAGGTGCATCTGAGTGACGGCAGTACGATCGTCGCGGACGACACTTACCTGCGCGATTCCATCCTGTTGCCGGAGAAGCAGATCGTCGCCGGCTACGCGCCCATCATGCCGGGCTTCAAGGGTCAGCTCGATGAGGATGACCTGACGGCGCTGCTGGCCTACATCCGTTCCAGCGAAGAGACCAAACCCATGAGCACGAGTCCATGAGCAGTCATCCTTCGCGCGCCTTTCATGAGAACAGCTATCTGCACGGCGGCTTTACGCTGTGGTCGTGGCTGACCACGCGCGATCACAAGCGCATTGCGCTGCTCTACATGATCTCCATCACCGGGTTCTTCTTCCTGGGCGGTGCCGCAGCCACCATCATCCGTATCGAACTGCTCACACCGCAGGGCGATCTGGTCGATGCGCACACCTACAACGAGCTGTTCACCGCGCACGGCATCATCATGGTGTGGTTCTTCCTGATTCCGTCGATTCCCAACACGCTGGGGAATTTCCTGATCCCGCTCATGATCGGTGCGCGCGAAGTGGCGTTTCCGCGGCTGAACCTTGCGAGCTGGTACATCTACACGCTGGGTGGATTGTTCGTGCTGGCGACGCTGCTCTTCGGCGGCGTGGATACGGGCTGGACCTTCTATACTCCCTTCGCAACCCTCTTCAGCAATTCCAATGTCGTGCTCGCCATTGTCGGTGTATTCGTGGTGGGCTTCTCTTCCATTCTCACTGGCCTCAACTTCATCGTGACCGTGCACCGGATGCGCGCACCGGGCATGACGTGGTTCAAGCTGCCGCTGTTCGTCTGGGCGAACTACGCCACCAGCATCATTCTGGTACTGGCGACGCCGGTGCTGGCCATGACGCTGTGTCTGATTGCCTTCGAGCGCATCACGCGCATCGGCATTTTCGATCCGTCTCTGGGCGGCGATCCGTTGCTGTTCCAGCACTTCTTCTGGTTCTACTCGCATCCGGCCGTGTACATCATGGTGCTGCCGGCCATGGGCGTTGCCAGCGAAATCATTCCGTGCTTTGCGCGCAACCGCATTTTCGGCTATCGCTTCATGACCTACGCCATTCTCGGCATCGCCATCATTGGTTTTCTGGTGTGGGGACATCACATGTTCGTGTCGGGCCAGAGCATGTACGCCAGCGTCGTGTTTTCGCTGCTCAGTTTTCTGGTGGCCATTCCTTCGGCCATCAAGGTCTTCAACTGGACGGCCACGCTGTACAAGGGTTCGATCCTGTTCGCCTCGCCCATGCTCTACGCGCTGGGCTTCGTGGGTCTCTTCACCATCGGCGGTCTGACCGGACTCTTTCTGGCCGCGGCGGCGCTTGACGTGCATCTCACGGACACCTACTTCGTCATCGCGCACTTTCACTACATCATGGTCGGCGGCACCGTGATGGCGTACCTGGGCGGCCTGCATTTCTGGTGGCCGAAGATCGTGGGCCGCATGTATCCGGAAACCTGGGGCCGGATTGCCGCGGTCGTCATTTTCGTCGGGTTCAATCTGACGTTCTTTCCGCAGTACATCGCCGGCGCGATGGGCATGCCGCGGCGCTATCACGTCTATTCACCCGAGTATCAGCTGCTGAATGTCTTCTCCTCGACCGGTGCAGGCATGCTGGCAATCGGCTATCTGCTGCCGCTGGTCTATCTCGTATGGGCGATGTTCCGGGGCAAGCACGCGCCCGCCAATCCATGGCAGGCCACCGGACTGGAATGGCAGACAGCATCGCCGCCGCCGAAGGAAAACTTCGAGACGATTCCCGAGAACATCCCCTCGCCATACGACTATCGCTCGCGCACCAGATCATGAGTTCGCATGCCGCACACTTCGAAAGCGACAGCCACCGGCACGAGACGGCGGAACTCGGCATGTGGGTGTTTCTGGCCACGGAGCTGATGTTCTTCGGTCCGCTGCTCCTGGGTTATGCGGTCGGGCGTGAGATGTACGGACAGGCCTTCGCGGCCGCGAGTCGTCACACCGACGTCGTCATCGGCACGATCAATACTGCGGTGCTGCTCACGAGCAGTCTGTTCATGGCGCTGGCCGCCGCGGCAGTGCGCAGCGATCGCACCCGCATGACCATGCGATGTCTGCTGCTGACGGCAGCTCTGGGCGTGGTCTTTCTGGTGCTGAAGGGTTTCGAGTACCTCAGCGAGTGGCAGGAACATCTTGTGCCCTGGGCCGACTTTCGTTTCGAGCCGAGGCTGCGCCAGGGCGCGGGGTACTTCTACTACCTCTATTTCGCCATGACCGGCCTGCATGCCCTGCATCTGACCATCGGCATCGTGGCATCGATCGTGTTTGCGCTGCGACTGCGCGTCAACAGTGCGCGGGCACTGGCAAGTCAGGTCGGGGTGACGGGTCTGTACTGGCACTTCGTCGACATGATCTGGGTATTTCTCTATCCCATCCTCTATCTCGTGGAGCGACACGGATGAACGCACGCCAGGATCCGGTCAGCCGTCTTGTGTGGATATGGCTCACGCTGCTGGTGCTGCTCGCCGTGACCACCGCCAGCGCTTATGTGGATCTGGGCGCCGGCAACTCGATTGCCAATCTCATCATCGCGGCCGCCAAGGCGGCGCTGATCGCGCTGTTCTTCATGCATCTGCGGCGCTCGGATGCCACGGTGCGGGTGGCTGCCGGGGCGGCGCTGCTGTTCCTGTTCTTCCTGGCCTTTCTCACCTTCGGCGATTACCTGACTCGCCCCATGCATCCGGCCCCCTGGCGTTCGCCTCAGGAGTCGACGCTCAATCCCCATGCTGTGTGACGCGCACGTCATGTAAGGAACCGTTGTCGCGATTGCGTGTTGGTCCTGTGAGTCCAACAGGAGCGTCGACATGGCCGCACCCGTCGCAGTAATCACTGGCGCCTCCGCCGGTGTCGGACGTGCAACAGCACTTGAATTCGCCCGACACGGATGGCGCGTCGCGCTGCTCGCCCGCGGCATCGACGGACTGAATGGCGCCAGGTCGGAAGTGGAAGCGGCAGGCAGCGAAGCGCTGGTGATTCCCACGGACGTTGCCGAATCGGATCAGGTGGAATCGGCCGCACAGCAGGTCATCGACACCTGGGGCGGCTTCGACGTCTGGGTCAACAACGCGATGGCGACGATCTTCTGCGAATTCGCGAACATTGCGCCCGCGGATTTCAAGCGCGCCACCGAGGTCACGTATCTGGGTACGGTCTGGGGAACGCATGCAGCACTCAGACACATGCACAGTCGCGGCGCCGGCACCATCGTGCAGGTCGGATCGGCACTGGCCTACCGGTCTATACCGCTGCAATCGCCCTACTGCGGTGCGAAGAGTGCCATTCGGGGCTTCACCGATTCCCTGCGCAGTGAATTGATTCATCGCAAGAGCAAAGTGCATCTGACGATGGTGCATCTGTCCGCTTTCAACACTCCGCAGTTCGATTGGGGTCGGACCTGCATGGACAGGCAACCGCAGCCGGTGCCGCCGATTTTCCAGCCCGAACTGGCCGCTGAGGGCATCTACTTCGCTGCCACGCATCGTCGTCGGGAAGTCTGGGTGGGCTGGCCGGCCGCCAAAGCCATTCTGGCGAATCGTCTGGTCCCGGGGCTGCTCGATCACTGGCTCGCACGTGCGGCCTATGACGGGCAACACACCGACGAGCCGCTGCCGCCCGATCGCCGGGACAATCTCTATGCACCCGTGGCGGGCGATCATGGGGCCCACGGGCGCTTCGATCAGCGATCTCGAGCCGACAGCACGCAGCTATGGATGACAAAGCACCGCAAGAGTGTGGGGATCGGCGCTGCCATTGCAGGCCTTGCACTGCTGGGACTGCGCCAGATGCGACGTTGACTGGTTACGAATCCGCGTACGCCACGGTGCTGAGCAACGCCAGCGCCGACTGACGAGAATCCAGGCGGGAATGCTGTACCACCACCGGCTGGTCCGATTCGATCAGCGACGAATACTCGATACCGGGCGGGATGGGCTCGGGTTCACGCAGATCGTTCATGCGGATGTGCAGGGTGCGCTGCGCCGGTACCGTGAATTCGTATGGGCCTGCGGGATTGCGATCGCTGAAGAACACCCGCACGCTCAGATGCGCATCGGCAGCACCGCTGTTGAGGACGCAGATGGCTTCGTGACTGGTGAGCTCGCGGCTGCTGCCGGTGCTTTCGGGCGGGATATAGCCCTCTGCAATGGCCCAGCGGGTCGCGCCGATCGATCGAGTATTCATTTCGCTGACTCCTGCGCAGCCGAACCTGCGAGCACCTCTGCCAGGTGCAGCGCGCGACGCCCGGTCGCCTGCGCAATCTGCTCTCGGCAGCTGTACCCGTCCGCAACGATCAGAGTGTCTGCATCCAGGTTGCGGATGGCCGGCAACAGCACCCGCTCGCCGATCTGCATCGAGACATCGTACTTGCGCCGGTCGAAGCCGAACGATCCCGCCATGCCGCAGCACCCGGAATCCAGCATCTGTACATCCAGGCCGGTTCGCTTCAGCACCTGCTCTTCAGCGGTCATTCTGAAGAGAGATTTGTGAATGCAGTGACCGTGCACCATCGCCTTTCCGGACAACATGGCAGGCGAGTACCCGGGCACATGCGTACAGAGAAATTCCGACAACAACAGTGTCTGTCGCGACAACCGCTGCGCACGTTCGTCGTGCGGCAGCAGGCCCAGCAATTCATCGCGGAACACACCGGCGCAGGCAGGCTCCAGCACGATCAACGGTGTGCCGGCGGCTATGTCGTCGACGAGTGCATCGAGGATCGTCTCCAGGCAGGCGCGTGCCCGGTCCAACATGCCGAACTCATAAAGAGGCCGGCCGCAACACAGATGGCGGTGCGGGACGTGGACCTCGCAGCCAGCACGTTCGAGTACATCCGCGGCTGCCAGCAATGTCTCGGCGTGCCAGTGATTGTTGAAGGTGTCGGCCCACAGCAGCACACGCCGGCCGCTGCCGGTGCTGCGGCGGTCGAACTGCTGCAGGAACGTGCGACGAGAAAATGGCGGCAGCGAGCGCTGTGGGGCGACACCGGCCGCTTGCTTCACGATGGACGCGAACGGCTCGCGCGCCATGAAGAAGTTCGCAACCTGCGGTGCCAGGCTCGCCGCTCGTGCCCAGCGATCGATCAGTCCGAACACATAGGCCTGCCGCGGTCGGCGCCGGCCCTCGTAGTAGTGCGACAGAAACTCGGCCTTGAGCGTGGCCATATCGACATGCACAGGGCATTCGCTCTTGCAGCCCTTGCACGACAGGCACAACTCGAGCGCTTCGTGCACACTCTCGTCCTGCCAGCCGCGCGTCAGAACATTGCCCTGCATCGCCTCGAACAACAGCCGCGCGCGTCCTCGCGTCGAGTGTTGCTCTTCCCTGGTGGCCATATAGCTCGGACACATGGTGCCGGCGTCGTGCTTGCGACAGTTGCCGACACCTACGCAGCGCAACAGTGTGCGTGCAAACCGTCCTTCATCCTGCGGGTAGCGAAAATGCGTCTGGACCTCGACAGGACGATATTCGGTACCCAGCCGCAGATTCTCATCGAGGCCATACGCATCGATGACCTTGCCCGGGTTCAATCGCCATTGCGGATCCCACAACGATTTGAACTCCCGAAAGGCCTGCATCAGCGTGTTGCCGAACATGATGGGCAGCAACTGGGCCTTCGACTGCCCATCGCCATGTTCGCCTGAGATGGATCCGCCGAAGCTCACCACCAGTTGGGCAGCTTCCACGGCAAAGGCCCGATACTTCGCGATGCCGCCGGCGCTGCTGAGATCGAAGTCGATGCGCGTGTGCACGCAGCCCTGACCGAAGTGGCCATAGAGATCGCCGTCGTACCCGTACTTGTCGAACAGCGTGCGTAACTGGCGCAGGTAGTCACCGAGCTGTGCAGGTGGTACCGCCGAATCTTCCCAGCCTTCCCAGGTAATCGGTTTGTCGGGCACGTGGGCGGTGGCGCCGAGGCCGGATTCACGAATCTCCCAGACGAGCTTCTCTTCGTCGCGATCGTCGAACAGTTTCATGGCAGGCGCATCGGGACGAGTGCGCAATGCGTCCATGACACTTCGCGCCACCGCGTGCGACTGTTCGCGAGTCTCACCGCCGAATTCCACCAACAGCCACCCTGCTCCATCGGGCAGCAACTTCAGGTTGGCCGGATGCAGGTGAATACGCTTCATGTCCTCGATCAGTTTGCAATCGATGCCCTCCAGCCCGACCGGACCGAACTCCAGGATCTGCGTGACGTGATCGCCGGCGCTGT
>DASTRD010000199.1:0-2661 GCA_035761425.1 Povalibacter sp.
ATCCGATGATGCCGGCCTTGGCGGCAGCATAGTTGGTCTGCCCCGCATTGCCCATCACTCCCACCACCGACGCAATGTTGATGATGCGTCCGCGCCGCAGCTTCATCATGCCGCGCAGTACGGCCTTGGACAGGCGGAACACCGAGGCGAGATTGGTGTTCATGATCTCGTCCCATTCTTCCGGCTTCATGCGCAACAGCAGATTGTCGCGGGTGATGCCGGCATTGTTGACCAGGATGGTGGGTGCACCCTCGTGGGCTTCGATGTCCTTCAGCAGCGCATCCACGGATGCCTGCTGCGCCACGTCGAGAACCAGCCCCCGGCCCTTGAAGCCGCTCTCGCCAAGCCACTGGGAAATCCCCTGCGCACCGCTTTCGCTGGTTGCCGTTCCGATGACAGTGGCACCGCGGGCCGCCAGTTCGTGGGCGATTGCACGACCGATGCCGCGCGATGCGCCAGTGACCAGCGCCACTTCCTGAGTCAGATTCTGTTCGGTCATGACGGGTCCTTGCATGCCGCGAGGGCCTGCTGCAGAGAATCGCTGTCTTCGATGGCGAGCATCGCGATGTCCTTGTTCTTCTCGATGCGCCGATTCAAGCCGGTCAGTACCCGACCGGGCCCGCACTCGACGATGACACGTGCGCCACCTGCGATCATTGCCTGAATGGTTTCAGTCCAGCGCACGGGTTTCACCAATTGCTGAACCAGCGCGGCGCGAATGCTGTCGGCATCGCCATGCGTGCGGACATCGACCGTGTAAATGTCGCGTACCTGCGGTGCGCGAATCTGCGTGTGTGCGAGGCGTTCTGCGAGTTTTTCGGCAGCAGGAGCCATCAAGGCGCTGTGCGAGGGCACGCTGACAGGCAGTTTGATTGCACGCTTGGCGCCGCGAGCCTTGAGCAGTTCGATCGCACGATCGACGGCAGCTGCTGCACCAGCAATCACGATCTGACCAGGGGAATTGAAATTCGCGGGCTGGACGACTTCGCCCTGCGCCGCTTCGCGGCATGCAGCTTCGACGTCCGCATCATCGGCACCGAGGATTGCCGCCATCGCGCCCTGCCCGGCCGGCACAGCAGCCTGCATGGCCTGTCCGCGAAATTGCACGAGTGCCACTGCGGTCCGGAAATCGAGCGCCTCGGCAGCCACCAGCGCGGAATACTCTCCCAGACTGTGACCGGCCATCGCTGCAGGCAGCGCACCCTGATGCTTGCGCCACACCCGCCACGTGGCGACGCCGGCAGCCAGCATGGCTGGTTGCGTCCGCTCAGTCGCGCCAAGCTGGTCTTCGGGGCCTTCCTGGCAGAGTCTCCACAAGTCATAACCGAGCGCTTCGGACGCTTCGGCAAAGGTCTCCTGCACCAGCGGCTCGGCCGCGGCCAGTGCCTTGAGCATGCCTACTGACTGGGATCCCTGCCCGGGGAACACGAACGCAAATGCCATTCCTTCCAGACCCTTCAAGCAAAACGGCGCGCGATTATAGCGATGCGGGCTCGGCTGGCCAGCGCCGTGAAATCTGCCAGATGAGTAGCCCGGCCGCCGCCCCGCCGATTGCACCGTAAAGATGAGCAGCGACGATGACGGTCATGTCGCCTGAAAACGGCAGCGCACCCTGCCATTGTTCCCAGCCGAGCTTGAGCATCAGGATGGCAATTAACGCCAGCGCCAGTACGCGGCTTTCATGCCGCCACCACGCAATCGCCCCCGCTGCCAAAGCGCCGTGCAGCACGCCGGACAACCCCACATACCACTGCAGTTGTGGTTCAAAAAGAACAAATCCGGCGTCGATGGTGGCGATGCTGGCGACCAGGACGATCAGCCATTGCCTGACGCTGTAATCGCGGGGAAACAGTGCAGCTATCAGGCCGAGCCCCGCCATATTTAATAGGAGATGCGCAGGGCCCGCGTGTACAAGATGCCCGGTGACGAGCCGCCAGAGCTGCGCATGATCGAGCACAGCCAGCCGCTCATAGCGCAACGCCAGACGCGCCGGTTCGCCAGCGCAGGCAAGCAGAACCGCGACCCCAGCCACGAGTCCAACCAGCCACATCCGCTGATGAGCCCGGATCGAAGCTGCTGCAAGCGGCGAGGCTGTCGGTGCGGGGCGACCTTCACTCATGGTGCATGGGTGCTTTGTTATGATCCGGCGCGTTTTGTGAATGCCGGCATTGAAGGGCATCGTGACGGCATCTCATCCATCTGTATCCGAGACGATTGCAAGGATCGAATGACATGACACTTACAAGCGTTCGCATGGTACGCGGCTTCACGCTGATCGAAATCATGGTCGTGGTGGTCATCCTGGGTCTGCTGGCGGCAATCGTCGCGCCGAACGTGATCCGACGCATCGACGATGCGCAGGTCGCGAAGGCCAAGCAGGACATCCGCTCCTACGAAACCGCCCTGAATCTTTTCCGCATGGACAACTTCAAGTATCCGACGACGGACATGGGACTGAATGCGCTGGTAGCCAAACCCGGCGACAGTTCGATCCGCAACTGGCGTGAAGGTGGGTACATCAGCGGCCTGCGCAAGGATCCCTGGGGCAACGACTACCACTACGTAAGCCCGGGCCAGCACGGAGAATACGATCTGTTCACGCTCGGCGCCGACAATCAGGAAGGCGGCGAAGGCATCAATGCGGATATCGGCAACTGGAAC
>DASTRD010000200.1:0-16467 GCA_035761425.1 Povalibacter sp.
GAGCTGGCGATGTTCTGCAGCAGCATCGTCTTGCCCGCTTTCGGCGGGGAGATGATGAGACCGCGCTGACCCTTGCCGATGGGCGCCACCAGGTCGATGACGCGTGCCGTGAGGTCTTCGCTCGAACCGTTGCCGCGTTCCAGCTTGAAACGCTTGGTCGGATGCAGCGGCGTCAGGTTCTCGAACAGAACCTTGTGCTTGGCGCCTTCCGGGGAATCGAAATTGATTTCGCCGACTTTCAGCAGCGCGAAATAGCGCTCGCCGTCTTTCGGCGGGCGGATCAGGCCGGAAATGGAATCGCCGGTGCGCAGATTGAAGCGGCGGATCTGGCTCGGACTGACGTAGATGTCGTCAGGGCCCGCCAGATAGGAGCTGTCAGCGGAACGCAGGAAGCCGAAGCCGTCCTGCAGGATTTCCAGCACACCGTCGCCGTAGATATCTTCGCCGGAGCGCGCATGCGCCTTGAGGATGGAGAAGATGATGTCCTGCTTGCGCGAACGGGCCAGATTCTCGAGCCCCATCTTCTGTGCGATCTCGACCAGTTCGGGAACCGGCTTCAGCTTGAGCTGAGTCAGGTTCATCGACTGGCGCGAGGCGGCCAGTTCCGACGGCGAGATGATTCCTACGTCGTCGGCATCGAAATCGTCGACGGGAAGATCGTCATGCTGTTGCTGACGATGATTGCCGCGATTGCCATCGTTACCGCGATTGCCGCGGTTGCCCTTGTTGCCGCCGCCGCCACCCGGGCGATTGCGGGCCTGATTACCGAGATAGCCTCTCACAGTTTGCTTTCCAGAAATGCGGCGAGGTCGGCTTTACGCAGGGCGCCGACTTTCTGCCCTTCGACCTGGCCATTTTTGAACAGGATGAGTGTCGGAATGCCGCGCACGCTGAAGCGTTGCGGCGTCCTGGGATTGTCGTCGATGTTGATCTTCGCGATCCGGACCTTGTCTTTGAACTCGCCCGCGATCTCATCGAGCATGGGCGCGATCATTTTGCAGGGGCCGCACCATTCAGCCCAGAAATCCACCAGGACAGGTTGACCGGACTTGAGTACGTCGTCTTCGAAACTCGCGTCGGTGACGTGCAGAATCGTGTCGCTGCTCACCAGAAAATACTCCTGAAATACTTGGAATCGATGCGATGTAGGTGCAGACGGTTGAACGAATGCGATGCGGTCGTGGAATCGATAACGGGAACGGAATTGGGTGGGACAGACCGTATTTCGTGACTTGAACGTGCTCGGTCGGGCACAATGACGGCGGTTAGGCCTCCGTAGAAGTTACGTCTCTGCGCAGTGCTCGTGCTCTGAAGCTTGGGTACTTGAGCAAACCAACCCCGGCGGGGGTCTTATTCAAGAAGGAGCTTGGTGCCGGTATTCCGGTCGGGGCGGGCGCGGATGAGTCCGCTGCGTTGGGCTTATTAGAACCGGGCGCATTTCAATTTGCAAGCCTCCGGATTCACGCAACCGGATCCGTTTCACGCTCTTTTTTACACCGCATTTTCGCCAAACATCACTTGCTCTCTAATGGCTGACTCACACCTTACCGACCTGTCCTTCTCCAGCCTGCATCTCCCGGAAACCCTGGAAAAGGGACTGGCGGACGCTTCCTTCGAACGCTGCACACCCATTCAGGCGCAGACCCTGCCACAGGCGCTCGCCGGTATCGACGTCGCGGGTCAGGCACAGACAGGAACAGGAAAAACCGCGGCATTCCTGGTCGCGCTGTACGCGCGGCTCCTTCGCGAACCCGTTCCGGCGAGCCGCAATCTGAATGCGCCGCGCGCCCTCGTGGTGGCTCCAACGCGCGAACTGGCAGTTCAGATCCATGGCGATGCCGAGACGCTGGGTTCACACACCGGTCTGCGGCTTGGGCTCGCCTTCGGCGGCGTCGATTACGAGAAACAGAAACATCATCTCGAACAGGGTGTCGACATCCTGATCGGCACGCCCGGCCGGATCATCGATTTCTTCAAACAGCATGTCATCGATCTGAGCGCCGTGCAGGTGCTCGTACTGGATGAAGCCGACCGCATGTTCGATCTCGGATTCATCAGTGACATCCGTTACATCCTGCGGCGTCTGCCGGCACCGGATCAGCGCCTGAATATGCTCTTCTCGGCGACGCTGTCGCAGCGGGTGCTCGAGCTTGCGTACGAGCACATGAACGAACCGACACTGGTGCGGATCGAGCCCGACAAGATGACGGTCGATCGCATCCGTCAGGTGATTTATTACCCCTCGAATGATGAGAAAGCCCGCCTGCTCGTCGGGTTACTCAAGCAGATGGACCCGCGGCGCAGCATGGTGTTCGTGAATACCAGACGCGCTGCCGAAGACATCGAACGCCTGTTGCAGAGCAACGGTATCAATGCCGAAGCAATTTCGGGGGATGTCCCGCAACGCAAGCGTCTGCGCATGCTGCGCGACTTCCACGAAGGCACGCTGGCAGTACTGATCGGCACTGACGTCGCCTCGCGCGGCCTGCATATCCCCGATGTCAGCCACGTCTTCAACTACGACCTGCCGCAGGACCCCGAAGATTATGTGCATCGCATCGGCCGTACCGCGCGTGCCGGTACCGACGGCGATGCGATCAGTTTCGGCTGCGAGGAATACGTGATGTCGCTTCCCGACATCGAGGCCTACATCGATCGCAAGATTCCCGTGGCGGCGGTGCCGCTGGAATTGCTTCCGGAAATCACTCAACCTGAATATCGTCCCCGGCACCGTT
This sequence comes from Povalibacter sp., assembly GCA_035761425.1. GTDB lineage: Bacteria > Pseudomonadota > Gammaproteobacteria > Steroidobacterales > Steroidobacteraceae > Steroidobacter. Next base: position 2,736 of record DASTRD010000200.1, read on the forward strand.
TCAACGACGGCGGTCATCGAGGCGGCGGTCGGCCCGGCCGGCACGGTGGCGGGGGCGGACAACGCCATCGCGGCTCGCGTCCGTCAGGACACAGGTCCGCACCGTCAGCAGCGCAGCCGCCCGCCCCTGCGAATTCCAACGGTCAGTCTGCGGACAGCGGTCAGCCGCAAGCGAAACGGCGCAGACGACGGCGCGGCAAGCGTCCCGACGGTCCGCCGGGCACACCGACACCTGCAGGCGAATGATCGTCACTCGAGCAGATCGCTGACTGCTCGCACACCCGGAAATTCCGCGATCTCGCGCAGCTCGCCACTCGAATCCGGATGGGTGATGGCGAATATCTGCGCAATCCCGAAAGCTCGCGCAGCATCAAGGACACTCAGGCTGTCATCCACGAACAGACTGCGTGCCCGGTCGAATCCCAGCTCGTGTTGCGCCCGTTCCCAGAAAAGCCCCGATTCCTTCGGCGCCCGGTATTCATGGGAACTCACCACCACATCGAAATAACCCGTCAGCTGCGTCTGCGACGCCTTGATGGCCAGGCTGTCCCGGTGCGCGTTTGTCATCAGGATGGTGCGCAACCCGCGTTGTCGCAGCGCGCGCAGAAATGATTCTGCGCCGGGCAGATAGCGGATCTGATCGCGCATTTCGTGCTTGAGTCCGGCGATGTCCAGTGACAGCTCCCGCGACCAGTAATCCGTGCAGTACCAGTCGAGCGTGCCGTGCACAGCCGCAAAACGCGGTGTGAGCTGCTCGCGCGCCTGCTCGATAGTCAGTGAATGCCGCAAAGCAAACCGCTCCGGAACCCGCTGTAACCAGAAGGCATTGTCAAATCGCAGGTCCAGCAGCGTCCCGTCCATGTCGAGCAGGACCGTATCGATCCTGCTCCAGTCCGGACGGGTGACGGCAGCGCTAAATGTGGCGAGTACCTGATTCATCGAGGTCGTATCATAGCGACTCCCTCGCCAGCGATTCCCGGAGTCTTCCTGCAATGTTCTTGAGCTGGACCGCCCTCGTCTTCCTGCTGGCCGCGGCTGCCGTCGCGTGGTTCTGGCAGGACAGCCTGGCGGCACGCGAACAGGCCAACATCGCAGCGCTCGAAGCATGCGAGCGACTCAGTCTCCAGTTTCTGGACGGCACGGTCGCGTTCGCGCGGATCGCACTGATTCGCGATAAAGGCGGCTGGCTGACTTTGCGGCGCACCTACGTTTTCGACTACACAGCCAACAGCATCCAGCGGTTGCAGGGATTCGTGGTCCTGAACGGCCACCGGACTGAAACCGTGGGATATGCATCGGCGGGCTCTGGCCCTGCAACATCGCCGCCGCCCAATGCGCCACGCCTGCCGGAACCGACGAGCGAGGCGCCGCCATCGACTGAGAACAACGTGCTGGATCTGGAGCAGTGGCGCGCCAGTCACCGTCGTCCGCCGCCGCCCCGACGCAGCGATCGCGAGGATCGCGGCGACGGCTGGCAGTGACGCAGCCGCACGTTCGCTGGTCGGGCATGGGCACGTTGGCGCACCAGTGCAGCCAGACTGCGTCTGCATCTGCCGACGATCCGAACGGCTCTGCGGACGTTAGACCGGAACAGCAACAGGCGGTAACCTTGCAGTTTGTACCAGACACCGGCAGCGATGAGCGAAACGGAAAACAACGTTGAGACGGAGACTTTCCGGCGCCTCGAACGCCTGCGGGATCTGCGTATCGAGCATCGCGATCTGGACGATGTGATCAACCGGCTGCAGATGGATCTGTACGTCAACGAAGTCCAGCTGCGCCGGCTGAAGAAACGCAAGCTGCTGCTCAAGGATCAGATCGCCCGCCTGGAAAGCGAGCTGATCCCCGACCTCAACGCTTGAGAACAAAACGGAGGACGGCGAGTGGTGAGGGATGCCCGGCCTGATCGCAGCAACCCCGCCAATACGGCCACCGATAGACGTCGGCGTCAGGCGTCGTCATTCTCCGTTCGCTACCTTTCGTTAACCTCTTCGCACGCTTCATGCAGGAACTGCTGCACACCATAACCCGCGCACTCGCGGGACTGCTGACACCCGATTCACTGCTGCAGCTGGGGTCGATCGCTGTCGCCATCATGGTGGCGTGGTGGTTCGGCATTCAGGTTCGCAATACCGAGCGCGCCCGGGCGGCGATTCTGGAAAAGGGATTTCGCGCCCGCGTTGCCGAGGCTGTCGCCATCATCAGTCCGCATCTGGCGGCGCTCGTCATCATCGCGGCACTGGGTGGTGCGCTGCATGCACTGAAGGCACCCAGCCACCTGGTCGACCTGGCCATCACGCTCGCCGGTCTGCTGCTGCTGATCCGCATCGGCGTCTATCTGGTACGTCTGTCGCTCGGCAACCGCACCAAGGGATGGGGCAACGCCATTACGCTGCTCATCTGGAGCGTATTGGCGCTGCACGTGCTCGGCTGGTTCGATCCGCTGGTGCAGGCGATAGACAGCGTCGGTATTCAGACGGGCAAGACCCGGGTCACCCTGTGGTCAGTCGTGAAATTGCTGTTCACGGTCGGCGCCTTCATTCTGATTGCCGTATGGCTTGCCCGCTGGTTCGAGCAGCGCCTGATGGCGATGCATGGCCTCGCGCTCGGCATGCGCATCGGCATCGCGAAATTTTCGCAGGCGTTTCTCATCGGGCTGTCGATCCTGCTCGGTCTCAATGCGGCGGGACTCGATCTGACCACGCTCAACGTGCTGACCGGCGCCATCGGCGTAGGCCTGGGCTTCGGTCTGCAGGCCATCGTCGCGAACTTCATCAGCGGCTTTGTGCTGCTGATGGACCGTTCCATCAAGCCCGGCGATGTCATCAGCTTCACGGGAACGACCGGCACGAATACCGAAGGCTTCGGCTGGGTCCAGGAATTGCGCGGTCGTTACGTCGTGGTGCGCGATCGCGACGGCGTCGAGACGCTGGTACCGAATCAGAATCTGATCACCAATCCCGTCATCAACTGGAGTTATACCGATCCGCGCGTGCGCCTGAAGCTGCCGGTGCGGGTCAGTTACAAGGACGATCCGGAACAAGCGCTGGCGGCCTTGCTCAAGGCGGCCGAAGGCCATGCACGGATCCTGCGCGATCCCAAACCCGTGGCACGCATGATGGGCTTCAATGATTACGGCTTCGATCTGGAACTGCGTTTCTGGATTGCCGACCCGCAGGAAGGCGTCAACAACGTACGATCCGATGTGAATCGCGCAATCTGGCGGCTGTTCAGGGAGCAGGGCATCACCATTCCGATTGCGCAGCGTGAAGTCGTACTGCGGGATCGACGTGAACCGCCAATCGCGCGCGATACCTGACGCCAGCAACATTCCGCGCAGACGGGCGTGGCAAGGAAAGCCGCAAATCTTCGAATACTCTGTGCCCGCGTGAAACAGTGCACTACGCCATTCCAGAATCAGCGATCGAACTGCGCTTCGTCCGCGCCGGCGGGCCTGGAGGCCAGAACGTCAACAAGGTCGCCAGCGCGGTGCAGTTGCGTTGCGACCTGAAGGCATGGCCGCAGCTGCCGGAAAGAGTGCGCACGCGACTGAGAACGCTGGCAGGTCGACGCCTGACCGACGATGACGTCATCGTGATTTCCGCCCAGCGCTTTCGCACCCAGGAACATAATCGACGCGATGCTGTGGAACGTCTGGAGCAGTTGGTGGCGCAGGCTGCCATCGAACCGAAAATCCGGCGCGCCACGAAGCCCACACGCGCCTCGAAGGAGCGACGCCTGCAAGGCAAGCAGCAGCGCAGCCAGCTGAAGCGCGGACGGGGAACCGTGCGGGACGTCGACTGACTGTCTCTTGCACCGGGAAGTACGAGCAGGACTGAATTGCGCTTCTAGAGAGCGATGGCGATACCGAGCCGCAGCTGCGATTCCAGTTTGCGGTTGTAATTCAGCAGGCTTTCGCCATAGCCGCCGAAGTACTGCAGCGTCAGCCAGCCCGTGAGATCGCCGCCGCTGAGTTTCGACAGCGGATAGGACAGATTGAGTTCGGCGCTGCCATAGTCGCTGCGCGTGCCCTTGCGCAGCGTCGCCCAGAAATCCAGCCCGCCCTTGCTGCCGAAGCCGAGCAGCCAGTCGACGTAGCCGCGGTAATGGGCCATATCCTCGTTCTCGCTGGCTGCAATGTAGTTGTGAATCAGCGGCGCGACATAGAAGCGCAGTCCGTCGGGGTCGCCCAACGTCAGAGCCGGGCGCACGTAAAGCATGTTGAAGCTTCGTGACTCGTCGCCATCCTTGCCGTTGGATTCGTGGCCGAAACCCGACTCGACGCCTACGCGCAGCCGGCCATCCGCAAGGCGCAGCAAATCGTAGTCCGCATAGAACAGGCGCGGTCGATAGCTCGAGTCCGTGAATGGCTTCGACAGTTCGCCCAGATCCCACAACGAGGTCTGGGAAAATGACAGATACAGATCGTCGATCCACGGCAGATGCCTGGCCCAGCTGCCGTTGCCGTCGAACAGTTGGTAGCGGAAGCTGATCTGGAACTTGGCGTTGAGCCCGCCATCGCCACCCAGGATGAAATACACCGGTTCGTAGACGGAGACCGCCAGCGGTGGCGGCTTGTCCACCAATCGGCTTTCGTTCTGCTCCGCCTGGCGTCGATACTCATCGTCGTCCTGTCTGGCCAGCTGTGCAGCCGGTGATGCGGGTTCGATCTGCACCAGCAGCGGATTCGCCGTGAAACCGGTCAACTGCAACGTCACCTGTCCGATGGCGCTGTTCGGAACCGCCCCACGCAGCGGGATCCGGGCAAACTGATTCTGCCCCACGACGATCTCGCCACTTCGCTGCGGCACGAATTCCAGCGTACTCACGGCCTGCGGCGTCTCCAGTCGCACATGCACCCGTTCAGGCAGATCGACCCGCAGTGATTCGGCCGAATCGTTCGTGATCGTCATGATGAGATCCACGACACCGCCGGCCGGAAAGCGGACCTGACTGCTCGACAACGTGACGTCTGCGGCAGCTGCTGTCGATACACACACCGCGAGCAGGAGGAACATCGTGCGCATGGCCGGTAACCGGTGAAGAAAAATCGAAGGCTCGGACGGATCAGGATCGCCGTCAATGCGGACAGACGTCGCGCAACTAGGCGTGGGTCACCTGAAGAATGCTGTTGCGGATCTGTTCATGCAGGACCAGCTGGGCGTCTTCGACGATGACCTGCAGAATTTCATCGAACACCAGCCGCCCCTCTGCGTTGACGCCGATTACCTTGCGGGCACGCAGCAGCTCGATGAAGTTCTTGAACAGTGCCTTGTCGAAAAACTCAGGCGAGTTGAGTTCATGTACCAGCGAGATGCGCTGGGCCATCAGCTGGCATTGGGATTCGAGCGCTTCCTGACCGATGCGACCGCTGCCTGCCTTGAGCAGTACGGAGATGACGAGGTAATAGCGCTCGATGATCTGCACCGTGATCTGCGCCAGCACGGCGAGCTGTACTGCTTCGGACGAACCCGTGGCCGGGCGGCGCCACTGCTCATCACCCTCGAGCGCCTCGAGCAAGCCGTGATTGACAAGATCATCGATGGTTTCCGCCACGGCCGCGTTGATTTCCGATTCTTCCCAGCGCAGGAACAGCTCATCGCGCACGTAAGGATAGATGCGGCGCATGAGGCGCTGGATATCGCGCGAACTCATCGTCCGGTTGTTGAGAAAGCCGCACGCGACCAGCGAGGGCAACGCCATGAGGTGCAGCACGTTGTTGCGGAAGTAGGTCATGAGCACCGACGTTTCTTCCGTCATACGCATGACGTCGCCGAACGGATGGCGGATCCTCTGCAGCACTTCCATGCGTTCGCCGTGCCGCACCATGGACGCACCATCCATTGTCGTCACCGACACGAAGGGCGAGTACGGCGCCTGGCGAAGCAACGACGCATACAGCTCGACCTGGCGTACCAGATCGCTCTCCACCATGGTCTGCTTGGGCGTTGCGAGCAGGACCAGCGCCAGCAGGTTCATCGGGGAGACGCTGGCAGCGCTGTTGATGTGCGTCATGATGCGCAAGGCCAGTTCATCGACTACCGGTGCCAGCCAGGCAGGCCGCTCGCTGCGATCGGGCTCGCCACGCATGCGTCCCGGTGCATGACGCTCGAGAATTTCGTCGAGGTGGATGGGCTCACCGAAACTGACATGCACCTTGCCGAACTTCCTGCGCAGCGCAGGCAGTGTCCGCAGGATGCCCAGCACCGATTCCTTTTCCTTGGGCGCGCCGGACAACTCGCCGATATACGTCTTGCCTTCCACCAGCCGTTCGTAGCCGAAATACACCGGCATGAACACGATGGGACGGCGCGGATCGCGGGCATAACTGCGCAGCGTCATTGACAGCATGCCGGTCTTCGGTTGCAGCAATCGACCGGTGCGGCTGCGACCGCCCTCGATGAAATATTCAATCGAATGGCCGCGGGCCATCATCAGCCCGAGGTATTTCATCAGCACCATGGTGTACAGGGCATTGCCCCGGAAGGTGCGACGAATGTAGAAGGCGCCGCCGCGTCGCAGGAATCTGCCGATGAAAGGCATGTTCAGGTTGATGCCGGCGGCGATATGCGGAATGGCATATCCCTTGTAATAGATCACGTAGGACAGCAGCAGATAGTCCATGTGACTGCGATGACAGGGCACATAGACGATCTCGTTTCCATCAACGATCTTCTGCAGCTGCTCGAAGTTGTGAATCTCGACGCCGTCGTACAGACGCGTCCAGAACCAGGTGAGCACGCGCGCCATGATGGCGACAAAGACATGCGAATAGTTGGCTGCTATCTCGGCGATGTAGCCTGAGGCAGTCTTGAGCGCATCGCGCCGCGCGACCTTCTTGCTGCGCATTTCATCGCTCATCGCGCGCCGCACGGACGCCGAGCGCAGCACCTGTGTGGCTATCGTGCGCTGATGGGAGAGATCCGGACCGATCGCCGCCACGCGCTGACGGCTCAGGAGCGTTCGCAACTGCCGTGCGGCGCGTCGCACCGCTCGCGCAGGATCCACGCCCTCCTCCATGAAACTGCGCAGCGATTGCGGCTCGCCGAACTGCACGAACAGATTGCGGCCATTCACCACGATGGACAACATGCGGCGGAACCGGCCGACGCGATTCCAGTTCTCCGACAACAACACCCGCAACCAGGAAGCTTCCTTGTCCGGCGCGCGTCCCCAGAAGATGCTGACCGGAATCAGATCGACATCGAGCGTTGCGTCCGCCTTGAGGGCAGACACCAGTTCGCGCAGCGTGCCCGGAATGCGCCGATCGATACGATCGCCCCAGAAACCGGCGGTGCGTTCGAGAAAGAAACCGGAGCGCGATGGCAGCGGCGGTTTCAATGCCTGCATGGGGTCAGGCAAACCGTTTGCCTGCGCCACCTTTTCGAGCACGACCAGATCGGCCACGCTGCGGCGTTCGAGAACGTAACAGACAGGTCGTGGGTGCTGTGCGTAGCGCTGTTTCAGATCCTCGGGAAGCACATGCGGCCGTGCCCACAGCGAGATCGGACCACGCAGCAGCGACAGGGACAGGCGGTCCCACTCGGAGGGTTCAGACATCGTTGGTCCGTACGGTTCGGCGACGGATCATGACGTCGTCGTGACGCGCGCGACACGACATCGCATCGGTCACTGGTCCGATTCGCCCGCGCCTTCAGACGCATTGAGCTGCTGATCCAGCGCCTGCTTCTGTGCATCGACCGTATCCTGCACACCCCGAGCCTTGTCCATGGTGCCGACCATATCGCCGAACGCCGTATCCTTCACGGGCGGGGGCTCGGCGGGCGGCTGGGGCCTGGAGTTGCAGCCGCCGAGAATGCACAGAACTGCCGCTGTCAGAATTGTTCGTTGCAGGTTCATCATGATGTTGTTCGCTCCAGTGGCCCCAGCAGAATAGTAGCGAGCGCTGCTTCCGACCGTCCACGTCATGCAACGCGTTCCAGAAACAGATCGAACAGGCGACAGATCATCCCGATGCTGTCGCTCAGGCGGTGGTCGGAATCGATGAGATGAATGGTGGCGCGATATTGCCGGGCAAAGCGCAAGGCATTGTCGGGAGGAACGACCGTATCGTTCCAGCCATGCACGATTTCGACAGGACACTGCGCGGGCACCGGAGTGTATTGCTCGAAACCTTTCATGTAGAACGCGGGCGCCAGCAGAAACATGCCGCGTGTCGGAACCTGCGTCGACACACTCGCTGCCACGTGAGCGCCGAGACTCGAGCCCACAAGAATCAGCGGATGCGGCAGCGATTGCGCCGTCATCAACAACTTCCCGACCCTGGCGAGCGGCTCCATGCCGCGATAGTCGATGGATTCGACGCGCAGACCGCGACGCTGCGCGATGGGCGCCATGGCGGCAATCTTGGCGCCCCATGGCTCACCATCCAGCCCATGCGAAAAAACGACGCAAGGCGAGGCCGCATTGCCTCGGTGAAGTAGTGACTCAGACAAGCGGTGCGACCTGCGAGGACGTCATTCGTCGAGAATTCCGGCATCGCCGCGTTGCGAAGGCGCAAGCGAACTGAAGTCGTGGATCCGCGGATCGGCGAGATGCGAAGTCACAACGTTGCGCAGACTGGAGAAAATCGATTCGGTGCGCCCCGGATAGCGCTGCTCCCATTCCTGCAGCATCTTGCGGATCTCGACACGCTGCATGTTTTCCTGCGAGCCGCACAGCGAACAGGGAATCAGCGGAAACTGGCGCGCTCGCGCATAGCGCTCGATGTCGCTCTCCGCGACGTACGCCAGCGGCCGGATGACGATGTGCCGACCGTCTTCCGAACGCAGCTTCGGTGGCATGGCCTTGAGCTTGCCGCCGAAGAACATGTTCAGAAACACCGTCTGGACGATGTCGTCGCGATGATGACCCAGCGCAATCTTCGTCACGCCATTCTCCGCGGCATAGCGGTACAGCGCACCGCGACGCAGTCGCGAACACAGGCCGCACATGGTCTTGCCTTCGGGGATCACGCGCTTGACGACGCTGTAGGTGTCCTGCTCGATGATGTGAAACGGCACACCCAGCGCCGTGAGGTAATCGGGCAGCACGTGTGCCGGAAAGCCGGGCTGCTTCTGATCCAGATTCACCGCGATCAGATCGAATTTCACGGGTGCGCTGCGCTTGAGCGAAAGCAGGATGTCGAGCAGCGTGTACGAGTCCTTGCCGCCCGACAGACATACCATGACCCGATCGCCGTCCTCGATCATGCGAAAGTCTTCAATGGCCCTGCCGACCTCACCTCGCAGGCGGGCCTGAAGGCGCTTGAAGTTGTTGGATGGCTCGGGAACGGCTGACATCGGGGCGGGCTGACTTGAGTGGTCGGCTGGCTGACTGGCCAGTTTGTCGGGAAGGAGATTGTACAGGCTCACACGTACCTGACCGTCAGGAGAGCGGGCGATCCACTGCGTCCCTACGCTTCCAGATATTTCGCTTCGACATAGCGCAACCAGGCGGCTGCGGACAGCGGTTTGCCGGTGGCGTTGCGGATCAGCTCGGGCATGCTCACGCTCGCGCCCAGACCATGAACATGGGTGCGCAACCAGTCGAACAACCCGCCGAACTGACCGGCAGCAATTTCCTGATCGAGCTCCGGGCGATCGTTGCGCAGGCTCTCATAGAGCTGGCCTGCGATGACGGCGCCGATGGCGTAAGAAGGAAAGTATCCGAACGACCCGACCGCCCAGTGCACATCCTGCAGGCAGCCCTCTGCATCGTTGGACGGCCGCACACCCAGCCGATCTTCGATACGGCTGTTCCAGGCCTCCGGCAGATCCCTGACCTGCAATTCGCCCTTGAGCAGTTCGTTCTCGATTTCGTAGCGCAACAGGATATGGACGGGATAGGTGACCTCATCGGCATCGACACGCACAAGGCTGCGCCGTACCCGCGTCAGCAACCGATAGAGGTTCTCCACTTCCCATTCCGGCCCCGAGACGCCGAATGCTTTTTCCAGCAACGGTCTGGCGTAGGTCAGGAATGGCCGGTTGCGACAGATGAGCATCTCCAGCAGCAAGGACTGACTTTCCTGCAGGGCCATGCCGCGATCGCGCCCGACCGGCAACCCGCGCCACGCTTCAGGCAAACCCACGTCGTACATGGCATGCCCGGTCTCATGCAGAACGCCCATGAGCCCGGTAAGCGGATCGGTGGCACTGAAGCGCGTCGTGATGCGGATGTCGCCGGGCACTCCGCCGGTAAAGGGATGCTCGCTTTCATCCAGCCGGCCGCGATCGAACGGAAATCCCAGCGCCTTCATCATTTCCACGGCCAGTGCGCGTTGCTTCGAGGCCGAGAAACGGCCGCTGATATCCAGCGTCGGCCTGCCCGCCTGCAGATCGATCACTTCGTGGATCAGGCCCGGCAGACGCCGACCCAGCGCCGTAAATATGGTCTCGATCTCCTCGCTGCGCAGTCCCGGGCTGAACTCGTCGGCCAGTGCATCGTACGGATCGAGATTGAGCGCCTTGCCCAGCAGCGCTGCCTTGCTGCGCACGAGCTGAAGCACTTCTTCCAGATGCGGCGCGAAAATCGAAAAATCGCTCTTCTGCTTGGCCTCCAGCCACTTCACTTCAGCGCGCGAGGTGGCTTTGGCAAACCTCGAGATCAGGCTCTGAGGCATGGCGATCGCATGGTCACGCTCGCGCCGCATTTCGCGCAGATTGGCGACCTGCCAGTCCTCGAGCATCTGCAGGTTGGCATCCGCGCGTTCCAGCAGCCGCGACACCCGCGGCGAGATCACGATGGAATGACTTTCGGTTTCGAGCGCGGCGAGCTGCTCACCACGCAGATCCGCGCTGCCTTTGGGCATCATCACGGCGGAATCCCATCGCAGAATGCTGGCCGCGCTGCGAAACGCGTGCGCGCGGCGAAATTCGACCTCAAGCTGCTCGTAAGGAGTCAGGGCCATATACGCTCACTGGTGCGAATGCGCTGAAAGCCACCGACTGATGCGACTTGAGCGCCCCACTGGAAGAATGAGCGCAGATTCTAGCAACAGGTGCCCGATATGCCGCTCCCGGGCACGTCGATCATCTACAAGTATTTCTATACAATCTGCCCCAGCAGCCGGCAGTACGGCTTGGGGCGATTCAGTAAATTCGATGTGACGGGTATGGAACCAACACCGCGGGGCGCGGTCACAATGACTGTCCTCCTGCGAGCGTTCGATGAACGCTTTGGACATCCCATTCAAGACCGGCCTCGCGCCGGTCTTTTTTTGCGCGCGGTCCCGGCTCAGTGGCCGGAAGCCGATTCCTGGGTATGGGTCCGCTCGCCGCGTAACTGGGCCAACTCACGCGTGACGTGTTCGGGCGATTGGGATCGGCGAGCCACCAGAGCGTAGATCGCCGGCACGATATACAAGGTCAGCAGCAAGGAGAACGCGACCCCGTAGACGACCACCGCGCCAATGGCACGACGGCTTTCCGCCCCGGCGCCCGAGGCCACCATCAGCGGCACTGCACCGAACAACGTACACAGGCTGGTCATGAGGACAGGCCGCAGGCGAATGGCCGAGGCCCGGATCACTGCCTCGATGAATTCCACTCCCCGGTCGCGGAGCTGATTGGCGAATTCGACGATCAGGATGCCGTTCTTGGCCGCCAGACCGATCAGCATGATGCAGCCGATCTGGCTGAAGACATTGATCGAGCCGTGCTGCACCACCAGCCCGATCAGCGCACCGGTAACCGCCAGCGGCACGGTCATCATGATGATGAATGGGTGCCGGAAACTCTCGAACTGGGCGGCGAGCACCAGGAACACGATGACCAGCGACAGCAGGAAGGTCACATACAACGCCGCACCCGATCTCCGGAATTCGCGCGACTGGCCGTCCCAGTTCACCTGCGCCTCTGGCGGCAGGTCCCGCGCAACGATCTGCTCGAGATCGTCGATGGCCTGACCCAGTGAGTATCCCGGGGCCAGGTTCGCCGAAATGGTGATGGCGCGCAGTCGATTGAAACGCTTGTAGTCGATCGGGCCCGCCGTTTCCTGGAGTTGCACGAGGTTGGACAGCGGAATCATGGCGCCGGTGGTCTGCGACCTCACGTAAATGTTCTGGAGATCGCCCGGCGTTGCGCGATCCGTGTCGCGTGCCTGCAGAATCACGCGGTATTCCTCACCCCGCTCCAGGAAAGTGGTGACGATGCGCGAACCCATCATGGTTTCGAGGGTGCGACCCACCGACTCCAGTGAAACGCCCAGATCGGCGGCGCGATTGCGATCGATGGCGACGTCGAGCTGCGGTTTGCGCTCGTAGTAATCGGAATCGAGATTCACCAGGCCCGGGATCTGCGAAGCGCGTTCGAGCACGATGTCGCGCCAGTGAGCGAGTTCCTCGTAGTTCGATCCGCCCAGCACCATGCGCACCGGCGAACCGCCGCCGCGCACCCCCAGTCCGGCAGGCTCGGTCACGACGACGCGCACGCCCGGAAAATCCGCCACTTTCGCACGCAGACGTTGCACGATGGCCGTGGACGATTCGCTGCGCTCGTCCCATGGTGTCAGCGGGAGAACTACACGGCCGACGTTCACGTCGCCGCCACCGCCCCAGTTGCCAGAGCGTGTCAGTACGCGCCGTGCGTTGCCGTTGCGGACTTCTTCGGCTGCGACGGCCTCTACCTGACGCAGGTAGCGATCGAGATAGCTGAGGCTCGCTCCTTCAGGCGCGGTGAGGATGATCTGCACCATCGCGCGATCTTCCTGCGGTGCGTATTCACTCGGCAGCAGCTTGTACAACCCGACGCCCAGCGCGATGGCCGCGGCGGCAAGGCCCAGTCCGATCGCAGGTGTGCGGATCGAGGCACGCAGCGTTTTCTCGTAACGCGCCGACAGCCACGTGAAGAATTTTTCCACAACCAGTGTGGTGCGGCTGCGCAAGGCGCCTCTGGCGAAGAACTTCGACGTCATCATCGGCACCAGCGTCAGCGAGACCAGCGCCGAGAACCCGATGGCTGCTGCGATGGTGATACCGAATTCGCCGAACAGCCGACCGAGGTTGCCGGGCAGGTAGGAAATCGGCAGGAAGACCGCAATCAGCACCAGCGTGGTGGCGACGACGGCGAAGCCGATTTCCTTGCTGCCGTCCACGGCTGCGATCAGCGCCGGCTCGCCTTCTTCGATGCGCCGCATGATGTTTTCCAGCACCACGATGGCATCGTCCACGACGAGGCCGATTGCCAGCACCGCACCGAGCAGCGTCAGAACGTTGATCGAAAATCCCGCAACGACCATGACGATGGCCGCGGAGATGATGGAAACCGGGATGGTGATGGCCGGGATGAGCGTGGCGCGCAGTGTGCCAAGGAAAGCGTAGATCACCACCAGCACCAGGATGAGCGCGATGACCAGTGCGTGCACTACTTCATTGATCGACGCGTGCACGAACAGTGAATTGTCAACGTTCACCTCCATGCGGATGTCGTCGGGCAGCGTCGCACGGATTCGTTCCATCTCTTCCTGCACGCCGCGCGTGACATCCAGGACGTTCGCAGTGGAGGTCGGAATGATGGCGAAGCTGATACCGGTGACGCCGCCAGATCGCGACAGCGTGCGCAGGTCTTCCGCATCGCGCTTTACCTCTGCTACCTCGCCCAGGCGCACGAAGGACCCGTCGGCGCCGCGACCGATGACGAGCTGGCGAAAATCCTGTTCGGTCCTGAAGCCGGTATCCGTACGCAGCGAGAACTCGCGGTTCAGCGATTCGAGCCGACCTGCGGGCAGCTGCA
>DASTRD010000201.1:0-5596 GCA_035761425.1 Povalibacter sp.
GGAAACACGGGGTCGCTTGCATCATCGCGGAAATCCGTGCGGCGCAGACGGTGATCGAGATTGGCGCTGCCGAGACCGCGAGCGATCTTCGCCAGCAGATAGAATTCTTCCAGCGTGGAACCGGGCGATGCGAGCGCGCCGATCTGCCCACCGCCATGCTGGCGTGCGATGCGACCCAGGCGTTCGGCGACCGCGGCCAGCGCCGTTTCCCAATCCGTCTCCTGCCAGGTGCCGTTTTCCTTGATCAGCGGCTTCTCCTGACGGTCCTCGCTGTACATACCCTGGAAGCTGAAGCGATCGCGGTCCGCGATCCACGTTTCATTCACTTCCTCATTGGGACGCGGCACGACACGCATCACCCGGCCGCGCAGTACATGAGCATAGATGTTCGTGCCCACACAGTCGTGCGGCGATACCAGCGGATGCTGGGTCATTTCCCACGCACGCGCGCGGTAACGATAAGGCTTGTTGTTCAGTGCGCCGACCGGACACAGATCGATGATGTTGGCCGACAACTCGTGATCGACACTCTTCTCGATGAACGTACCGATCTCGGTGCTTTCGCCGCGGCCGACCGTACCGAGCTCCTGGAAGCCCTGAATGTCCTGGGTGAAGCGGACGCAACGCGTGCCGTGAATGCAGCGCGTCATGTCGGTCGATACCAGCGGTCCGAGGTTCTTGTCCTTCACGACGCGCTTGCGTTCGTTGTACCGCGAAATGTCGCGGCCGAATCCCATGGCCAGATCCTGCAGTTCGCACTCGCCGCCCTGATCGCAGATCGGGCAATCCAGGGGGTGATTGATCAGCAGAAATTCCATCACGGCGCGTTGGGCCGCGATGGCCTTGGGCGACTTGGTGAACACCTTCATGCCTTCGGCGACGGGTGTCGCGCAGGCAGGCATCGGTTTCGGCGCCTTCTCGACTTCCACCAGGCACATGCGGCAGTTCGCCGCGATCGGCAGCTTCTCGTGATAGCAGAAACGCGGCACGTAGACGTCGTTGGCGTCGGTGACCTGAATCACCATCTGGCCCTTGCGCGCCTTCATGGGCACGCCATTGACCTCGATGTTGACCTCATCACTCGGTGCTGGAGCGGAAGTACTCATGTCCTGGATCTACTCGTCAGGCGGCGCGGCGCTTGTCGCGCTCGACGATGCTGTGGCCGTGCTCGATCATGTATTCGAACTCGTGCCGATAATGTTTGACGAAGCTCTGCACCGGCCACGCCGAGGCGTCGCCGAATGCACAGATCGTGTGACCTTCAATCTTGCCGGCCACATCGACCAGCATGTCGAGATCGCTCTTCTTGCCCTGCCCTTGCAGGATTCGTTTGACCACGCGGTTCATCCAGCCGGTGCCTTCGCGACACGGCGTGCACTGGCCGCAGGATTCCGCGTAATAGAAACGCGTGATGCGCTCGAGCGTCTTCACCATGCAGGTGGTCTCGTCCATCACGATCAGTGAACCGGTGCCAAGCGCCGAGCCCGCCTTCTTCAGCGAGTCGTAGTCGAGGTTCAACGTCATCATCGTGTCGCCGGGGACTACCGGTACGGAGACGCCGCCGGGGATGACCGCCTTGAGCTTGTGACCGTTGCGAACACCGCCGCAGATCTCCAGCAGGTCGGTGAACGGAATGCCCAGCGGCAACTCGATGTTCTGCGGTTTGTTCACATGACCGGATACGGAAAAGATCATTGTGCCCGCAGAGTTGGCAACGCCCAGATCGATGAACCACTGCGGGCCCTTGCGCAGAATCGTCGGCACCGACGCATAGCTCTGCGTGTTGTTGATCGTGGTGGGCTTGCCGTAAAGACCGAAATTCGCAGGAAACGGCGGCTTGAAACGTGGCCGGCCCTGTTTGCCTTCGAGCGATTCGAGCAAGGCAGTTTCCTCGCCGCAGATGTACGCGCCTGCACCGACATAGGTGTACAGGTCGAAATCGACTCCTGAGCCCAGCAGATTCTTGCCCAGCAATCCGGCGGCGTACGCTTCTTTCAAGGCCGCTTCGAAACGCGGCACCGGCTCTTCCAGGAACTCGCCACGAATGTAGTTGTAGCCAACCGTAGCGCCCATCGCGTATCCACCGATGGCCATTCCTTCGATCAACGCGTGCGGGTTGTAGCGCAGGATGTCGCGATCGTGACAGGTGCCCGGCTCGCTCTCATCTGAATTGCAGACGACGTACTTCTGGGGCGCCTTGCTCGGCAGCATGAAGCTCCATTTCATGCCCGTCGGAAACCCTGCACCGCCGCGGCCGCGCAATCCGGATGCCTTGACCTGCTCGATGATCGACTCAGGCGTCGGCTTCTCACGCAGGATGCGCTCCCACACTTCATAACCGCCGATGCTGCGATAGGCCGCGAGTTCCCACGACCGTTCGAGGCCAAGCGGCTCAAAGCACACCTGATTGGGTACGTACTTCGACGTCATGTTGCGTTACTTGTGGCGATCCAGAATCTCATCGACCTTCTCGGGCGTGAGATTCTCGTAATAGACGTGGTCCACCATCATCATCGGCGCGTTGTTGCACGCCGCGAGACATTCTTCTTCCTTCTTGAGATAAAAGCGTCCGTCGACCGTGCTCTCGCCGACTTTGATCCCCAGACGCTTTTCGACGTGCGCCAGAATTTCATCGCCGCCACAGAGCATGCAGGAGATGTTCGTGCACACGGAAATGCTGTGGCGTCCGACCGGCTTCGTCTCGAACATCGAATAGAACGTCGCCACCTCATAGACCTGAATCGGCGGCAGACCGAGATACTCGGCCACTGCGTCCATTGATTCCTTGGTGAGATAGCCGCCGATTTCATGCTGCACCGTGCGCAACGCCGCCAGCACAGCCGAGCGTTTGCGATCCGGCGGAAACTTCGTCAACCAGTGGTCTATTTCATGACGTGCGTGCTCGGAGAGCCCGCCGCCCGCGGGTGGGTTATGGGTGCTGTCGCTCACCGGTCAATTTCCCCGAAGACGATGTCCTGCGTACCGATCACTGCCACGACGTCCGCCAGCATATGGCCTTTCACCATTTCCTCGAGTGATGCCAGATGCGGGAAGCCCGGTGCACGGCACTTGAGGCGATACGGTTTATTTGCGCCGTCCGACACCAGATAAATGCCGAACTCGCCCTTCGGCGCTTCGACGGCCGCGTATGTTTCACCGGCGGGCACGCAGTAACCCTCGGTGAACAATTTGAAGTGATGAATCAGCGACTCCATGTCGTCCTTCATCTCTTCACGCGCCGGCGGCGAAATCTTGTGATCCGACGTCATGACGGGACCGGGATTCTGCCGGAGCCAGTCGACGCACTGACGAATGATACGGTTCGACTGACGCAGCTCTTCCACCCGCACGAGGTAACGGTCGTAGCAGTCGCCGTTCACGCCGACCGGAATGTCGAAGTCCATGCGGTCGTACACTTCGTACGGCTGCTTCTTGCGCAGATCCCATTCGATGCCCGAGCCACGGATCATCGGACCGGTGAATCCGAGCTGCAATGCTCGCTCCGGCGTGATCACGCCAATGTTGACGGTACGCTGCTTCCAGATGCGATTGTCGGTCAGCAGCGCTTCGTACTCATCGATGCACGCCGGAAATCGCTCGGTGAAATTCTGGATAAAATCCAGCAACGAACCGCTGCGATTTTCGTTGAGACGATCGACGTCCTTCTGGCTGCGCCACTTCGAAGGCTGATAGCGCGGCATGGAATCCGGCAGGTCACGATACACGCCGCCCGGCCGATAGTACGTCGCATGCATGCGCGTACCCGACACCGCTTCGTAGCAGTCCATCAGATCTTCACGCTCGCGGAACGCATAGAGGAAGACCGTCATCGCACCGATGTCGAGCGCGTGTGCACCCAGCCACATCAGGTGGTTCAGAATGCGGGTGATCTCATCGAACATCACCCGGATGTACTGCGCACGCAGCGGCGGTTCGATACCGAGCAGCTTCTCGATGGCCATCACGTAGGCGTGCTCGTTGCACATCATCGAGACGTAGTCGAGACGATCCATGTAGCCGATTGACTGATTGAACGGCTTCGACTCGGCGAGCTTTTCGGTAGCCCGATGCAGCAGACCGATGTGCGGATCGGCCTTCTGGATCACCTCACCGTCCATCTCCAGCACCAGGCGCAACACGCCGTGGGCCGCCGGATGCTGCGGACCGAAGTTCAGAGTGAAATTGCGAATCTCAGCCACGTGAGCCGGGCTCCACCTGGGCACCGACCGGGACATCCATCAGCCCCGGGTCGTAGCGGTTGTCGTTGCGGATGACGCGCGGCACCAGCGTGCGCGGTTCGATGCTGACCGGCTGATAGACGACACGCCCTCTGGCTGAGTCGTACTTCACCTCGACATTGCCGATCAGCGGGAAATCCTTGCGGAACGGGTGACCGATGAAACCGTAATCGGTGAGGATGCGGCGCAGATCGGGATGTCCCTGGAACATGATGCCGTAGAGATCGAAGGCTTCACGTTCGTACCAGTTGGCCGATGCCCAGATGTCAGTGACGGAATCGATCAGCGGCGGCTCACCGTCCACTGCGAAGCTGCGCAGGCGCAGACGCCAGTTGTGCGTCACCGACAGCAGCTGATAGCTCACCGCGAAACGTGCACTGCGCGGCTCATCCACCACGGTTCGGGCACGACTCACGCCGCGGCTGAAACCGGTCGATGTGGACCCGTAGGTCTTCCACTCCTCCTTGCCGAAATCCACATAGTCGACGCCGCTCAGATCGATAAGCTGTTCGAACTTCAGTTCCTGCGCGTCCCGCAATTCGCGGCATACCGCTACGAGTTCGGCGGCCCGCACTTCAACAGCCACCTCACCCGGCAGCGCAGGAAGCGCTGTCAGTCGCTCGCCGAAGCGCGCAGTCAATGCCGAGGCCAATGTCTCGCTGCGTGAAGCCATCGATCAACCTCAACGGGCAATGGTGCTGGTGCGACGGATCTTGTTCTGCAACTGCAGAATGCCGTACAGCAGCGCTTCCGCGGTCGGCGGACATCCAGGCACATAGACATCGACCGGAACGATGCGGTCGCAACCGCGCACGACCGCATATGAATAGTGGTAGTACCCGCCGCCGTTGGCGCAGGAACCCATAGAGATCACCCAGCGTGGTTCGGGCATCTGGTCATAGACCTTGCGCAATGCGGGCGCCATCTTGTTGACCAGAGTGCCGGCGACGATCATGACGTCGGACTGCCGCGGACTCGGGCGAAATACGACGCCGAAGCGATCGAGGTCATAGCGTGCAGCGCCGGCGTGCATCATTTCCACGGCACAGCAGGCCAGACCGAACGTCATCGGCCACATCGAACCGGTGCGGGCCCAGTTGACGAGCTTGTCGACGGAAGTGGTTACGAAACCGCGCTGTGGCGGTACGGCATCCGGCGTCTCAGCTGTAGGAGCAGTCAATCCCATTCGAGCGCGCCCTTCTTCCATTCGTAGACGAAACCGACGATGAGGATCAGCAGGAAGAACCCCATGGCAATCAGACCGGCCGTGCCGATGGAGCCGAGCGAAACCGCCCACGGAAAGAGAAAGGCAATTTCGAGATCGAAGACGATGAAGAGAATGGCGACGAGGTAGTACC
>DASTRD010000202.1:0-7796 GCA_035761425.1 Povalibacter sp.
AAACTGTGTCTTGCTGGCGACATAACGCCCGTTGATTGCCGGCTGACGCACAGTCTTAAGTGATTGTTTTTACACCGGAAAAGAGTCAATCAGCGCGTTGGCACGAGTTTTGGAAAGTCTGCGCAACTCTCCAGCGGGTGCGGCTTCATCATGCCGACGATTCTTGTGCGAGCAGCGCAGCTCGCCACTCTTTCCCTGTGTGTGATGGTTGCAGGCTGTGGTGGCGGCGACGGAGGCGGTACAACCAGTACTCCTCAGCCGCAAACCTCGCCTTCTCCCAATACGCCATCCGACAATACGGTTCCCACCATTCAGGGGAAGCCGATTACGGCGGTTGTTGTGGGGCAAAGCTACAGCTTCCAGCCGACCGCCAACGATCCGGACGGGGATGCAGTCTCGTTCAGCATCAGCAATCTGCCGGGTTGGGCATCGTTCGATAACAAGACAGGCCGCTTGAGCGGCAAACCGACCGCGGCTGATGTGGGTTCGTACGCGGACATCCGCATTTCCGTATCGGACGGCAAGGCATCGGCATCCCTGGCTGCCTTCAGCGTCGTGGTTTCTGCGACGGGATCGGGTTCGGCCACGCTGTCCTGGATGCCGCCCGTACAGAACACGGACGGCACCTCGTTGACGGATCTCGATGGCTACCAGATCCTCTTT
Source organism: Povalibacter sp. (assembly GCA_035761425.1). Taxonomy (GTDB): domain Bacteria; phylum Pseudomonadota; class Gammaproteobacteria; order Steroidobacterales; family Steroidobacteraceae; genus Steroidobacter. The sequence continues at coordinate 664 of DASTRD010000202.1, forward strand.
GGGCGCTCGCCGGATGAGCTGGCGCAGACCATCGCCATCGACAACCCATCGATCAACACGTATGTGGTCGAAGACCTGGCTTCAGGTGCGTGGTATTTCGCGGTGGTGGCAGTCAATGCAAAGGGGATTGCCAGCAGTCCTTCCAACGTCGTCACCAAGACCATTGGCTGATCCCACTGCTCAGTCTTCGGTGGCGACCTGAGACTGACAGTAGTTCTCGATGCCGAGCCGTTTGATGAGGCTGAGCTGGGTCTCGAGCCAGTCGATGTGTTCTTCCTCCGACTCGAGAATACGTTCGAAGATTTCCCTCGAAACGTAGTCGCCGACCTTTTCGCAGTCCACGATCGCGGCACGCAGGTCCGGATGCGCCTGCATTTCGAGCTTCAGATCGCATTCCATCGCTTCCTGCACGTTCTCGCCGATCAGCAGCTTGCCCAGGTCCTGCAGGTTCGGCAGCCCATCCAGAAACAGAATGCGCTCGATCAGCTTGTCGGCGTGCTTCATCTCATCGATCGATTCCTCACGCGAATGTGCACCGAGGCGCTTGAGACCCCAGTTATCGAACATCCGGGCATGCAGGAAGTACTGGTTGATCGCGGTCAGCTCGTTTTTGAGGACCGTATTGAGATGCCTGATGATGAGGGGGTCGCCTTGCATGCCGCGCTCCACGATGCAAAGAGCGCATCTTCGATGAGCGCAGGCGAACAGGCAACTTGATGTGACCGCATAGCCGGGCATGCAAGCCCGGACTCACGGCAGGAGCAACCGCCTTATGCAGCTGCAGGGCGGGAGATCGATTCCACGTGACCGTCGATGACTTCACGCGCGGTGTCTTCGCACCGGCCGCAGCAATTGGCTACGGGTAGATAGGACTGGACTTCGGTCAGGGAACCGGCGCCACGATCGACGACCTCGCGGATCTGGCGGTCGCTGATGCCATTGCAGAGACAGACGTACATGGGTGTTCCGGTCGGGAAAGGCTCTGGCGGATATCTGAATACAAATGCGAATGATTGTCAATTAACAGAATTGGTAAGGATGTGGTTCCATAGCAAATTTGACAGTAGCGGCTGTGAAACCCTTCACGCGGTCGTGAGGGTGTTGTGATTAGACTTCGGTCCGCTTGCTGAATGCCCTTCGATAGGGCTCCATACGCGCCCCCTGTCGCTCAAGGCGAAAGGGGACCAGTCATCCGCAAGCAGCCGATGTCATTGAGATTTTTCGGAGCAAAGGGCTTCCAGAGCAGTGGCGATCAGAATATTTCAGCACTATTGGCAGCTTCCGCTCGCTCTGCTGGCTTTCGTCGAGGCATCGGTCTTCTTCGGTGCGGCGTATGGCGCCACCTGGTTCACCACGGGTATGCCAGCCGCGGGAGGACCCGAATCGCGAATCGCCACCCAATCGCTACTGTTTGCCGGGCTGATGTTCCTGTGCATGACCGCCATGGGGCTGTACAACGCCCGGCAGCGTTCCCGGCTCGCCGGATTGCTCGCACGCGTCGCGGCCAGCGTGATTGCCGGCACGATGCTGAGCGCCGTGATCTTCTATCTCTTCCCGAACATGCAGATGACCCGGGCCGCGCTTCTGTATGCAGCGTTGGCAGCATTCCTGGGTTCGGCGGTCGCGCGGATCATCTTCGACAAGTTTGCCGATGAAGTGGTGTTCAAGCGGCGGGTGCTCGTCTACGGCGCCGGCAAACGGGCTTTGAGCATTGCGCGGCTGCGGCGGCGTTCGGACCGCCGCGGCTTTGTCCCCGTAGGTTACGTACCGGCCGACGGCGATGACACGGACGGCGTACCGCCGGGTGAAATCATTCAGTCCTCGGAGTCGCTGCTTGAAATCTGTCGACGGCTGCGCGTCGATGAGATCGTGGTGGCCATGGACGATCGCCGCCGTCAGTTCCCTATGGATCAACTGCTGGAGTGCCGGCTGGATGGTCTGGAAATCATCGAACTGATCAGCTTTCTCGAGCGCGAGACCGGCAAGGTGCGCCTCGACGTACTCAATCCGAGCTGGATGATTTTCTCGGAAGGATTCCGCCAGGGTCGCATCAACAGTTCGTTCGAGCGTGCCTTCGATCTGCTTGCCAGCACGATTCTCCTGATCGTTGCATTGCCGGTCATGATTCTCACCGTGCTGGCCATCAAGATCACCGAAGGCCCGCGTGCCAGCATTTTCTACGGCCAGGTGCGGGTGGGGCAGTACGGCCGGCCATTCAAGGTTCTCAAGTTCCGCAGCATGCGCGAAGATGCCGAGCAGGATGGCAAGCCGCAGTGGGCGCAGAAGAACGACAATCGCGTCACGCGCGTGGGTGCGTTCATCCGGCTGACGCGTATCGATGAGCTGCCGCAGATCATCAATGTGCTGCGCGGGGAGATGAGCTTCGTGGGTCCGCGGCCCGAGCGGCCGGAATTCGTGGCGCAACTCAATGAACGCATTCCGTACTATCGCGAACGTCACTCCATCAAGCCGGGAATCACCGGGTGGGCGCAGCTGTGCTATCCCTACGGATCCTCCGAGCAGGACGCGGCGGAAAAGCTTCAGTACGACCTGTTCTACGTCAAGAACCATTCCCTGCTGTTCTACCTCGCAATCATTCTGCAGACGGTGGAAGTCATCGTCTGGGGCAAGGGTGCACGCTGAGCATGAGCGCACGATCCTGATCGCGGCGTCCCACGTCGCAAGCGCGGGAACCTGCACATGATGGCTGTCGGTTTCGTCGGCTATGGCGTCGCAGGACTCAGTTTCCTGTTTCTGACAGTGCTGCTCGCTCTGAGCTGGCGCGGCCGCAAGGTCGGCATTCGGCTGATCGTGGCGACGGCCGCCACCGCACTGTGGGCGTTCGTGCTGGCAGCCCAGAGCCGCACCGCACAGACGCCGTTGCTCCTGGTGTACTTCGTCGAACTTCTGCGCGACGCAGCGTGGCTGTTGTTGCTGACGGAAGTTGCGCGGACTTCAGCGCCGCGGCTGTTGCTGACCGGCACGCATGTACTGTGGATCGGGCTGCTGGTGGTCGGCGCGGCCGCGCCCCTGTTGCCATCGCTTGGCGTCGAATTGCGCAATCCGGCGTTGATGTTGTCGCGCGCGGGATTGGTTCTGGCCCTGTGCGCGCTGGTATTGCTCGAGCAGATCTACCGGAACTCAAGTCATGCGGGCCGCGCCTCCCTGCGCTATCTGGTCGCCGGCGTTGGCGCAATGTTCGCCTACGACCTGTTTCTGTATTCGCAGGCCGAATTGATGGAAGGTATTTCCGCGAGCGCCTGGAATGCGCGCGGCGCCATCGTCGTTCTGACGGCACCGCTCATTGCACTTGCCACACGTCGCAATCCGCAGTGGTCGCTGGATATTTTCGTGTCCCGGCAGGTGGTCTTCTACACCACAACCTTCGTCGCCGCTGGCGTGTATCTCGTGGCCATGGCGCTGGCCGGATATGTGATCCGTGATCTCGGCGGCAGCTGGGGCAGCGTCGGACAGATTCTGTTCTTTGCAGGCGCTGCGGTGGTGCTCGCATTTCTGATGTTGTCATCGGATCTGCGTCGGCAGCTGGCCGTTTTCATCAACAAGCACTTCTACAGCAACAAATACGACTATCGCATCGAGTGGCTGCGTTTCATCCAGACGCTGTCATCGACTGCCGAAGGGGATACACGCCGCACTGCCATTCGTTCGGTCGCGCAGATCTTCGACAGCGCGGGCGGGGTGCTGTTCATCCACGACGAGCGCGCGCGTCAGTTCGTTCCCGTCAGCGCCTGGCCGCATCCGCTGGAGAATATTCAGGGCATCGCACCGCTGACCGACAGCAGCGAGCTGATCCAGTTCGTACGCAGGAGGCAATGGATCATCGATCTGAAGGAATACGAGCAGACACCGGACATTTACGAAAACATCGAACTGCCGGCATGGCTGCGCACCAATGCCAATCTGCGCATCATTTCGCCACTGCTGGAGCTCGACCGGCTGTTCGGTCTGTTCGTGCTGTACGACCCCCCGCCGCCGTTCGAACTGACTTACGAGGACCGGGACCTGTTGAAGACCGTCGGCCGCCACGTGGCGACGCAGCTTGCGCAGCATGATGCGGACCGTCGACTGGCCGAGAGCCGTCAGTTCGAGGCCTACAATCGGCTGACGGCATTCATGATGCACGATCTGAAGAACTCCGTTGCCCAGCTGCAGCTGCTCGTCGCCAACGCACAGCGCCACAAGCACAAGCCGGAGTTCATCGACGACGCCATCGAGACCATCGACAACACGGTCGACCGCATGACGCGGCTGATCGACCAGTTGCGTCAGTCGACCGCCGGGCATGTCGTTCAGGTGGTCCGCTTCGACGACCTGGTCCGCAATGCGGTGGATCGTTGCGGCCTGCGCTCTCCGGTGCCGCAATTCGACGCGAAGGCGGATGCGATTTTCGTCAGGGCCGACCCCCAGCGCCTGGCGGCAGTGGTGGAACACGTCATCCGCAACGCCCAGGACGCTGCGCCGGGGGGCGAGGTCATTGTGCGGCTCGAAGAGACCGCGGGCTCAATCCGACTGACGGTGACCGACAACGGCAAGGGTATGGACGCAGAGTTCATCAGAGAGCGGCTGTTTCGCCCCTTCGACAGCACCAAGGGATCCAAAGGCATGGGCATCGGTGCCTATCAGACGCGCGAATACGTGCAGATGCTCGGGGGCCACGTAGAAGTGCAGAGCAGTCCCGGTCGCGGCACGCAATTTTCGATTACTCTGCCGGCAGAGGCGCAGCGTCATGCGCCAGAGACGGTTGACCATCGACACGGAACGCCATTGCCCAGGGACGTGACCGAGCCGTGATCGCGGCTCCAGACCCACAATTGAACCCGAGCCGGAGCCATACGTGAACGACACCAAGCCCAGGCTGCTCATCGTTGAAGACGACGCCGGACTGCAACGGCAGTTGAAGTGGTGCTTTGACGATCATGAAGTCCTCATGGCGTCCACCCGCAGCGAAGCGCTTGCACAACTGCGCCGCTTCGAGCCGCCGGTCGTGCTGCAGGACCTCGGCCTGCCGCCGGATCCGGAAGGTGTGGGCGAGGGCATGGCCACGCTGAAGGAAATCCTGAGCATTGCGCCGCAGACGAAAGTGATCGTGGTGACCGGCAATCACGACCGCGACAACGCTGTGAAGGCCGTTTCGCTCGGCGCCTACGATTTCTATCAGAAGCCCGTCGACACCGATGTCCTGCGTCTGCTGGTGGGTCGGGCGTTCAACATGCACGCGCTCGAAGAGCAGAACCGCCAGTTGCGCGAGGCGCAGTACAACTCGCCGTTCGAGGGTCTCATCGCCACCGATGAAGCCATGCTGAAAGTCTGCAAGATGGTGGAAAAGGTGGCGCCCACGGACGTGTCGGTTCTGATCCTGGGAGAAAGCGGTACCGGCAAGGAACTGCTGGCCCGGGCTGTCCACAACCAGAGTTCGCGCCGCGATGGGAAATTTGTCGCCATCAATTGCGCAGCGATTCCCGAACAGCTCCTCGAAAGCGAACTCTTCGGCCACGACAAGGGCGCGTTCACCGGTGCAGTCAAACAGACCATCGGCAAGGTGGAGATGGCCGACGGCGGCACCCTGTTTCTCGATGAGATCGGCGACATGCCGCTGTCGTTGCAGGCGAAGCTGCTGCGATTCCTTCAGGGCCGGGTCATCGAACGCGTTGGCGGTCGTGAGGAGATTCCGGTGAACGTGCGCGTCGTGTGCGCAACCAACAAGGATCTGCAGGCGCAGATTGCCGCGCAGCAGTTCCGGCAGGATCTGTATTTCCGCATCAGCGAAGTCATCATCAATGTGCCGCCGCTGCGCGATCGCCCCGGCGGCACCACGGTCCTGGCCCACTCATTCCTGCGCAAGTTCGGCGGCCTGCACGGTCGGCCGAAGCGCGGCTTCAGCGAAGAAGCCATCGCGGCGCTTGAAGCCTATGAATGGCCGGGCAACGTTCGTGAGCTGGAAAACCGGGTCAAGACGGCAATGATCATGGCCGAAGGGCCGATGATCAAAGCCGAAGACCTGAATCTCAAGGAAGCCGTGGAAGGTCAGCTGCTGTTCAACCTCAAGGAAGTACGCACGCGTGCGGAACGCCAGGCGATCCGTCAGGCGCTCATCATCACCGATGGCAACATTTCCCGCACCGCGGAGTTGATCGGCGTGAGCCGACCGACGCTGTATGACCTGATGGAAAAATACGGAATCAGGGCGCCGCAGTGAGCGATTCCGGAGTGTCGGACGCGCTCGCCGGCCGGGATGCTGAGTTGCCTGCCACGCTTTCCGGCAGGCCGGCACCGGCTGCGACAGGTCTGGCTGTTTTTGTCGCAGCTTTCGCGATCCTGTGGCCGACGACCGCGTCGCTCATGGAGCGCTGGAACGACACCGGCGCAACGATCTACACGCACGGCTACCTCATCGTGCTGATCAGCGCCTGGCTGATGTGGCGCGACCGTCATCGATTGCAGGCAGCGGCATCGCGTCCATTTCTGCCTGCGCTGCTCGCCGTAGCCGCGACGAGCTGCGTGTGGCTGCTTTCGCTGCGTTCCGGCATTCAGACCGGGCATCAGGTACTTCTGCCTGTTCTCATCTGGCTGGCCGTCGCAGGCACGCTGGGCTGGCGCGCTGCGTTCGTGACGACGTTTGCGGTCGGCTATCTCTACTTCGCAATTCCAGTGTGGGGCGTGGTGAACTCGCTGTTGCAGTCGCTGACCACACAGGTCGTCGGCTGGCTTCTGCATCTCACCGGCGTGGTCGCGACTATCGAAGGCAATTTCATTCACTTGCCGGTCGGCACATTCGAGATCGCGGCTGGATGCAGCGGTATTCATTTCTTCATCGTCGCCCTGGCGATCGCGGCGCTGTATGGCGAGATTCACCGCGATTCGCTCAAGGTCCGCATCCAGTTGCTCGTGCTGGCAGCAATTCTCGCGGCGGCGACGAACTGGATCAGGGTCTACGTCATCGTTGTCGCCGGTTATCTGACCGACATGCAGCACTATCTTGTGCGCGTCGAGCATTACCGCTTCGGCTGGGCGGTATTCGCCGTCACGATGACGATATTCATCCTGATTGCCCGGCGTCTGCCCGCCAATGAGCCCGCTGTCGTGCAGGACGTGCGCGGGGTCGAACTACGTCG
>DASTRD010000203.1:0-22981 GCA_035761425.1 Povalibacter sp.
CGATGAGGCCATCGAGCAGGCGGGCGAGATCCGCTTCCTGCCCATTCTGCTCACCTCGGCCACGGCGATCGGCGGTCTGATGCCCCTCGCGGTTCAGAACATCGGGCTGTATTCGCCCATGGCCTGGGTGATCATCGGCGGGCTGGTGTCATCGACATTGCTGGCGCGGCTGGTGACACCGGTGATGTACAAGCTGATTCCGCCGAGCGTGACCATCGACAGCGGCCCGGAGACCGAAAAAACATCTTCTGTCACCGGGCAGCAGCTTGAACCTGCGCCCGGGCACCCCCATGCGTGAGCAATGACTACTCACCTCAAGATCGATTTCGTCTCCGATGTTTCGTGCCCGTGGTGCGTCATCGGCCTGAAGAGTCTGGAACAGGCACTCACGAACGCCAGCGATGCGGTGCGGGCCGAGATCCACTTTCAACCGTTCGAACTCAATCCGCAGATGGGGCCCGACGGCGAAGACATCGCGGAACACATCGCGCGCAAGTACGGCTCCACGCCCGAACAGCTGGCCCGCAATCAGGAAGGCATCCGTGCGCGCGGTGCGGCGCTCGGGTTCATCTTCGACATGGACAGGCGCAGCCGCATCTACAACACGTTCGATGCGCACCGGCTGATGCACTGGGCTGAAGCCGAAGGCCGCCAGCGCGAACTCAAGCAGGCACTGTTCGATGCGTACTTCACGGACGGTCGCAATCCGTCCGATCGCGACGTGCTCGTGGATGTAGCTGTGCGTGCCGGTCTGGATGGCGATCGCGCCCGCGCCGTTCTCGAATCGGATCGGTACGCGCAGGAAGTGCGCGAGCGTGAACGACACTTCCAGCGCCTGGGCATTCAGGCCGTGCCCTCGGTCATCATCGACGATCAGTATCTGATTCAGGGCGGCCAGCCTGTCGAGGCGTTCGAACAGGCCCTGCGCCAGATCGCCGCGAACAAGCAGGAAAGCTCAGCCGGCTGAAACCCTACAAAGCGGCTACCAGCTACGGTAGCCCGCCGCCCAGTGTGTTCTCCCGGTTCAGTTCAGCGCCTGCTGAAGATCCGCAATCAGGTCATCGGCGTGCTCCAGGCCGATCGACAGACGCAGCAGGTTCTGCGGCGTGACCGAGTGGGGACCTTCGACCGAGGCGCGATGTTCCACCAGTGACTCGACCCCACCGAGGCTCGAGGCGCGCGTGAAATATTTCAGTCGGGCGACGACGCCAAATGCTTCGTCGCGTCCGCCCTTCACGCATACGGACACCATTGCGCCAAAGCCGCCATGCATCTGCCGGCGCGCCAGGGCGTGATTGCGGTGCGATTCGAGGCCCGGATAGAAGACACGCTCGACGCCGCGAGCCTGACTGAGGAATTCCGCGATCCTTGCAGCCGAGCGGGTCTGCGCCTCGACGCGACAGGTGAGCGTTGTGAGACTGCGGCGGATCAGCCAGCAGTCGAAGGGGGACGGCACGGCACCGGCATTTTCCTGATATGCACGCAACCGAGTGCCGAGTTCAGCATCGCGGACAATGACCGCTCCGCCCATCACGTCGCTGTGACCACCGAAATACTTCGTGCTCGAATGCATCACCAGATCGGCGCCGAAATCGAACGGCCGCTGACATACCGGGGTGGCGAACGTGTTGTCGCAGCACACCAGAGCACCGTGTTCGTGCGCGAGCGCGGCGATGGCGCCGATATCGCTGAGGTTCAGCATCGGATTCGACGGCGTCTCGATCCAGATCAGTCGTGTCTGCGGCGTAATGGCGGCCCGCACCGCATCGACATTGGTCATATCGACGAACGTGTTGTTCACGCCCATGGATGCGATGACTTCGCGAATCTGCTTGGCGGTACCGTGATAGGACTCGACGGGCGCGATCACATGATCGCCGGGCCGCAGCAGGCTGAGCGCTGCGAACGATGCAGCGGAGCCGGACGCATAGGCCACCGCCGTCGTACCGCCTTCCAGCGCGGCAATGCATTGTTCAAGGCTGCGGCGGGTCGGATTGTCGGCGCGGGCATACTGATAGCCGCGCGAGAATGCGCCATCTTCGTCGCGTTCGAATGTCGTGCTCATGTGAATCGCAGGCGCAACGTCGCCCGCGGTCGGTTCGACTTCCCGCCCGACATGAATCGACAGGGTTTCCAGCTTCACGATACCTCTCCGCAATTCCGCACAGTGATTACAGAGTACACACTGTTGGCCTGACTATCGATGCGGGTTCCGCGCAGAGCGAAGCAAGATGTATTTCACACGGAGCTTCATTCAGAGGTACAGAGCATCAAAGAGCAGTGAGGCATCTCGAGATCTGCGTCTCCTGCGCGCCGCGATCTGCACGCCAACGTCAGCGCGCCGTGCGGCTGCGCAATCCCTGAAACATGGAGAACACCCACGGGCGGAATGCCGCGAGCATGGCGACGTTCTTCTTCTCGCGCGCCGGCAGGCCGACGTCCAGCGTAGCGAGTTCGGCGAAATCGCGCGCCAGTTGCTCGAGTTTGCGCACAAGAATGCGGATCGACGCATCCGACAGTTCGGCGGAGCGAAAATGCAGCACTTCCTCGGCCGCCTGGAATTCGGACTTCAGGAACTCGGCCTTCACCTGCCGCTCGTGCACGCGATGGACCGGACCGTCCATGCGCCAGCTGACCACGGGACCCACGCGCAGCCGCGCCTTGAGTCGCGGCAGCACCTCGATCAGCCGCGCCGCATCGAGCTTCACATACAGTTCGCGCAGGCCGCGCTCCGACAGATCCATGCGGTCCATGATTTCGCTGCTGGTACGGCCGTTGAGCAGCAGATAGAAACAGGCAAGCAGACGCGGATCGTCGGCCAGCAGATGTTCCTGCTCCAGACTCAGGTACTGTGACCCCGCTTCGTGCGAACCCGTTGCGCCGCGCACCAGTTCGCTCATGCTGATGCCGACGGCGGTGCAGACAGCTTCGAGTCGCTGCAACGTGAAGGTTTCCTCGGCAAAGACGCGTTTGATCGATCCCTCGCTCAATCCCACCTTTCTGGCCACGTCGCGGTAGGTCAGGCCGCGTGTCTTGAGATTGCGCTTGAGCGCGTCGATGATCCGGGCCGTTTCGCTCACGACACACCTCTTGTTGTTGATGCGCGGATCATTGCCCGTGCGCCGCGGGCTGTCCACGCTCGCCCGTGTCGGTCGATTCGGTCACGGATTTCGCGACTGGCCGGACAGCCATCCATCACTTCCCGCGGTGACGTTGAGCGCTGCAGCACCCGCCAGTAGCGTGGCGCCCCTGCAATCCACCGAGGGATCCGCCGTGAACCGCATTGCCGCTGCATTCGCATTGATCGCCGCCATGGGCACTGCGGCGCAGGTCTGCGCCGAAGGCACGGAGTTCCAGATCAGCCCGCGCGCCGGTCGTGGCGAACTGAAGCTCGATCAGTTCCGCGGTATCGACGACGACCTCGCAGAACAGGATACGGCCGGCCTCGGTGTTTCCTTCGGTGTGCTCACGCCCATCGGCCTGCTGGTCGAAGCCGGCACCGAATCGTTCGGCAACTTCGACTTCTTCAACGCCGATGACGAGTTCGAGCTGCGCCAGCACTACATCGCCCTCGGCTATCAGTTCGAACTCGGCGATGGCTGGCGGCTGGTGCCCAAGGTGGGCCGTTCGAAATGGAAGCTCACCAGCGAAGAAGGCTGGCTGTTCAGCGACGATGACGTCGACTCCACCGTGCGGCGCGGCTACGAGAATTTCTGGGAGCTGGGTTTCGGCAAGCGCGTCAGCGACGTGATGACACTCGGTGCCAGCGTGCGTTCGGGCGACTTCGACTTCGGCAGCGCCGGCTCGGTGTCGTTCGTGATGACGTTCGGCTTCTAGTCCGCTGCCGCCGGAATCGCCTCGTCCGCTGGCAGCGTCATGATGAAGTAGCGGTCGCGCCGGCGGTAACCGAGCGATTCATACAATCCCTGCGCCGCGAGATTGCCCCGGTCCACTTCCAGATGCAGCGCACGAATCCCCAGTAGCTGCGCCTGCTGCGCGGCAAATTCCAGCAAGGCGCGACCGTGACCGCGCCCGCGATGGTCGGGCAGCACGAAGACTTCGTCGATGAATGCATCGTTGCCGCCGAATTCGAGACTGAACCCGATGCACAAGGCGAGATAGGCCACGACGGCGCCGTCCGACTCCAGCAGCCAGACGCGCCCCCATTGCGGCTCGTTGAGCAACTGCGCCATGGCAGCACGGCCCCGCTGCTCATCGAGGATCAGGCCATCGTCGCGATAGTAGCCGCGCATCAGCTCCAGCAGCGTCGGCAGATCCGCCGGCACCGCGAGTCGAATCGTCATGAAGTGTGGACGCTCCGACCCGCTTACTGCGCCAGCTTCGCCAGTGAGTCGCCCGTGACGCGGAACACCGTCCAGTCATTCATCGGGCTGGCACCGAGCGCCTTGTAGAAATCGACAGCGCGATGATTCCAGTCGAGCACTGCCCACTCCAGGCGACCGTAATTGCGCTCCACGCACAGCCGCGCGAGATGGCGCAGCAGTAATTCGCCGTGGCCCTGGCCGCGGAATTTCGGACGCACATACAGATCTTCGAGATACAGCCCGGGACGTGCCAGGAAGGTCGAATAGTTCTGGAAGAACAGGGCGAAGCCGACCACTTCATCGCCGACGCGGCCGATGACCACTTCGGCCCCGGGGCGCTCGCCGAACAAGGTCGAACGCAGCGTTTCTTCGGTGGCGACCACCTCATGCGACAGGCGCTCGAACTCGGCCAGTTCGCGGATCAGCCCCAGAATGGTCGGCACGTCGTCAGACGTGGCATTGCGAATGTCGAGGGTGGCGGTACTCATGGGAGATCCAGTTGCCGTAGAGGAAGGTCCGGACAAAGGCGACGGCCGGTGCGCGACGTCACGCTTGCATCATTAAGGTATTCCATATAATTTGCAGCGCGACGAGGGCGATTGAATCGACGATATCAAAGATAACTGAAAGATACTCTCAACGTCCCAGCGATGTCGGAAACCACCAAGCTGCCGCTCAACGCTCTGCGCGCCTTCGAGGCAGTCGCAGCGCATCTGAGTTTCACGGATGCCGCGCGGTCGCTGAACGTCACGACCGCCGCCGTCAGCTCTCATATCAAATCGCTGGAAGAATTTCTCGAAACGCCGCTGTTCATACGTCACAGCCGTTCAGTACGTCTCACTCCGCAGGGTGCGCGGCTGCTGCCGGGTGTGCAGCGCGGACTCGGCGAACTCACCCACGCCGTCGATCAACTGCGCCAGGACCGGACCAGCGGGTTGCTCAACATCAGTCTGCTGGGCTCCTTTCTGCAGAAGTGGCTGTTGCCCCGGCTGGGCGACTTCTACCAGAAATATCCCGACGTCGATCTGCGCTTCAACGCCAGCCGCGAGCTGGTCGATTTCATGCAGACGGATTTTCATGCGGCAGTGCGCTACGGCGGTGGGCACTGGGACAATCTGCGCGCAGAAAAAATGCTCGACGACTGGGTCTTTCCGGTGACCAGTCCGGCGCTGCTGGCGAAGCTGGGCCCCATCAATACGCTGGGCGATCTCAACAAGTATCAGTTGCTGCACAGCGCCAGCGAACCGTGGGTCGACTGGCTGCGACGCGTGGGCGGGGACACGACGCGCGTCGAGCGCGGACCCGTCATGGACGATTCCGCATCGCTGCTCGCCGCCGCCGAACAGGGCCATGGCATCGCGCTCGCACGCTGGTCGCTGGTTGCGGGGGATCTGGCCGCTGGCCGACTCGTGCGGCCTTCAGCGCAGAGTGTGCGTCAGCACAATGCCTACTATTTCGCCGCACCCGCTCATCATTTCGAACTGCCCAAGGTCATCCGCTTCCGCGACTGGTTGCGCGATGTGTGCAGTCAGTTTCCGCCGCCCGAAGGCGAACGGCTCGAACCGGAAACGACTTAGCGATCCGTGCCGGTGAGTTCCGGCGTTTCCACTGCCAGCCCGGCATTGCGCCACGCCGCAAATCCGCCTTCCATTTCCATCACTGCATGGCCGGCGGATGCGATTTCCACCGCTGCCGCCGTTGCCAGTCGGCAGTTCTGATCGTAGCCATACACCACGGCAAGGCGATCCTTCGACAGACCGGCGAGTGTGTGCCATCGCCCCTGCGGCAGGTTGATGGCCCCCGGAATGTGGGCCTCGCGATAGTGCGTGGGCCGCCGCACATCGACCACCGTGATGCGCTCATTGCGCCCGATCCGCCCGTCGAGGTCGCACGGACCGGTCGTGTACAGCATTCGCTGCGCGAAGAATTCGCGTGCCTGGCGTGGATCCTGATCGAACATGACATTCACCAACCTAGAACCGAGGCGAACACCATAGGACGGACACGGGCCGGGATCACGAGGGTGCAGGGAATGGCATTTATTCCAGGCGACTCAGGCCGGCAGTCATCGGCAGCCGCAGGCAATCACGCGGCTGGCTTACACTGTCACGCCGCATCGCAAGCCCGGGCCGTCACATGCAATCCCTCACCGACATCGCGATCTTCGTCAAGGTTGTCGAGCTCTCGAGTTTCACCGCAGCGGCGGAGGCCCTGGAGACGTCGCAGCCGGTCGTGAGCAAGGCGGTCTCGCGGCTCGAAGAGCAACTCGGCGCGCGCCTGCTGAACCGCACCACGCGGCGACTGAGTCTGACCGAAGCCGGTTCCGAGCTGTATCGCCGCAGTGTGCGGGCGCTCGAGGAAATCGAGAACGCAACGCTGGAAGTTGCGCGCTTTCAGACCGAGCCGCGCGGCACGCTGCGCGTTTCGGCGCCCATGTCGTTCAGCATCCTGCAGCTCGGCGCGAAATTGCATGCCTTCCTGGATCGCTATCCCGGCGTCACCATGGAACTGACTCTCGACGACCGGCGTGTCGATCTGGTCGAGGATGCGGTCGACGTCGCCATCCGCATCGGCAATCTGCATGACTCGAGTCTGGTGGCACGCAAGATCGTGCCGTGTCGACAGGTGCTGTGCGCCTCGCCGGCCTATCTCAAGAAACACGGCATGCCGGAACGTCCGGAGGACCTGCTCGAACACAACGTCGTGCTGTATTCGTTTCTCAGCCACGCCCGCGAATGGCGACTCATCGACGAACAGGGCGAAACCCACGTCGTGCCGCTCAAGGGATCGCTGCAGACCAACAACGGTCTGGTCAATCGTGCGGCGGCACTGTCGGGTGTGGGGATCATCATGCTGCCCACCTTCTATATCAGCGAACAATTGCGGTCGGGCGAACTCGTGCCGATCCTGTGCAAGTTCCGGCCGACCGACATCGCCGTGCATGCGGTTTACCCGGAACGTCGCAATCTCACGCCCAAGGTGCGCGCCTTCATCGATTTCCTCGCCGAGAGCTTCGGTCCCAGACCGCAGTGGGAAGAAGGGTTGCCGCTCGACTGAGGCAGCCGTGCACCACGGCGAGACAGGATCGCCTCCTCTTCGCACCAGGACCGCGCAGCGCAGCCCGCCTGCGGGCCGAACGCTGCAGAAATGCAGCTGGCATCTCGTTTGCACACAGTTCAGTGCCCGCTCACGCTGATCGCCTGAGCAGGTGCGGATGTCCTCCGCGCGGCCCTCGCCGCATTTCCAGCGCTGCTCCAATGCCGGGCGCAGCACGGTTACCGGGCGCCTCGCGCTCCTTCCGCCTCCAGCACTCTCGCTCGAAAGCGGCGTAACCGATCACTGCAATCGATTCTTGTCCGATGAACGCCCGTCCTGCGCGCATCGACAACTGGAGCATTCATGTCCAAACGGCAGAAACTCGTCGTCGTCGGCAACGGCATGGTCGGGCAGCGACTGCTCGATCGGCTGGTGGCTGAATCCACCGACTTCGATATCACCGTGCTCTGCGAAGAACCGCGCGCTGCCTACGATCGCGTGCAACTGTCGGGATTCTTTTCCGGCAAGAGCGCTGAAGACCTGTCTCTGGTGAAACCGGATTTCTTCGACGATCACGAGATCGTCATTCATTTCAGCGATCGGGCCGTGTCGATCGATCGCGCCGCCCGCACCGTGACGACTTCTGCCGGCCGCACCCTCGACTACGACAAGCTCGTGCTCGCGACCGGCTCATATCCGTTCGTACCGCCCGTGCCGGGGCGCGAGCGCCCGAATTGTTTCGTGTATCGCACCATCGAGGATCTCGAAGCCATTCGCGATGCCGCGAAGACGAGCCGCATCGGCGCGGTGATCGGTGGCGGCCTGCTCGGGCTGGAAGCGGCCAAGGCGCTCAAGGACCTCGGCCTCGAAACTCACGTGGTCGAGTTCGCACCGCGGTTGATGGCGGTGCAGATCGATGACGGCGGCGGTCGTGTGCTGCGGCGAAAAATCGCCGAGCTGGGCGTGGGGATTCATACCGGCAAGAGCACCACGGAAATCGTCGACGGTGAAACCACCCGCCATCGCATGAAGTTTGCAGATGGCGGCGCGCTCGATACTGACGTGATCGTCTTCTCTGCCGGCATCCGCCCGCGCGACGAACTGGCGCGGCTGGCGGGCCTTGCCTTGGGCGAACGCGGCGGCATCGTCATCGACGACAGTTGCCAGACTTCCGATCCCGACATTTTTGCCATCGGCGAATGCGCGCTGTGGAACGGCAAGCTGTTCGGACTGGTGGCGCCCGGCTATCAGATGGCGCAGGTCTGCGCGGCGCGCCTGCTCGGTCGCGACGCACCTTCGTTCACCGGCGCGGACATGAGCACCAAGCTCAAGCTGCTCGGTGTCGACGTGGCTTCGCTCGGCGATGCACACGGCAGCTTCAGCAACGCGCGCTCCTACACGTTCGTCGACGAGCGCAAGCAGGTCTACAAGAAGCTGGTCGTGAGCGACGACGGTACGCGTCTGCTCGGCGGCATACTGGTCGGCGAGGCGGACGACTACGGCATCTGGCTGCAGATGATGCTCGACGGCACGAAACTGCCGGAGCATCCGGAAGAAATGATCGTGCCGGCCTTCGAAGGCACGAAGAAATCAGCAGCAAGCGGCGTCGCTGCGCTGCCCGCCAGCGCCCAGATCTGTTCCTGCAAAAACGTCACGAAGGGTGCCATCTGCGCAGCCATCGACGCCGGCTGCACCACCGTCGGCGCACTGAAATCGTCGACCAAGGCGGCCACGTCCTGCGGCGGATGCACGTCGCTGCTCACGATGGTGCTGAAGGCCGAACTCGCGAGCCGCGGTGTCGCGGTCAACAATCATCTGTGCGAGCACTTCCCGTACTCGCGCCAGCAGCTCTTCCACCTGGTGAAGGTCGGCGAGCTGAAGACGTTCACGGCCGTGCTCGAAAAGCATGGTCGTGGCCTCGGCTGCGATATCTGCAAACCCACCGTGGGCTCCATCCTCGCCTCATGCTGGAATGAATTCGTCCTCAAGCGCGACCAGGCCGTGCTGCAGGACACGAACGACTATTTCCTCGCCAACATGCAGAAGGACGGTACTTACTCCGTGGTGCCACGCGTGCCCGGCGGCGAAATCACACCGGACAAGCTCATCGTGCTCGGCGCCGTCGCCAAGAAGTACGGCCTGTACACCAAGATCACCGGCGGCCAGCGCATCGACCTGTTCGGCGCACAGGTGCACGAACTGCCGCTCATCTGGAAAGAACTCATAGACGCCGGTTTCGAAACGGGCCAGGCCTACGGCAAGTCGGTGCGCACGGTGAAATCGTGCGTGGGCTCCACCTGGTGCCGCTACGGCGTGCAGGACAGCGTCGGTTTCGCGATCGACATCGAGAACCGCTACAAGGGGCTGCGTTCGCCGCACAAGCTCAAGTTCGCCGTGTCTGGCTGTACGCGTGAATGCGCCGAAGCGCAGAGCAAGGACGTCGGCGTGATCGCCACCGAAAAGGGCTGGAATCTGTATGTGTGCGGTAACGGCGGCATGAAGCCACGCCACGCAGACCTGCTCGCCTCCGATCTCGACAGTGCCACGCTGATCCGCTACATCGACCGCTTCCTGATGTTCTACATCCGCACCGCCGATCGTCTGCAGCGCACATCGGTGTGGCTCGACAATCTCGAAGGCGGACTCGACTACGTGAAGCAGGTGGTGATCGAGGACAAGCTCGGCATCGCAGCCGATCTCGAAGCCGACATGCAGCACGTCGTCGATACCTACGAATGCGAATGGAAGAAGGCGGTGGAAGATCCGCAGACCCGCAAGCGCTTCCGTCATTTCGTGAACAGCGACAGTGCCGACAGCAACGTCGTATTCATTCAGGAGCGCGGCCAGATCCGTCCGGCCACCGCGGAAGAGCGCACGCAGCGCCAGAAGGAAGCCGTATGAAAGCACCCGTCAGCTGGAAGTTCGTCTGCGAACTCGATGAGATCCTGCCCGGTGCGGGCGTTGCTGCACTGATCGATGGCAAGCAGATCGCCGTCTTCCGCAACGGCGACGACGTCTACGCACTCGACAACTACGATCCGAACAGCGATGCGAACGTGCTCGCGCGCGGCCTGATCGGCGACATCCAGGGCGAGCTGGTGGTGGCATCGCCGCTCTACCAGCATCACTTCAGTTTGATCAGCGGCCGCTGCATCGAGGATCCGGAAAAATCGGTGCCCGCCTATCCGGCGCGCGTTTCGGAAGGACGGGTCTGGGTGCGCAGCGTGCCGCTGCGCCCCGTGGCCCGCACACGCCGGCTGGTCGTGATCGGCAATGGCATGGCGGGCATGCGCGTGGTCGAGGATCTGCTGCAGATCTCGCCCAGCGGCTATCAGGTCACCGTGTTCGGTGCCGAACCGCACCCGAACTACAACCGCATCCTGCTCTCGCCCGTGCTGGCGGGTGAAAAGAAGGTCGAAGACATCATCATCAATCCGCTCGCGTGGTATCGCGAAAAGGGCGTGACGCTGCACACGGGCGATCCCATCGTCGCCATCGATCGCATCCGCCGCGTGGTGCGCTCGCAAAGCGGCGTCGAAGTGCCGTACGACCGCCTGCTGATTGCGACGGGCTCGCATCCGGTGATCCTGCCGGTGCCGGGCAACGATCTCGAAGGCGTCGTGACATTCCGCGATCTGCAGGATGTCGACGCCATGCTCGATGCTGCCCGCACCCATCGCAAGGCGGTGGTCATCGGCGGCGGCCTGCTGGGGCTCGAAGCGGCGCACGGTCTGCTCAGGCAGGGCATGGATGTGACCGTCGTGCACATCATGGAAACGCTCATGGAGCGCCAGCTCGATCGCGCCGCCAGCGAGTTGCTCAAGGAATCGCTGGAGAAGCGCGGCCTGAAGTTCAGGATGGCGACGAAGACGGAGGAAATCCTGGGCACACAGCATGAGGCTCAGAGCGCGCGCGTCCGCGGCGTGCGCTTTGCCGACGGCAGTGAAATCGAAGCCGACCTCGTCGTCATGGCAGTCGGCATCCGTCCCAACATCGATCTGGCCAGGGCCGCCGGACTGCGCTGCGAGCGTGGCGTGGTCGTCAACGACACCATGCAGACTTTCGATCCCAGCATCTACGCCGTCGGCGAGTGCGTGCAGCACCGCAACAGCACGTACGGCCTGGTCGCGCCGCTGTTCGATCAGGCGCGCGTCTGCGCCACGCATCTGGCCGAGTTCGGCATCGGTCATTACGTCGGCTCGATGGTGTCGACGCAGCTGAAGGTCACCGGCATCGACCTGTTTTCGGCCGGCGATTTCGTCGGCACGCCGACCAGCGAAGCCCTGGTGATGCGCGATGCCCGCAAGGGCATCTACAAGCGCATCGTCATTGAGAACAACAAGGTCCGCGGCGCCGTGCTCTACGGCGACGTACGCGACAGTGCCTGGTACATGGAACTCATGACCCAGGGCCGCGACGTCGGCCCGCTGCGAGACAAGCTGCTGTTCGGACAGAAGGCGGCGAAGGCGTGAGGACAGGACACGAGAGGCGCACGGATACACAGATCTTTCCCGGTCGATCTTCCGTGACTCCGTGCGAACTCTGCTGATTCCTGATCCATGACCGAATCCATCAGAACCACCTGTCCCTACTGCGGTGTGGGATGCGGCGTACTGGCGCGGCCACGCGCAGACGGCACGGTCGGGATCCAGGGCGATCCGCAACATCCGGCGAATCGCGGGCGCCTGTGCTCCAAAGGCAGCGCGCTGGGCGAGACGCTGGGGCACGACGGCAGGCTGCTGTATCCGCAGATCCGCGGCGAGCGCACGAGCTGGGATGCGGCGCTCGATCATGTGGCGCAGCAGTTTCAGCGCATCATCGAACTGCACGGTCGCGACGCGGTCGCGCTGTATGTGTCCGGCCAGTTGCTCACTGAGGATTACTACGTCGCCAACAAGTGGATGAAGGGTTACATCGGCACGGCCAACATCGATACCAACTCGCGGTTGTGCATGTCGTCTGCGGTCGCCGGGCACAAGCGTGCATTCGGCGAAGATCTGGTGCCCGTGTGTTATGAGGATCTGGAATTCGCCGATCTGGTGGTGCTGGTCGGTTCCAACATGGCGTGGTGCCATCCGGTCCTGTTTCAGCGCATTGCGGATGCGAAGCAGCGACGACCTGACATGAAGATCGTCGTCATCGATCCACGTCGCACTGCCACCTGCGAGTTCGCCGATCTGCATCTGCCCATCCGCGGCGGCACCGACGTCTGGTTGTTCAACGGATTGCTGGCCTTCCTGCATCAGGAAGGCATGGCGGATCGGGACTTCGTCGCCACGCATACCGCAGGCGCCTCGCGTGCGCTGCTGGTCGCCGAGAACACGGCAGGAGATCCGCGGTCCGTCGCGAAAACCTGCGGCGTCGAACTCGAGCGACTGCTCGAGTTCTATCGCCTGTTCGCCCGCACGGCGCGCTGCGTCACCGTGTTCTCGCAGGGCGTGAATCAATCCTCGGCGGGCACGGACAAGGTCAACAGCATCATCAACTGTCATCTGCTGACTGGTCGTATCGGCAAACCCGGCGCGGGGCCGTTCTCGGTCACGGGTCAGCCGAACGCGATGGGCGGCCGTGAAGCCGGTGGCATGGCCAACATGCTGGCGGCACACATGGAGCTGGACAACGCCGATCATCGCCGCATCGTGCAGCAGTTCTGGAACAGCCCACGCATCGCGGCACGGCCAGGATTGAAGGCAGTGGAACTGTTCGACGCCATTCACGACGGCCGCATCAAGGCGGTGTGGATCATGGCGACGAATCCGGTGGTCAGCCTGCCCGACGCCGACAAGGTGCGCGAAGCACTGCGCCGCTGCGAACTGGTAGTGGTGTCCGATTGTGTGGCACGCACCGACACCACCGCCATGGCGCATGTGCTGTTGCCGGCCAGAGGTTGGGCCGAGAAGGACGGCACCGTCACCAATTCCGACCGGCGCATTTCACGACAGCGCAGCTTCACGATGGCAGCCGGCGAAGCGCAGCCCGACTGGTGGATCGTGGCGCAGGTCGCAAGACGCATGGGCTTCGATGGCTTTGATTACCCCTCGGCGCACGCTGTATTCGTCGAACACGCGCGGCTTTCCGCCACTGACAACGACGGGGCTCGTGCCTTCAACATCGGTGGTCTGGCAGAGCTCGATCGCAACGCCTACGACGCATTGACTCCGATTCAGTGGCCGGTGCCCGAGGCGAATCACGCCGGCACTGCACGACTGTTCGAGAATTCCAGGTTCTTTCATGCGGATGCCAAAGCGCGCTTCGTGGCGACCCGACCGCGCGCAACGGTGCATCGCATCGATGCAGAGTTTCCACTGGTACTCAACACCGGCCGCATCCGCGACCAGTGGCATTCGATGACTCGCACGGCCCGGGCGACGCGCCTCAATGCGCACGTTCCCGAACCGTTCGTCGACATGCACGCGCAGGATGCGCTGCTCACCGGTGCGCGCGAAGGTGAACTGGTACGCGTCACCACGCGCTGGGGATCGCTGATTGCGCGTCTGAAGCTGAGCGGCGAGATGCGCCGCGGCATGATCTTCGTGCCCATTCACTGGAGCGATGTGTTTTCTTCGGATGCCCGCGTCGGCGCGCTGGTCAATCCGGTCGTCGACCCGCTCTCGGGCGAACCTGAACTCAAACATACGCCGGCTCGCGTCGCCCCCTTCGTCGTGAGCTGGCAGGGATTCATTCTGTCCCGCCAGCCGCTCAGCGGCCTGGACGTGACGTGGTGGACCAGCACGCAGGGCGAACAGTTTCATCGCTACGAGATTGCAGGTCGCCGGGTCTATCGCGACTGGTCGGGCTGGGCGCGGCGACTGTTCAATGCGCCGGCGCGCTGCGACTGGCTGGAATACTCGGACCCGAGCGCAGGCATCTATCGCGCGGCGCTGCTGATCGAGGATCGTCTTGCCGCCTGCGTATTTCTTTCTCCGCGCGCCGATCTGCCGGCACGCACGTGGCTGTCCAGCCTGTTCAGCAGGAACCGCATCAGAGAAAGAGATCGCGCCGGCCTGCTGATGGGTCAGCCAGCGGGTGGTGCGGCGGATGCCGGCCCCATCGTCTGTTCGTGTTTCGGCATCGCGCGCGGGACGATCTGCGATGCCATTCGCGGCAAGGATCTGAAGACACCGCAAGAGGTGGGCCTGCATCTCAAGGCCGGCACGAACTGCGGATCCTGCGTTGGCGAGATCAGGACACTGCTGGCCGACGCCGCTGCTCAATGATGGCGGACGATTTCGCCGACAGGGTCACCCTGTGAAATCCCGCTCCTCAGTGCGATCCTTCCTCATCGCTCTGCGCACCAGGCGCGTTACGCGGCGCACTGAAGTCCAGTACGGCCCGCTTGCGCAGGCCATGCGGAACCGCGAATCTGGTGGCGTCGATGGTTTCCGTGCGCACCGCAACGATGGCGAACTCGGAGATCACGGCGCCGTCTTCATATTCGCGCAGCCACAGCGGTGCACCGGGCAGGTCGAACACATGAGTCCAGTAGCGCTGCATGGCGTCGTTCAGCCATGGCGCGCCGAGCGTGGCGTAGAAGTCATGCAACAGCGCGGTCGCATCATCGGATGCCGTCATGAATGACTCCAGCGCGGGGGGCGCCGGATACACCATGCAGTACTCGTAGTGCAGTTGTGCGTTGACGAGAACCTGATGGACGCGACAGCGCATGCCGGCGTATCTGGCATAGCGGGCCGTCGGGACATTCTTCTGCACACCGCGCATCGGACCGATGCTCAACGGCGGTCGGCTCAGCATGCTCATGGAGTCGCCACGCCGCGCTGCGGGGACTTCCGCCAGCAATTCATCGCGCAGCGTCCGGTCCGGATGCTCCGTTCGCCGTGCGGCCTCGATGCGTTTGCGTTCGACGACGGCGTATGAACCGCCGCTCAAGTCGACGTCGATCAGCCGCTCACCGTCGTAGATGAGACTGGTGCGCTGCTCTTCTTCGTCGATCTGGTCGACTCGCAGCTTGCCATCCTGCACGTATGCCGTGATCGTGGAATCGATCTGGCCGTCCTCGTTGCGCCGTTCGATGTCGAATACGCTGCCGGCGATGGCCGGTGCGGCGAGCAATGCACACAGAATTGCCGTTGTCGTCCGTGACATGGTGACCTCCTCAACTGAGCGCGCGATTGTGGAGCTTTGAACCGGCGCGCGGCAACTGCCACTGCGATGTTCAGGTCACCTGCCTGATGGCGCGATCCAGCGCCTCGTAGTCGTGAGTCGACAGATGAATGCTCGCTGCGGCAACGTTCTCCTCCAGATGCGTCACCTTCGATGTACCCGGAATGGGCAACATCACCGGACTGTGATGCAATATCCAGGCGAGCGCGATCTGGCTGCGCGTCGCTCCGTGTCTTCCGGCGATTTCATCGAGTACGCGATTGCGTGACAGATCACCCGCGGCCAGCGGGTACCACGGAATGAAGCCGATGCCGTGTCGATTGCAATACGCGACCACGTCTTCGCTGCCGCGATCAGCGAGGTTGTAACGATTCTGCACCGTGGCCACCGGAAAGAATTTCTGCGCGGCTTCTATCTCGGCGACCGACACCTGGCTCAGACCGACGTGGCGAACTACGCCCTCATCGCGCAATTGCCGAACCGCGGCGAATTGCTCATCGCGTGGCACGTCCGGATCGATGCGATGCAACTGCCACAGACCGATCTGCTCCACGCCGAGCTTTTCGCGGCTGCGACGTGCCTGTGCGATCAGATGCTCCGGTCGGCCGTCCGGGGTCCAGCGGTCGGGACCGCTGCGCGTCAGGCCTGCCTTGGTGGCAATCAGCAAGCCGCTGTATGGATGCAGCGCTTCACGGATCAGTTCTTCCGACACATCCGGTCCGTAGGAATCCGCCGTATCGATGAAGTTCACTTCCAGTTCCGGCAGGCGACGCAGCACGCGCAGCGCTTCGGCTCGATCGCGCGGCGGTCCCCAGATGCCGGCACCCGTGATGCGCATCGCGCCGAAGCCGAGGCGATGAACAGAAATGTCTCCGCCGACCAGGAATGTGCCGGACGCTGCAGCGGTTGCTGGATTCATGAATGCTCCTCGCGTCCTTCAAGCGCGGACGTCGCCATGAAGGTGCCACAGGTTCGTGCCGGGTGCGCTGCGTATTCGCTGCAGGTCGAGACGAACGCGCATGGACGAAGGTGCGCAACTCAGAGAGACTCACAGGCAGTCACAGGAGTCGTCAATGTATCGAGGCAGTTGTCTGTGTGGTGCGATTCAATACGAGTTCGAGGGTGAACCCGGACCCATCGGTGTGTGTCACTGCGTGCGCTGTCAGAAGGCTACCGGCACGGCCTTCAATGCCGTGGTGCCGATCGATGCGGCGACCTTCCGGCTGACAGCCGGCGGCGAGCATCTCAAGCGCTTCGAATCCTCTCCCGGAGTGAATCGGTTTTTCTGCGGCAACTGCGGTTCGCCGCTCTACAGCCGGCGCGATGCAGTGCCTGACATGCTGCGTATTCGCATAGGCACGCTCGACACGCCACCGCCCGGGAAACCGGCGCTGCACATCTTCGTAAACTCGAAAGCGTCGTGGCACGACATTCTCGACGACGCCCCCAAGTATGCGGAGCGTCCGCCGCAGTAGCGGGCTGCCAGGCGCAACGTCCGGCTGAAGCCGGACCCACAGGGAGAGTCAGCCCCGAACTCCTGCATTCTTCGTGAGTTCGACTTCAGTCGAACGTCAGCGAAGCGGGCTGCCCGGCGCAACGTCCGGCTGAAGCCGGACCCACAGGGAGAGTCAGCTCCGAACTCCTGCATTCTTCGTAGGTTCGACTTCAGTCGAACGTCAGCGCAGCGCCCGGCGCAACGTCCGGCTGAAGCCGGACCCACAGAGAGAGTCAGCCGACACCACCGATTCAGTCGGTACAGGCCTCTGGCTGCGCGGTTCGCTGCACCGCTTACTCGAGGCCGGCCGCCTTCAGGTATGGCAGTGCCAGTGCAACGTTGTCGTAAGGATGCGTGGTTTCATCTTCGATGATGTACCACTTCACGCCGTACTGCTTGCCTGCCTTGATGAGCCCGGCGAGATCGAGCTTGCCCTTGCCGATGGCTGCGAATGCTTCATCCGGCAGCGGGCCTTTCCATGTGGAACCATCGAAGGGAGCCACGGCAAGCGACGGTGCCATGTCCTTCACGTGCAGCGACGAGACACGGCTGCCGTACTTGTGCATGAACTTCACCGGATCCTGTCCGGCGTACGCCACCCAGAAGGCATCGAGCTGCAGCACCACGCAATCTTTCTGCAGTTCACCCACGAAACGTTCGAACAACTTGCCTTCCGGATCGCCTTCGTGAAATTCGTAGCCGTGCGTGTGATAGAACACCTTGAGGCCGGCGGCTCTGGCAGCGGGACACATTGAATTCAACCGCGTCGCGGCGGCCATGAGCTTGCTGCCGTTCACTGCGTCGGTTTCGCTCTCCTTGATCCAGGCGATGCCGACCTGCTGGGCGCCGAGTACCCTGGCAACGCGCACAGCCTCCTCGGGCGCGCCCTGCCGCAGTTCATCAGGCAGATGGAAACTGATCACTTTCAGTCCGGCACGATCGAACTCTGCACGCAACTCCTCGGCCGTGCGCTTGTGCAGACTGTAGGGCTCGACGCAATCGACGCCGAGCTGCCTGATGCGCGCGAGCGTACCCGGCAGATCCTTGTCGAGATCGTTGCGGAAGGAGTAAAGCTGCACGCCGACCTTGCAGCTGTTGCCTGACGCAGCCGCCATGACGGACAACGGCGCAAGCAGCAGCACCGCGAGGAACCATTTTGACATCGCAACACCTCCCCGAGAGCGAGGCGACCAGTTAAGCAACTCGCCTGCGTGGGGGCAAGCGCAGGCACATCGCATTCAGGGATTCACGCAGTCGCGATCGCTCAGCGGCGGTTGCACCTGCGCGCCCGATCGCTGACCCTTCGGCACGGAACACATGCAAGGAGATCGTCATGGCTGGAACCGATCGACGCTCGTTTCTGCAGACCGCAGGTCTGGCCGGACTGGTTTCCAGCCTGGCGCCAGCTGCACTGGCCCAGACATCCGGCGGATTTACGGTGGAAGAAGCCAGTTCCACGCCGACATCCACACCGCAACATTCGATCCGCTTCGCGGTGATCGGACTGGATCACGCGCATATCTACAGCATGACGGCCGCCATGCAGCGCGGTGGCGGCAAACTCGTCGCCGTATATGCGGACGATCCGCGACAGATCGCTGACTTCCGCAAGCGCTTCGGCGAGGTTCGACTGGCGCGCAGCGAAGCGGAAATACTCGACGACAAATCGATTCAGCTCGTCGCGGGCGCACCGATTCCTGACCTGCGCGCTCCGCTGGGCATTCGCGTCATGCGTGCGGGCAAGGACTATCTGTCGGACAAGCCTGCGATCACGACGCTGCAGCAGCTCGCCGAGGTACGTCGGGCAATCGGGGAAACCGGCCGCAAGTTCGCCATCATGTATTCGGAGCGTCTCGAGGTGCGCGCTGCCGTGCATGCGGGCGATCTGATTCATCAGGGCGCCATCGGCCGCGTCATCCAGACAGTGAATCTGGCGCCGCATCAGATCAATGCACCGTCACGTCCGGCGTGGTTCTTCGACAAGGCACGCTATGGCGGCATCCTCACCGACATAGGGTCGCATCAGGCCGATCAGTTCCTGTACTACACCAACAGTACGAAGGCACAGGTCGTGGCCGCGCAGACCGGCAATCTCGCGCATCCCGAACATCCGAAGTTCGAGGACTTCGGCGACATGGTGCTGGCCGGCAATGGCGGCACCGGCTATGTGCGCGTCGACTGGTTCACTCCGGACGGGCTCGGCACCTGGGGTGATGGCCGCCTGTTCATCATCGGCACCGATGGGTACATCGAACTGCGCAAGTACGTGAATGTCGCCTCCGGTCTGAAGGGCGGCAATCACATGTATATCGTCGATCAGAAGCAGGCGCGCTATATCGACTGCAGCAAGATCGAACTGCCGTTCGGCCCGCAGTTCGTTGCCGATATCGTCAATCGCACCAGCGTCGCGCAGGATCAGGAACAAGCGCTGCTCGCCGCCGAGCTGGTGCTGACGGCGCAGAAGAATGCCACGCGACCGGTGATCGCCTAGACAACAGAAGTACCGGGACGGAAACGCTGCGGAACTCCCGTTCGCGGCGTCGCTCGCATGCACCCTGATCCTTGAGGCAAATACCGGATTCACGGCCTCGCCTGCGAACGTAGTTTCTCTCGAAACATTACCCGTCCCTTTCTCTGTCTTGCGGTAGTGGCCGCCTCCTCTCTCCGGCCACCCGGAGCGTCCGCGAGTCGCGCGCCGCAACCCGGACGGGCGCCATCCGTCTATGCCGCAATGCTCCGCGGGAACTCTGCGCGTTCGTAACCGTTGGCAAGCGATATGCGGGCATGCGCGCGCGTGATCCCTGGCATCACCTGCGGAGCCATCCGGCGCCGCGCCCGCCGTAACCATTCAAGCGACGGGGAGACTACTTCCATGACTCATCATCACGTGACTCGCAGGTCGGGCCTGCTGAGCCTGGCAGTGGCGGCCGCACTCTTCGGCGGATCGCCGGCGGTAGTAGCCCAATCTGCCAGTGCAACGTTGCGTGGCCAGATCGATACACCCACTGCGACCATCAAGGTCACGAACAGCAAGACCGGTTATTCGCGCACCGTGCAGAGCGAAAACGGCAACTACAGCGTCAGCGGTCTGCCGCCCGGCACCTACGACGTCCAAGTGGACGCCGACGGCCAGCAGACGCAGCGTTCGGTCGTGTTGCGCGTGGGCGAGACTTCGACCCTCGATCTGGAACTGGCGCCCGCGGCCGTGGAAACCACCGAATCCGTAACCGTGGTGGCCACTCATTTGTATGAGACCAAGACGTCCGAGGTCGGCAACTACGTGTCGCAGCGCCAGATCGAGATGTTGCCGCAGAACTCGCGCAACTTCCTCGCGTTTGCCGACACGATTCCGGGCGTGCAGTTCGTGACCAGCTCCGATGGTTCGACCGAACTGCGCAGCGGCAGCCAGTCCTCCAATGGCGTGAACGTGTTCATCGACGGTGTGGGCCAGAAGAACTACGTGCTGCGCGGCGGCGTGGGCGGACAGACGAATTCGCGCGGCAATCCGTTTCCGCAGCTCGCCATCGGCGAGTACAAGGTGCTGACATCGAACTACAAGGCCGAGCTCGATCAGCTGAGCAGCGCTGCGGTGATCGCGGTGACCCGTTCCGGCACCAACGAATTCGAAAGCCACGGCTTCTGGGACAAGACCAGCGAAAAATGGCGCGAGCCGGATCCGCTGGAAGAAAAGGCCGGGCGCAAGGCGGAATCCGAACAGCAGCAGTACGGTGTGTCGTTCGGCGGCCCCATCATCCGCGATCGCATGCATTTCTTCGTCGCGTACGAAGCCAAGGACTACAAGACGCCGCAGACCATATCGTATGGCGAAGGCACCATCAGCAACCCTGCGTTCGACGATCAGCTCGGCGTGTCGAGCTCACCGTTCAACGAAGATCTGATCTTCGGCAAGCTGGACTGGACTCCGGGCGAGGACCATCTGCTGGAGCTGACGGCAAAGTATCGCGACGAGAGCGAGCTGACCGGCATCGGCGGTGTCAACACGCGCTCCTATGCCACCGCCAAGGAGAACAACGAGACGCGCGTGGATCTGCGCTGGCAGTACACGGGTCTGCGCTTTCTCAACGATGCGCATCTCACATACGAAGATGCCGAGTACAACCCGCGCCCCGACACCAATACCAACGGCTATGTGCTGACGACACCCGATCAGCGCGTGCTGCTGAACATGGGCGGTGGACGCGACTATCAGGACAAGGGCCAGAAGGGCTATTCGTTCCAGGACGATCTGACGTTCGAGCCGTTCGAATGGCACGGCGCGCACGTGGTCAAGACCGGCATCAAGTACAAGCTCATCAAGATCAACGCCTTCGAACAGCAGCCCTACAACCCGCAGTTCTTCTACGACATTTCGCAGGACCTCAACATTCCGTATCAGGTGCAGTTCGGCGCGGTCATGCCGGGCGTGCCCCAGCGCAATGTGGAATCCGAGAATCGTCAGCTCGGTCTGTACATTCAGGACGACTGGGACGTCACGGACAAACTGCAGCTCAATCTCGGCGTTCGCTACGACTACGAAGAAACGCCGAGCTATCTCAATTACGTGACGCCCGCGGACGTGGTATCAGCCATCAACTCGGTCGATCCGGCAGCCGATCCCGCACTGAACCAGACTTATGCGCAGACACTCGCGCTCGGCGGCATCGACATCAACGACTACCTGAGCAACGGTCACAACCGCGACGCGTTCAAGGACGGCATCCAGCCACGCATCGGGTTCTCGTACGACTTCTCCGGCGACGAACGCTTCGTGCTGTTCGGCGGCGCCGGGCGCGCGTACGACCGCAACGTGTTCGACTATCTGGCGCTCGAGCGTTCCAAAGGCACGTTCCCCACGTACACGTATCACTTCGACACGGCCGGTCATCCCTGCGAGCCGGGCGATGCCAGATGCATTCCGTGGGATCCGGCGTACTTCGATCGCGCGGCGCTGGAGTCGCTCGTCGCCGCCGATCCGCAGCTCGGGCGTGAAATCAATCTGATCAACAACGATCTGAAGACGCCATATTCCGATCAGTTCAGCCTCGGCCTGCGCAATCGCTGGCACCTCGGCGACAACGAATGGCTGACGTCGCTGACGTTCTCACGCGTGGAAGCGAAAGACGGCATCGTATTTCTGCTTGGCAACCGTTATCCCGACGGCGGTTTTCGTCCCGACCCGACATGGACCTGGGGCGGCCAGCCGTGGGGCAACGGCATTCCCGGCCTCGGTACATTGATCATTGCGAAAAACGGCCTGGAGTCGCGCAGCAATTCCATCCTGCTGGACGTCCAGAAACCTTTCACTGAAGGGTCACCCTGGTCGTTCACGTTCGCTTACACCTATACGGATGCGCAGGAGAACCGCGGCAAGATCGCCGAGATCGACGAGCACTCGATCTTCGACTACCCGGATGTGGCTGGCTACGGCTGGCATGTGTCGACGGGTGTGCCGAAGCACCGGATCGTCAGCTCATTCATCTACGAAACGCCGTGGGAAATGTCGGTGTCGGCAAAGCTGACCCTGTCGTCCCCGCAATACGACGAAGCGGTGAACTGTTTCGATGCCATCGACAACAACCATTGCTTCTTCGAGCCGGCGCGCCGCTCCGGCACCATCGGCTACAACCAGTTCGATCTTGCCCTGGAGAAACGCTGGACGGTCTGGAACGATTTCGCGCTGCGTCTGCGCGCCGACGTGCTGAACGTGTTCAACAGCGAGAATGTCGATGGCTTCGATACGTGGCGCGGCGATCAGAACGGCGCCAATGCGAATTTCCTGACGGCGAATTCGTACTATCAGCCGACGCGGACGTTCAAGCTGTCGCTGAGTTTCGATCTCTGATGAGGCACCGATAATCAGAGAACACACAGCACATGGCGGCGCGAGCGACTCACAAGGGATCGCTTCGCCATCACGTGTCGTCCTCTTTATGTATGGTGCTCAGCCTATCGGCACTGTGCCGCAGGTCGCTGCGGCGAGTGCATCTGCATACTCTGCCTGCCA
>DASTRD010000204.1:0-2502 GCA_035761425.1 Povalibacter sp.
GCAGCGCCGACTCCAGGGCCTGCGATGCGACCTGCGCCGCCTCCGCCCTGGGGTAGCCGAACGCCCCGGTCGAAATGGACGGGAACGCGACCCGCGTCACACCGGCTTCCACCGCGATTCGCAGCGAATTGCGGTAACACAGGGCCAGCAGTACCGCGGGCTGCGGATCGCGATTCCAGATCGGTCCGACGGTATGGATGACATGGCGTGCCGGCAGCTCGCCCGCCGTCGTCAGCACGGCTTCGCCCGTCGGCAGTCCGTCGGGGTAGCGCGTGCGTCGCAATTCGCGACACTCGGCCAGAATGGCAGGACCGCCCGCCCGATGGATTGCGCCATCGACACCGCCGCCGCCCAGCAGAGATCGATTGGCCGCATTGACCACGGCATCCACGGCGACGCGGGTGATGTCCCCGACGCTGACCCGCACGCGTCCATCGAGAAAGCGAGCCGTCACGACGTGAGCTCAGTCCGGCAACACATTCTCGTTCTGCGGCGCCATCGCCCATTGCATTGCGGTCGCCGGGTCATCGAAGAGTTCCATGCGAATCCGATCGGCGATGGGCTCGCTGATCACGATCAGCACATGAACCAGGCCCACCAGCATGCCGGGCCTGACGACGATCGCCCAGCGTCGGCTGTGTTCGCCTGCCATGTGACGCAGGAAGTCGCGGTAGCGCTGGGTTTCGGAAAAGTCCCAGCTGCCGAACGCCTCCCGCAGGTCGACCAGGGAATTCATGCCCGGACGAAACAGCGCGTCCGCCGAAACCTGCCTGGTCAGCTCGACCAGCCGGTCCACGGTGACCTCGCCGCTGACATGCACTCTGACCAGGCGTTCGGCGGGATGAATGGAGTAGCTGCAATCCATGGATCTCGTCGTCGCTCCCGCGTGATTCGAATGAAGTCCGTGACCCACGTATCATAGCTGCCCGTCGCCCGACGGCGACCGATTGCCGACGGGAAACTTCTGAAAATACCCTGATGGCTCCGATTCACTGCGCGCCATTCGTAAGGATTGCCTGCGTGACGACTATTCGTGACGCAGTGCCCTTGCACGCACAGCAGCAGCTGCGTACGGTGGCGCACCGGGGGCGCTGCCACGGACGACTAAAGAAACCCTTCGCGAGTCCACTCGAGCTTCATTGACGATGCGACATACCGACAAACGCCCTCCCACCGGGCGCAATCCGTCGCTGCCGGGCTTTCCAGCCATTCCGGGTTATCGTTTTCTGCAGACCATCGCGCGTTCCTCGAAATCCGAGATTCATGTGGCGTATTCGACGGAGCTCGGCCACAACGTCGCAGTCAAGGTTCTGCGCACCGGACCGTATTCGACCGCCGAGTCGGGCGAGGAAGAACGTTTCGAGCGTGAGCGTGAACTGCTGACGCGCATCAAGCACCCGGCGATCGTCGACGTGTACGACTGGGGGCACGGCGAGGACTTCCGTTACATCGTCACCGAATATTTCCCCAGCGGCAGTCTCGAATTGCGCATTCGCAATCTGATGACCGTGAAGGACACCGTCGACATCTTTCTGCAGATTGCGGGCGCACTTGGCGCGGTGCACGCCGCCGGTCTGTGCCACCGCGATCTCAAGCCTGCCAACGTGATGATGCGGCCGGACGGACGCATCGTGCTGATCGACTTCGGCCTCGCCAAGCACATGAGCGGCGAAGGTCAGCTCACCAGCGCCGGTGAAGTGCGGGGTTCGCCGTACTACATCAGTCCCGAGCAGGCCGAAGGTGCCTCGGTCGATCAACGCAGCGACATCTACAGCCTCGGCGTCATCTTCTACGAGATGCTGACCGGAACGCGCCCGTTTCGCGGCACGTCAGTAGTCGCCATCATCCACGCTCACCGCAACGATCCGATTCCCACCCTCCCCGCCGAGCACAGCCGCTTCCAGCGACTCGTCGACGGCATGCTCGCCAAGAATCCCGCCGAGCGCTTTCCCACAGTGGCAACCGCGGTAGCGGAGTTGGCGAGGATGAGGGTGTGACAGCAGGGGACGGTAGCCCCCTCTGCTATGCGCGGTGGTATGGATGCCCCTTCACGATACTCACTGCCCGATACAGCGCCTCCGCAACCATGACTCGCGCAAGCCCATGCGGCAATGTCAGAGCGGAGAGAGACCAGCGCAGCTGTGCTCTGGCATCCGCTTCCGTGGCGATGCCGTCGGGTCCACCGATGAGAAACGCCACGTCGCGGCCATCACGGGCCCTTGCCTGCAGGAACTGCGCGAGTTGTTCGCTGCTGAGCGACTTGCCGGTGACCTGCAGCGCGACGATGAATGCGCGCGACGGAATGGCAGCGAGCATGCGTTCACCTTCCCGGGCAATCGCCTGGGCCGTGTTGTTGCCGCTGCGCTGCCCCAGTGCGATTTCTTTCAGTTCGAGCCGATAGTCGGCCTGCAGCCTCTGCGCGTACTCGTCGAATCCATCATTGACCCACTTCGGCATGCGGGTGCCGGCTGCGATGAGGCGAAGGAGCATGGGGATGATGGA
>DASTRD010000205.1:0-12566 GCA_035761425.1 Povalibacter sp.
GAAACGTCGTTGTATGCGCCAGCGTTGTGCACCGGAGCTTGCGCGCAGAGCGTCGCGCATTCCCTGCGCACAATACAACAGGCGTCCGGGAATTCCTCAGGAGCCGGTATTGAGCCGACGGAACACCGCGGCCACGAGCCGATCGCAGCGTGCACCGCCGAAATGGTAGACGTCATCGAGCGCGGACGACATTTCATTGCTCAGGGATTTCTGCAGCAGGCGTCGGGCACGATGCACGCGCGTCTTCACGGCGCCTTCTTCGATCTCGAGGCACTGCGCCACATCTGCCACCGGCATCTGTTCCACTTCACGCAGCACGAACGTTTCGCGATATGTCTCCGGCAATGAGTCGATCGCTCGCTCCAGCAACTGTCGCAACTGCTGTTCGTGTACGCCGTTCATGGGATTCGAGCGCTGCGGTGCCGGTGCCTCTTCAATCTGTTCGGGCTCCGCATTCACCGTCATCCGGAAATGAAAACGTCTGCGGCGCATGCGTGCCTCGTTGGTGGCAATGCGGCATAACCAGGTGGCAAATCCGTCCGGGCCGCGGAACTGATGCAGCTTGTAGAACGCGCTCACGTAGGCGTCCTGCACCGCGTCTTCCGCATCCGCATCGTTGCCCAGGATCCCGCGGGCGATACGAAACAGCCGGCGATTGAAGCGGCGCATGATCAGCTCGAACAACGGTGTCTCACCCTGTCGCACGCGCGCGACCAGTTCCGCATCGGTCAGCGTTTCCAGGGCTGCGGCATCGTGCAGGGCAACAACACTCATGATTCGCTCCAGGTCATGTCTGCAGCAGATGCGCGGACATGGCAGAAGGTTACAGACAATCGACTGTAACCTTTTTCACGACAGATGCATCTCTCGCACGTCCACAACGGGAGATGACCATGTTCATGACAGCCCTCGTTCTCTTCGCCATTGCCGCGGTCGGCGGCATCACCATGGCCGTTCTGCAATTCAGGGGTCGGACGGCGCCGCCGGTGGCAATTGCCGTCCTGCACGGCCTGTTCGCCGCCAGTGCGCTGGTGGTTCTGTTGCTGGCCGTCATCAATATCGGCGCCGGTGGCGCTGCAGGCATAGCGTTGGGACTCTTCGTTCTGGCAGCGCTGGGTGGTTTCGCGCTGCTCAGTTTTCACCTGCGCGGCAAGGCATTGCCTGGCGGACTCATCGTGGGCCATGGCGTGCTCGCGGTAGCCGGATTCCTGGTGCTCCTCAGCGCCGTGTTTGCCACGGCACCCTCGCCGTGAAACTGCGGATTGGGGGACACCCGCTGCACCCGATGCTGGTGCACTTTCCCATTGCGTTGTGGACCTTCTCGGTCGGCGCGGACGTAGTGGGCTGGGTGACGCGCTGGCCAGCGTGCTGGCAGATCGGCTTCGTGGCGCTGGTGGCCGGCCTCGCAATCGGTACGGTCGCAATCCTCGCGGGCCTGCTGGACTTTCTCGCTATTCAGCCGTCGCATGCCGCGCGCGACACTGCCGTGCTCCACATGATGGTGATGTGCAGCGCCTGGCTGCTCTTTCTTGCAGCGGCCGCCATTCGCGGTGTGCCGGACGGCAACCCACCGTCGCCGCTCGCGACAATGGTGTCGTGTGTCGCGGAGATAACACTGCTCTGGGGCGGCTGGCTGGGTGGCCAGCTGGTGTATCGCTACGGCGTCGCCGTGGAAAAATGATGGCGCCTCAGTAGCGCCCTTCGATGCCCAGGCCCATGTAGTTCACCCCACCCTTGGTTTCGGCAAAGACACCGAAAACGCTGGAGCGGTGAAAAATGAAAAACCCGACGTACACCTCATCGATCTTTTTGGGGATGAGTCGGTCGAGCGTACTGAAGTCGCGCAGCGGCATGTCGATGGACCACTCGACGTAGTTCATCAGTTTTTCCGAATGGATATCGGCGCCCTTCTTCTGGAAATCGCGCTCCTCGCTCAGCGGGACGCGCGAGACGTAGCTCAGCCCCTCACCCAGGCCGAAGCGCACATGCTTGCGCGTGCCCGGCAATCGCCATCGATAGTGCGCCTTGATGTACGCATTCAACCCATAGCCGTCGGATTGCAGACCGCGCTCGTCGAACCATTGCACGCCCAGATTGCCGGTGAGCTCGATGGGCCAGCCGAACCATCGTTCGCGCAGCGTGTGTCCCCAGCTACCGCCCAGCATGTAAGTGTGCTCGAAGGATTGCTCGAAATCCCCCCACACAGCGGTGGTGAGATCGGTGTCCGAAGACAGCCCCCAGTTGAGCCGGACGTTGTCGTGCGCATCCGCATCCGCAGCCATCGCCGCGCGCGAAACGCATGCGAGCACCAAGAGCGAGGTGAACAGGATGAAATGATGGAAACGGCGGACTGCGGGCGCGGCAGCGATCGCTGAATACGGGACTGATCGGCTCAACGTGTCGGCTCAATCGGGACGGACGGCGAGCATACCTGCTTTGGCTGCCCGGCTCTGTACGGCGAATACTGAAGTTGGCAGCGCGTCTCGCCACATCGGCAGGCCTGTCGTCAGGGCCGTCCGGTTCCATCCCGACGTTCCGTCACGCATCCGCGATCAGGCACTGTAGGAGCGCGACGTCGTGGCGCCGCCGTGGCCGGTCCAGTCCGTATGAAAGAACTTGCCGCGGGGCTGGTCGATGCGTTCGTAGGTGTGAGCACCGAAGTAATCGCGCTGGGCCTGCAACAGGTTGGCCGGCAACCGCGCTGAGCGGTACCCATCGAAGTAGGCCAATGCCGCGCTCATGCATGGTACCGGGATGCCGGCCTGGACAGCCGCAACGAGAACGCGCCGCCACGCCGCCTGGCGTGTCACGACGGCGTCTCTGAAGAATGCATCGAGCAACAGATTGTCGAGATCTGGATTGCGATCGAACGCCTTCTTGATGTCGCCGAGGAAGGCGGAACGGATGATGCAGCCGCCGCGCCAGACCAAGGCGATGCCGCCGTAGTTGAGATTCCACGAGTACGTTTTCGCCGCGGCGCGCAGCAAGGTATAGCCCTGCGCATAGCTGACGATCTTCGCAGCGTAGAGTGCCTGCCGCAGATCGTCGATGAGCGCCGTCCGATCCGGCACTGGCAGGTCGAGATCGACCCGCAACTGCGCCGCAGCCGCAGCACGTGCCTCTTTCTCTGCCGACAACGCCCGTGCAAACACCGCTTCGCCGATGAGCGTCAGCGGGATACCTTCATCGAGCGCCTCCACCACGGTCCACTTGCCGGTGCCCTTCTGCCCGGCCGCATCCAGAATCACATCGAGCGTCGCCTCGCCCTTCTCGTCGCGGAAGCCGAGGATGTCGCGCGTGATCTCAATCAGGTAGCTGTCGAGTTCGCGCCGGTTCCAGTCCGCAAACACCTCGTGCATTTCGTCATTGTTCATGCCCAGCACGCGCCGCATCACATCGTACGTTTCGCAGATGAGCTGCATGTCGCCGTACTCGATGCCGTTGTGAATCATCTTGACGAAATGGCCGGCGCCGTTCTCTCCCATCCAGTCGCAACACGGCTCGCCCTCCGGCGTGCGCGCACAGATGGCCTGAAAGATCGGCTTGATGTGCGGCCACGCCGCAGGGCTGCCGCCGGGCATGAGTGACGGGCCGTTGAGTGCACCCTCCTCGCCGCCGGAGACGCCCGAACCCACGAACAGCATGCCCGCCTGTTCGACGCGCGCCGTGCGACGAATCGTGTCCGTGAACAGGCTGTTGCCGCCGTCGATGAGAATGTCGCCGGGCGAAAGCAACGGCAGGAGCTGCTCGATGAGTTCATCGACCGCTTTGCCGGCCTTCACCAGCATGACGATCTTGCGGGGCCTGGCCAGCGAGGCGACGAGTTCCTGCGGACTGTGTGCCCCGATGAAATTTCTGCCGGCAGCGCGGCCTGCAATGAAATCATCGACGCGCGATGTCGTACGGTTGTAGACCGCGACGCGGAATCCCTTGCTCTCCATGTTGAGCGCCAGATTCTCGCCCATCACGGCAAGTCCGATCAGGCCCACATCGGCCATGGCAGTCGTCATTTGCGGACCTCGGCGTCTGAATTATCGAGACGACGAGTATGCCGCAGGAAAGTGAGAAGGTGAGAGGAAGAAGTGACTGGAGTCACGGGAGTGACGGAGTCACGCGGGTGACAGAGTCAGACGAGGAAGCGGATGGCTACGGGCTGCTTCATCACTCTCGTCATCTCACCTTCCGCCACCGCCGCCGCCACCACCGCCGCCTCCTACCGATCCACCGCCACCTGCGCCCGATGAACTGCCCGGAGGACTGGCAGCAGATGCAATGTGCGAACTCAGGTTGCTGCCGATGGCCTGGCTGAAGCTGCCCAGATCGCCGATGTGTCCACCGCGATACCACGAGATGTTGTTCGCTGCCACGGCCGCGGCGGCAGCTCCCACGGCCAGCGTGAACTTGGCTGTCCATGCCTCTTCCACCTCGAGCGCGACGGCATACGGCAGCAATGCTTCGTAGCGTTGTGCGTCCAGGGGAGGCGGCGCTCCCGGTCCTTGCAGCCCTTTCAGTTCATCGCGCTCGGCCACGCTCATGTAGAGCTTGAGACCTTCGATCTCATCCATGAGCTTGCGGCCTTCGGGTGTCGGCGCACGCACCAGCCAGACAAAGACCATCAGCGTGACTGCTGCGACAAGCATCAGCACCACCACAAACAACTGGCCTCCACCAGTGTGATGCACGGCGATGAATGCGGACACGAAGGTAACGACGCCAATCGCCAGGGCCTTGACGACGCTCCATTCATTCAGTCTGAAATAGCGAGGTTTCATGCGTTCTTCCAGCATCGTCCGGTGCTTGCTCACCGCTGACGAGAGCGTTTTCGCATTCGACCTTTTGAGTATGAGCGAAGTCCCCTTGTGGAACAGATTCGCCACCAGCGATTTCTGTACCGCATCCGCCGGCTCGGCGCCTGCAGGGTCACGCTCCAGGCGCCACTCATCCTTGAGCAGCCGCGATTCACGCACAATGCTCAGGCAGTGCTTCACTGCCAGCTGCAGCACAGCTGCGGAGAAGCACCGCATGTCGTAGCTCATCCGCATCACGTAGCGCAGCGCGTCCGGCGAGTGATCCTCCGGCGGTTCGTAGCGCGCGATGATGATGCCCTTGCGCGGGTCGCGACCGACCCGACGCCATTCGAAGATGCAGAAGCCAATCATCAGCGCGAAACCGGCGAGCGCAATCGCCGCACCGGCGTTGTCCCTCATGAATGAGCTGGCACGCTGCGCCGACGTCGGCGCCGTGACGATACCCTTGGGAAACGACAGCACGATGGTGAACCCTTCATGCGAATCCAGCGGTGCAGTGAGCTGCCACACGGCGACACCGGCTTCGGGAAGTTCGGTGCGATAGCTGCCGCCCTTTGTGCCTTCTCTGCCCGTGTACGCTTCCGGGCGCATCTGTGCAGTCGCCACCGCCTCAGGCAACTGCACGCGCACGGTGCTGGCATCGATGGGAAAGGCCCAGCCGGTGCCGATGGCATTCCAGTACAGCTCGTCGTGATCTGCGAAAAAGCCGAGCTGTCGCGTCGTTCGATAGTGGATTGTGAATGTGTGCGTCGCCGGCGCGGGCAGAAAACTGTCGTCACCGGTGTTGATTCGCACGCCATTGCTGCGTTTCTCGGTGAACCATGGCTCGGGTTGCCCGTTGCGCTGCACGTCCAGCACCTGCAGATCGACGATGACGTTGTTGCCATAGCGATCCTTGTAGCGGGTCGGAACGTCGCGATAGATACCGCGACGGATCTGCTGGCCTTCGACCGTCGCGGTAATGTTTTCCGTGATGTCGAGCGCACCATCGGCGGCAATGGCCACATCGATGTCATAGCGACTGATGCGCTCATCGGCATGTACCGGCGCCACCATGACCGCCAGCAGCAGCAATGCGATCCATGCTTTCACGACGCCACCTCCACACGAACTGCCGCGCGCTCGTCTTCACGTGCCTGATAGAACTCCGCCGGTCGGAAATTGCCGGCGTTGGCGACCAGCGCATCGGGAACGCGCTGCACCGTATCGTTGTAATCACGCACGGCGCCGTTGTAGAACCGGCGGGCGTATTGCAGATGCTCTTCGACTTCGACGAGATCGCGCTGCAATTGCGCGAAGCTCTCGCTGGCCTTGAGATCCGGATAGGCTTCCTTCAGCGCGAACAGACGGCCAAGCGCCTGTTCGAGAGACGCTTCCACTTCCGCAAGTCTGGCCGGACTGTTGAGACCGACAGCCTGCGAACGCAGAGCCGTGACGGCATCGAGCACGGTGCGTTCGTGATCGGCATACCCTTTCACCGCGCCCACGAGTTGCGGCACGAGGTCGTGACGCCGGGTCAGTTGTACGTCGATGTCTGCCCAGGCGGTGCGCACCTGATTGCGCAGTCGGACCAGCCGGTTGTAGGCGAACACGCCCCAGGCCAGCAGCAGCACAAGAATCCCGGTGACCATCACTGTCATGCGCCCTCCACCGGTACTTTGCCGGCCACGCATTGATTATGAGTGGCCGCCGCGCGCATTTGCACCGATGTGAACGGCGCTCACCTGCCGGCAACCGCCATTCACCGGCAGCGGTGGTTCAGTTCAACGTCTCGCAACTCCCCTCGAGTGACGCGATCCATTCGCGGATCAGGGCAACGCCCTCGATGTGCACGATTGCGCGTCCCAGTTCCGGCATCGCGACATCGGGTTCGTTCGATTGCAACCGATGCAGCAGGATGGAGCGATCGGGAGCACCCGGCACGATGTCGAAGGAGGCATCGCCCGCGCCCCGACCGGCAGCCACGGGCACTTTGCAGACACCCCAGCGCTGCGGCTCAATCTCATGAATGTCGAGCATCAGTCCTGAGGTATTCGCCGCGGCGCCTGCGCTGTGGCAGTGAGCGCAATTGATGTCGAGATACGCACGCGCCCGGGCATCGAGACTGCCGCTCGCGGGCACGTCCCACTGCGCGTTGCGCGGCCACTGCCCGGAAGGCGGCGCTTCGCGCAGCAGACCGAGCCGCTGCCAGTGCAATAACTGATTCTCGCGGACATCACCGTACTGATATTCCTTGTTCAGATGCCGCACGCGCACGCCGATGGGCCGGATGATCTGGCGATGATGATCCACGGCATGGCAGCCCGCGCACTGGTTGGCATCGGGGACCATGTACTCGAACGTTTCGTGGCCGGTGTCGGTCACCATATCGAGAGTGAGCGAGTCGCCAGCCAGTGCGAGCGTGGCTTGTGTCTGCGCTTCGTTCCATACATAGGGCGCCGCAATCCAGCCGCCCGGCGTATTGATCAGCAGCCGCGTTTCGATCAGGCGCACGTCACGCAGATCGAGCGATGACGCCTGCGTCTGTCGCAGATCCTTGCGAACGCTCGCGGCACCGCGCGCCACGCGCGGATAGTAAAAGGTCTTGGTGATGACGGTGCCGACCGGAAACTCGAAGTCTTCGGCGCCGTAGCGGATCGCGGTTCCGCGCGGCACTTCGATCGCCCGCAGCTTGTGGGCGTAATCGCTGAACAAGGGTGTATTCAGATCGTAGGGCGTGAGCTGCGGCTCGAGATGGAGCGTATTCCCGTCCACTCGCAACACTCGCCAGGCATTCAGATCTTCCGGTAGTGGATCCGTACCTGGCAGGTCGCGGGGCGCGGACTGGCAACTGCCGAGCACGACGGCCACGACCGCGAGCACGACGCGCCAGCGGTTCATGAGCCGGCGGACGCCGCGAGATCGGGCCAGCTCACAGGCGGCAACGACGGCAACTCACAATCATGCGGCGCCAGATCGGTGCTCGGCTGATCGAATCGTCCGCGCCAGTCGAAATTCATGAAGGTAGCGCCGCCATTGTCGCGCAGGCAGATCTGCATCTGCGCGGCATCCTGTTTACGTGGAGTCACGCCGTCCCACAGAACATCCGGCAGCCGGCCCTTCTGCGCCAGTGCGGCGATGCGCAGTGCTTTGAGGGCGTGCATGTCCGGCGCATTACCGCCGCCGACGAAATCGTTGTGATGGATCCACAGCGATTGTGGATACGGATCAAAGCCCGAATCGTTCTGCGGCTTGCCGCTTGCCATGAACGAGATGATCAGTGCGTGAGTGGTGGCATTGTCTTCGAATGTGTTGCCAGAGACTTCGACCTCGGAGTTCGCCATGACCATGAGTCCGGTGCCCGAAGGAACCGTGAAGATCAGCCCCGGTCGGGCGAAATTGCGGGTGTTGTTGGCACGAATGCGATTGTCGAAGACACGCACGCGGCGGCCATCCTTCACCGGCACGTCAGGCACGTTGAACACCAGAATGCCGCCCGCGTTGTCGATCACTTCATTGTCGTGAACATCGACGTCGCTGCTGTTCTCGATTTCCATCCCGGCAACATTGAAGGCCACTCGATTCTTGCGGATCACCACCGCCCTCGACTGACCGGCGTAGATGCCGGCCTCGGAAGCGCCGATGGCCACGGAATGCTCGATGAGTACACGCTCGGACTGAACCGGGTAA
This sequence comes from Povalibacter sp., assembly GCA_035761425.1. GTDB lineage: Bacteria > Pseudomonadota > Gammaproteobacteria > Steroidobacterales > Steroidobacteraceae > Steroidobacter. Next base: position 8,478 of record DASTRD010000205.1, read on the forward strand.
AGGCCATAGGCACCGTTCTTCTCATCCGGCCCGCGCGTCCATTCCACGCGAACATTGCGGATGACGATGTCCTTGCAGCCGTTCGCCTTGAGCCCATCGCCCTTCGGATCCTCAATGGCGAGGTTCTCGATGGTGACGCCGGTAGCGGCATTGATCAGCAGACCTTCCGCTCCGAAGGACTGTGCCGCGAACGACAGAATGGTCTTGTCCGGACCCGCGCCGCGCAGGGTCACTCCGGACTTGTTGAGGCTGAGCCCACGATTGAGTTGCCACTTGCCGGCGGGGATCTCGATGACCTCGCCGGGCTGCGCCTGGATCAGACGTAGCTGCAGTTGCTTGCGAAAGGCGGCATCCGTTTCGCTGATGGCGCCGGCCTGACTGACCGACCACAGGACGCACGACGCACACAGACCGGCAAATCTGAGCCACCGCATGGTTCCCCCGACGCTGGCCGCTGCGATCCGGCGGCGAGCTGGATGTATGTATTCAGCAACACACCGGGCATTGCTGCCCGGCCGGCAAGAATGTGATTCTCTTGAAGCGGTTGGCCTGTCGCAACGATTCCCCTAGAGTAGCGCCTTGACAAGGAGAATCATGAATGTTGCTTGCACGCATCATCCAGTTTGCCGCCCTGCTGCTGGCGCTCGCCTTCTTCGCCGTCGCCCTCTGGCCGGCCTGAGGCGTCGTCAGACGCCAATCCCCTGCGACTTCAGGTACTCATCGTAGGTGCCCTTGAAGTCGACAACTTCGCCACCCGGCTTCAGTTCGATGATACGGGTTGCCAGGCCCCCGACGAATTCCCGGTCGTGCGAAACGAAGATCAGCGTGCCGGGGTACTTCTCCAGTCCGATCTGCAACGACTCGATGGTTTCCATATCCATGTGATTGGTGGGTTCGTCCATCAGCAGCACATTGGGTCGGGTCAGCATCAACTTGCCGTAGATCATGCGACCTTTTTCGCCGCCCGACAGCACCTTCACTGACTTGCGGGTCTCCTCGCCCGAGAACAGCAGCCTGCCCAGCGTCGCACGCACGATCTGATCGTCGTCCGACTTCGAGCGCCATTCGCTCATCCAGGTGAACAGGTCGGTCTTCTCGGAAAATTCCGCCTGCGGATCCTGTGGCATGTAGCCGAGCTGCGCATTCTCGACCCAGGTGACGGACCCTTCGGTGGGCGACAGATCGCCTGCCAGACAACGCAGCAGCGTGGTCTTGCCAATGCCGTTCGCACCGACGATGGCAATACGCTCGCCCGCCTCCACCGTGAGGTTGACGTCCTTCAGTACCGGTGACCCGGCGCCCGGATAGGTGAACCCCAGATGCTCGACCGACACCGCGTTGCGATACAGCTTCCTGGCCTGCTCGAAACGGATGTACGGATTCTGGCGCGAGGACGGCTTGATCTCTTCGATCTTGATCTTGTCGATCTGACGCAGACGTGAGGTCGCCTGGCGCGCCTTCGATGCATTCGCAGAGAAGCGCCGCACGAATTCCTGCAGATCGGAGATGCGTTCCTTCGCCTTGGCATTGGCAGCTTCCACTGTGGCGCGCGCCTGGGTGGATGCCAGCATGAAATCGTCGTAGTTGCCGGGCCAGATCTTGATCTGGCCGTAATCCAGATCCGCCATGTGCGTGCACACCTGATTCAGGAAGTGGCGATCGTGGCTGATGATGATCATCGTGGCGTTGTAGTCGTTCAGCACGCCTTCGAGCCAGCGGATTGAATTGATGTCGAGGTTGTTGGTGGGCTCATCCAGCAGCAGCACGTCCGGATTGGAAAACAAGGCCTGGGCCAGCAGCACACGCAGTTTCCAGCCCGGCGCCACTTCGCGCATCGGTCCGTTGTGGAAGGATTCGTCGATGCCCGCGGCGACCAGAATGGCGGCCGCGCGCGCTTCCGCGTCGTAACCACCGTATTCGGCGAAGCTGGCTTCCAGTTCGGCAGCGCGCATGTAGTCATCGTCGGAGGCGTCCGGATTGGCATAGATGCGATCGCGCTCCTGCATCGCCTGCCACATTTCCTGATGCCCCTGGAGCACCACATCGAGCACGCGGTCATCTTCGTAGGCGAACTGGTTCTGGTTCAGCCGGCCCAGGCGCAGGCCCGCCTGCAACATCACCTCGCCGCTCGAGGGTTCGAGATCGCGGCTGAGGATTTTCATGAATGTGGACTTACCGCAGCCGTTGGCCCCGATGAGGCCATAACGGTTGCCGTCGCCGAACTTCACGGTGACGTTTTCGAACAGCGGCCTGGCGCCGAACTGGATCGACACGTTTGAGGTTGAAAGCATGACCTGGCGCGCAACCGTTGGTGTTGCACGAAGAATGAAGAGTAAACAGGGAGACGCCCTCGGCGCCGCGAGCGCGTATGGTAACCGAAACGAGGCCGCCCGCGCAGCGAAACGGCCTGTTTTTCAGCGGATTTCCTACTCCCGGCTGGAAGCAGCCCAGATATTCAACCCACCATCGAGCGCGTGGCGGTCGATCTGTTCCAGTTCAGTCGCATCGAAGGTGGTGTTTTTCAGGGCACCCAGGCATTCCTCGATCTGTGCCCAGCGGCTTGCGCCGATCAGCGCGCTGGTGACTGTCGGGCGCCGCAGAACCCAGGCGATGGCCATCTGGGCCAGCGTCTGGCCACGGCGCTGCGCGATCTCGTGCAATGCGCGAACGTTGGCCAGATTCTCCTCGGTGAGAATGCCGCGGTCGAACGACCCGCCCTGCGCAGCCCGTGCCGTCTCGGGCACACCATTGAGATAGCGATTGGTGAGCAGTCCCTGTGCGAGCGGCGAGAAAGCGATGCAACCGAGGCCTTCTTCGTCGAGCACGTCGAGCAGACCCTCTTCCACCCAGCGGTTGAGCAGCGAATATGAGGGCTGATGTATCAGGAACGGCACGCGCATTTCGCGCAGCATGGCCGCCGCCTCACGCGTCTTCTGCGGACCGTACGATGAAATTCCCACGTACAGCGCGCGGCCGCTGCGCACCGCGGTTTCCAGTGCGCCCATGGTCTCTTCCAGCGGCGTGTCCGGATCGACCCGATGCGAATAGAAGATGTCGACGTAGTCGAGTCCCATGCGCTTGAGACTCTGATCGAGACTCGCCAGCAGATACTTGCGCGAACCCCACTCGCCATAGGGACCATCCCACATCAGATACCCGGCCTTCGTCGAGATGATCAGCTCATCGCGATGCGCGGAGAGATCGGTGGCGAGGATGCGCCCGAAGTTCTCCTCGGCCGAGCCGGGCGGCGGACCGTAGTTGTTGGCGAGATCGAAATGCGTGATGCCCTGGTCGAAAGACTTCAGAACCATCTCGCGTGCATTTTCGCGCAGCCCGGTGCCGCCGAAGTTCTGCCAGAGGCCGAGGGAGATCCGCGGCAACTTCAGCCCGCTGCGTCCGCTGCGGGCATAAGTCATGCGTTGATAGCGATCCGGATGTGCGTGGTACATGAAAACTGTCCCGGCAAAGTGGCAAGGCCGCAGACTGTGGCCACAATGCCGGGACGGGTCAAGACGAAGCTATGTGACGCCGATTCGCTGCATGCCGCTGCGCTGTGCAATCGCCAGCACGCGTGCCACCGTGTCGTACGAGGCACGCGGATCCGGGCGGATCTGAACATCTGCCTGGCGGTCCTTCACCGCCTCCGCCCTGAAGAGAGCCTCCAGCTGGGCGAAATCGCGGACCTGCTGGCCGTTCCAGACCACGACGCCGTCGAAGTCGATCTCGACAGCGATCACCTCAGGTGCGATCGCACCCGGCGCGCCCTGGATCTGCAACGACGTAGTGTGGGTCATCAGCGGCAGCGTGATGATGACCATGATCAACAGGACCAGCAGCACGTCGATCAGCGGCGTGGTGTTCATTTCGATAATGGGATCGTCGGCAGAGAGATTCGAACTGATTGCCATGGTCGTTCTCCCGGAGCCTTCTGGGCGTAACACGGCCTCGATAGCGTCAAGGATGTTGACCGTCGGAGCCGCGAAGTGTTCAGAAGTCCGACACGGTGTTCCCGGCTGCTTGCAGAGGCGGCACCGTCAGTGATCTTGTAGTAGTCTCCCAGCTCTGGCGCAGAGCTCGCGATTCCATCGA
>DASTRD010000206.1:0-18631 GCA_035761425.1 Povalibacter sp.
CGACGTAGACGTCCAGTCGTGTCCACGACGCCGGCAAGCCGGGATAGCGCTGAAGAAGTTCGGCGTTGTGGATGAAGTGAATCAGGCTGGCGGCCAGATAGAACACCATCAGTGCCGTCAGCAACGACATGTCGCTGGCACGTTGCGCCTTCATATGAGTCATCCGGGTCGCACCAGAGCGAGCCGCACGCCGAGGCATACGAATATCGATCCGACGCCGCGGTTGAGCCACTGCGCAACACTCGACCGCACACGCAACGCGCCGGCGCGTGCCGTGATCCACGCCAGGAACACGCACCACAGTGTGCCCGTGGAGTTGAAGATCAGGCCGAGCAGAATGAATGCCAGCGCTTTGTTCGAAGCCGTCGGGTCGATGAACTGCGGGACGAATGCCAGAAAGAACAGCGCCACCTTGGGATTGAGGCAGTTGGTCAGGAAGCCCTGGATGAATATGGTTCGCAGCGTTGCCCTGGGCAGTGCATGAGTGTCCGATGCGGCGGTTGTTCGTTTCAACAGCAGCGAAACACCGATGTAGACCAGGTAGGCAGCGCCAAGCAGCTTGACGACAGTGAAGGCCAGGGAAGATGCCGCGAGAATCGCCGACAAACCAATGGCCGCAGCGACTATATGGACGCAACAACCCGTAGCAATGCCGAGTGCTGCGGTCAGGCCTGCGCGGAATCCCTGGCTGATGCTGCACGTGGCGATGTAGAGCGAATCAGCGCCCGGTGTGATGTTCAGCAGCAGGCCGGAAATGACGAACAACCACAGATCGTGAATGCCGGGCAGGACGAGCATGATGCGTTGGTATCCTCAGCGTGTTGCCGTTCGTGGCAGACATTTCCGTTCATCCTCCCGTCGATTGCCGGACCACCAGCGACGGCGCAATGCTGCGGCTTTCGATGGGTTCGCCATGAATGCTGGCGAGCAGACTTTCCACCAGCAATGTGGCTGCGACTTTCGTGTCCTGATGGACGGTCGTGAGCGACGGGTTGGCAAAGCGGGCCGTCGGAATGTCATCGAAGCCGGCGACGGCGACATCCTCCGGGATGCGACGGCCGCGTTCCTGCAATGCGCGCATCGCGCCGATCGCGATGAGATCGCTGGCGCAGAACATGCCGTCGAATGTCACGCCCCGATCGAGCAGGGTGCAGGCGGCATCGTAGCCGGATTGCTCTGTGGTGAAGGCGTCGATCTGCAACTGCGGTGCGACCGCCATGCCGGTCTCAGTCAGTGCCTGCGTGTAACCGCGGTAGCGATCGAAGAACTCGGGGTAGTGGTTGGAAGCATGGCCGACAAAGGCAATGTTGCGGCGACCCCGCTCCAGCAGGTGATGCGTGATGTCCTTGCCGCCCTGGAAATTATCGCAACCGATGGCGATACCCGGCTGTCCCGGCAGCACCGCGCCCCAGCACACGAAGTGAGTGCCCTTGGCGACGAGTTGTTCGAGACGCTCGTGATATTCGAGATAGTCGCCATAGCCCAGCAGGATGAGGCCGTCGGCCTTCTTGCTGTCCTGATAGTCGGTGTGCCAGTTGGTCGAAAGCTGCTGGAATGAAATCAGCAGGTCATAGCCCTGCACGGCGCACGCGCGGGTCAGCGCACCGAGCATGGAAAGGAAGAATGGGTTGATGAACGAATCGTCGAGGGTCGGGTCTTCGAAAAACAGCAAGGCCAGCGTGCCGCATTGCTGCGAACGCAGACTGGAGGCGTTCTTGTCGACCTTGTAGTTCAGCTCCTGCGCAATCTGCAGGATGCGCTTGCGCGTCTCTTCATTGACCGTCGGGCTGCCGCGCAGCGCACGCGATACCGTCGGCTGGGATACCCCAGCCAGGTATGCAATGTCGTGCGACGTGGCCTTGCCTTTCATGATCCCCCCGACGCGGGCTGCCGCTGCGGCAGTTCGCGAGTGCGGAATCCTACCGCAGAGTGCATGTCGGGGCCGAACAATCAGGACAAGAGGCCGATGAACCGACGGGCTTCTGTCGCATGTTGCCGAACGAGGTGAATCCGGACCGGGATCCCCGGGGTTCCGCAAGGAATCCGGCCGACCGCAGGCTATTGCTGGCCGCGACTGTGCCAGCGCTCCTTCATCTGCTCGCGCGCCTCGCTGCGCATCTTTTCCCATTCCTCCTGCTGCTCCGCGGTCAGCAGCGGAGCGACGTTGCGCACGAAATCCTCCTGGGCCGCCCTGGCTTCCTTCATGGCCGCTCGCTTGTCGCGGCGTGAGCTGTTGCTGCCCATTTTCGAGTGCACAGCTTCCAGCCGGGCCCGGCGCGCCTCCAGCAGAGGCTGGATTTTCGCCTGCTGATCCGTTGTCAGATGCAGCCGCGCCGTCAGTTGCTCCATACCCATCTGTTGCGGATCGGCAGGATCACCGCTCGCCAGCACGGGTGCCAGGCCGATGACGCAGAACGCGATGAAGGCGGCGAGGTTGCGACGCAGTTTCATGAAGACTCCTTGAGTGATGACGCCCCTGTTGCAACCGAAATCGTCGCGTGGGCAGTGGGCTGACCTGAACAACGCAGCAGGTGCACTTGCGTTGACTTCAGGACGGTCTGCCAGCTTCAGGACTCAGGGCGTTCCTCGTTCTTCCGTACGCAACATCTGCGAAAGCGCATCGCAGCCGTCGTGCCACTGCTTCACCCAGTCAGGCAGCGGTGGCGAAGTCATGCGCAGACCCATGCCGGAAAGCAATGTACCGGGATCCAGCGGGCCGTCCGGTCCGCGAAAGACACCGCGAACGGCCACCACTGCGACCACGCGACCGTGTCGGTAGAAGCGGTGCTCGAGAAATCCCCAGCGCTCGTCCCAGCCGAGCAGGCGGGTGCGCAGTTCAAACTTCTGGCCCAGGCGCAACTCCCGACGAAATTTTGCCAGTGCATCGCCGACGACTGGCAGGGCGTTCTGACGCCGGGCAAGTTGCAGGGTGCCGGTGCGCACGAACCAGTCCATGCGTCCGATATCGGCCAGCGTGAGATAGCGTCCGTTGTTGACGTGCAGATTGAAATCCAGATCGCCCGGCCAGATGCGCATGCGCACGCGGGTCGTCTCGAGAATGCCGATGCGCGGTGCACCGATCAGCGCTGTGCCGGTTCTGAGAAGCCGCAGCCACGGATACATGCCGTCCTCCGGATGTTCTGCGCAGTCCGCGGCATGCGAGCCGCCCGATGCGATGGCGAAGTGTGCCACGCAGATCGATGTCAGTGGCGTTGCGAACACGGCAGGTTCCACCTGCACCGGTTTGCCACTATTCTCGGCGCATGGGCACTGTTGTTCTGGGTCCTGCCCGCATCGGCGACGCACCGGCGATCGCCAATATGTCGCGCATGCTGATCGAGCCAGGTCTGCCGTGGCGCTGGACGCCGCGGCGTGTGGCTGCGCACATGAAGGAGCGGGAAAACCTGGTGGTCGTCGCCAGGCAGGATGCAACGCTGGTCGGATTTGCCATGGCGCAGTTCGATACGCAGTCCGTCCATCTGACCCTGATCGGCGTGTCCGCTGAACGCAAACGCAGCGGTATCGGCCGCCAACTCATCGCCTGGGTTGAGGACAGCGCAATCATCGCCGGACTCTTCCGTGTGAATCTGGAAGTGCGCGCGGGTAATTTCGATGCGCGCCGCTTCTATGCCGCGCTCGGCTATCGTGAAACAGGCAGCGTGCCGGGTTACTACAGTGGCATCGAAGATGCCATTCGCCTGACGCGCGATCTGCGCGTGACGTCGCGAGCCTGAGTCCTTGAGGTCCGCGACGCAACGCGCGTCGTCATGTTCAGAAGCTGATCGGATCCATGATCGCGTCGTAGACCATGTTCTGGAACTTGTCGCGGAAATCGGTTTCGTTCGGCATGAGCTGAATCATCAGCACGATGACCAGATGCGACTGCGGATCGACGCGATACAGCGAGCCGTACGCGCCGCCCCAGCCGTAGTTGCCCGGCGCGGCCATGCCGAGAGCGCCGTACTTTTCGATCACCTCGAAGCCCAGACCGAAACCTGCACCCGCCTTCGGATACAGACCCCCGAGCTGATCGGTGCGCATCAGCGCCACGCTGCGCGGCGAGAGAATCCGTTTGCCATCCAGTTCGCCATCTCGACGCAGCATTTCCAGAAAGCGTGCGTAGTCGCGCGCGGTTGAAATGAGTCCGGCGCCGCCTGAGAAACTGCGTCGCGGACCATCGACGTAGTCACCCTGGCCTTTCGCTCCGTTCGGCGCACGCACGATGCGTCCGTCAGGGCCTGAGGCATACAGGGTTGCGAGACGATTGCGCTGCGAGGGTGGTACGTAAAAGTACGTGTCGCGCATCCCGAGTGGTCCGGTAATGCGCGTGCTGAATACTTCGTCCAGTCGTTGACCGGAGGCTCGCTCGACCACGCAACCGAGCACATCGGTGTTGTAACCGTAGACCCAGGCTTCACCGGGTTGCGCGACGAAGGGCAGCGAAGCCAGGCGCGCCATGGTGTCGCAGATCGGTTCGTTCTTGTCTGCGGTGTACCAGCCATTGCCTGCGGCGGGGCCGAGACCTTTTGCAGCGTACAGAGCGGCGACCTGCGGCTCTGTCCCATACGACATGCCCGAGCTCTGGGTCAGCAGATCCTTGATGGTGATCTGCCGTGTGGCGGGCACGATCTCCACGTTGCCATGCGTGTCCTTCACCGCCACCGTGGTCTTGCTGAACTCTGGAATGTATTTCGCCACCGGATCGCTGAGCAGGAGTTTGCCTTCCTCGATGAGCACCAGCGTCGCGACGCTGGTCAGCGCCTTGGTCTGCGAAGCAATACGAAAGAGCGTATCGGTCGACATGCGTCGCCCGGATTCCTTGTCGCTCCAGCCCGCAGCCTTCTCGTACACGGGCTCGCCATCGCGCAGCACGAGCGCGACCGCGCCGCCGATCAGGTTCTGATCGATGTATTGCTTCAGCAGTTCATCGATGCGCGCCAGTCTCTCGGTCGAAACATTGGCGGCGGGCAAGGTGTCGACGAAGTCATCGGCCCAGACGCACGCGGCACTGAGTTGCATGACTACGGTTACGGTCAGGATGCGAATGAAACGCTGCATGAGTCTCCCCGGCCCGGATTCTTGTTATGGAGGCGACGGATTGTGGTGCGAACACGCCGTCGCGGCAACCGCCGGGGACTGGGGTTTTCAGAGACTGGATTGGAGCAATCGGGAACCTCTCGAGGCGATCCCGGGCTTCCCTTCAGCCTATTGCTGCCGTCACCCAACGTTCGAGAGAGCCCGCATCCATGGCGCCCGACTGGCGAGCCACTTCGCGGCCGCCGCGGAAAACGATCAGGGTGGGAATGCTGCGGATTCCGAAGCGGGCGGACAGCGTCTGTTCTTCGTCCGAGTTGATCTTGACGAATCGCGCACGCGACCCGAGGCGGCGCGCCGTTTCGGCGAAGTGCGGCGCCATCATCCGGCAGGGGCCGCACCATGGAGCCCAGAAATCCACGACGATCGGCAGATCGCTGCGGGTGAGCTGCTTGTCGAAACTCGCTGTGCGCAGATCGGTCGGCTGGCCGTTGAACAACGCGGTGTGGCATCTGGGGCAGCGCGGTGATTCGCCGAGCCGATCCGCAGGGACTCGCACCACGGCATCGCAATGCGTACAGACGACTTGAACCGATTCGCTCATGGCTTGCTCGCCCGGAGGGGACATTTCCCGATCATGGGATCGCCGGCAACCAATACAAGAGGGCCGGTGGTTCCCGCGCGATCATCGGTACGCTGCTCTTCGAGAAAGTGCGGTGCGCATGATGGCCACGCGATCATCTGCGCGGCGCATTCCTCAAACCCGTTGTGCATCGCGCAGGCCTCAAGCATTCTGTGGGTTCGCCCCGCGGAGACACGTCGATGAAGTTGTATTCCTGGAACGTCAATGGCATTCGTGCAGTACTGAAGAAGGGGACTTTCCAGTCCTTCATCAAGGAACACCAACCCGACGTGCTGTGTCTGCAGGAAACCAAGGCCGAACGCGGTCAGATCGAGATCGATCTGGCCGGATATCACGAGTACTGGAATTCAGCAGTGAAGAAGGGCTACTCGGGGACCGCCATATTCTCGAAGCAGCAGCCGCTGTCGGTGGTCAATGGCTTTCCGGCGGAATTCGCCAGGAAGTTCTCCTTCGCCGACGAACTCAAGCGGGACAGTACGGAGGAGGGTCGGGTCATCGCGGCGGAGTTCGAAAAATTCTTTGCTGTTACGGTGTACACGCCCAATGCCAAAGACGATCTGAGCCGGCTGCCGCTGCGGCACAAGCACTGGGATCCCGCATTTCTCGCGTACTGCAAACAGCTCGAGAAGAAGAAGCCCGTTATCTTCTGCGGCGATCTGAATGTGGCCCATACGGAGCTCGATCTGGCGAATCCAAAACCCAACAAGGGCAAGAAGGGCTTCACTCTGGAAGAGCGTGAAGGCTTCCAGAATTTTCTGAATGCCGGTTTTGTCGATACGTTTCGCATGTTCACGCAGGGCAATGGCCACTATTCGTGGTGGAGCAATTTTTCGAATGCCCGTGCACGCAACGTGGGATGGAGAATCGACTATGTGCTGGTGTCGGAAGCGCTGCGCAAGTCCGTCAAAAAGGCCGAAATCCACACGGACGTCATGGGCAGCGATCATTGCCCGGTGAGCGTCACGCTGTCGATCTGACCCCGGTCTGCGGCTCACATATATATGTATCGCGCCGGGCGGCGCGCGGGCATTGCACCATGGGCCTACCGCGCTTAAGGTGCGTCGCTCTGGCTCGCGGAAGAACAACAATGAAGGCATTCGCGCTCATCATCCTGGGCCTGCTGTCTGCGGCCGCCGCCGCCGGGACAGCCGACATCAAATTCCCTGATCTGGCGCAGACGCCGCCGATGGGATGGAACAGCTGGAATACGTTCGGCTGCAACATCGATGAGAATCTCATCCGGCAGACCACGGATGCGATGGTGTCTTCCGGCATGCGCGACGCGGGCTATGTCTACGTCAACATCGACGATTGCTGGCATGGCGAGCGCGATGCGAACGGCTTCATCCAGCCGGACCCGCGCCGCTTCCCAGCCGGCATGAAGGCGCTTGCCGATTACGTGCACTCCAGGGGCATGAAGATCGGCATCTATTCGGATGCGGGAGCCACGACCTGCGGCGGTCATCCCGGCAGTCAGGGTCACGAATACCAGGATGCGCTTCAGTACGCGCGCTGGGGCATCGACCTTCTCAAGTACGACTGGTGCGCAACCGAAGACCGCACACCCGCCGAGGCGTATCGGACCATGGCGAGAGCATTGCGCGCTGCGGGCCGCCCCATGGTGTTCAGCATCTGCGAGTGGGGCGACAACAAGCCATGGCTGTGGGCGCAACCGCTCGGCCATTTGTGGCGGACGACAGGCGACATCACCAACTGCTGGGATTGCGTCGTGAGCCACGGCTCCTGGGAATCCCACGGCGTAATGGCCATCCTCGACAAGCAGGCGGGCCTGCGAAAGTACGCGGGGCCGGGTCACTGGAACGATCCCGACATGATGGAAGTCGGCAATCTCCCCAGCGTAAACGAAGATCGGGCTCACTTTGCGATGTGGGCCATGCTTGCCGCGCCGCTCATTGCCGGCAATGACGTGCGCACCATGACGGCGGCCACGCGCGCAATCCTCACCAATCGCGACGTCATTGCCATCGATCAGGATTCCCTGGGGATTTCCGGTTTCCCGTATCGGAAGGAGGCGGGCCTCGAGATCTGGTTCAAACCGTTGAGTGGCAGCGCGTGGGCTGTTGCTCTGCTCAACCGGGCATCGACGCCACAGAAAGTGCAGTTCGACTGGAAGACGGAAGACGTGCAGGACGCGTTGAACGACCTGCGGCCGCAGTTTGACCGCCAGGTGTATTCGCTCACCGAACTGTTCTCGCATACCGGTGGCAGCACCGCGAAGCCGCTGGACGTCACGGTACCGGCACGCGACGTATTGCTCTACCGCCTGGAAAAAATTGCACAGTAAGACATGCGTGGCGTGGCGCGCTCAGCGCACCCATGCATCTGATCTCATCGGCGGCGTAGCCGGCCCGACTTCGTTTCTCGTCGGGCGCAAGTCGGTGAGTCCGCAGTAGCTCAAAGCAAAGCATTGCGACACGATTGCGGCAGACAGGTTTCCGCAGCAGCCCTGCAGGTGCCATGTGAACCTCCAGGATGAGATAGCCAGCCGGATTTATCGTGCGCCGGGTGTCGAGCGCCAGTATCTGAGCACTGCGCTCGATACTCCGGAAACCATGGCCTTCATCAAGTACCAGCCATGCTTTGCGCACCGCCGAGTGCTCGACGTCGGCGTGGGCACCGGGCGCACGTCCCGGTTCCTGCAACCCTTTGCGGCCAGCTACACCTGCCTCGACTTCTCGCCGCCCATGGTCGAATACATTCGCGCCAACCTGCCGTGGCTCGACGTGCATCTCGCCGACATGCGTGACCTGTCCGAGTGGCGAGCTGCTTCCTTCGATTTCATTCTGGCGTCGAACAATGTACTCGATGCAGTCTCACATGAAGATCGGCTGCTGACCCTGCGGGGATTCCATCACGTGCTGGATGCGCGGGGCTTGCTGATGTTCTCCTCACACAACCGGCGTTATCGCCGGGCACTGGGCGGCCCGCGGCTGCACTTCTCGCGCAATCCGGTCACCCAGGGCAGATATGCCGCGCAGTACATGGTGCAGATGGCGCATCACGCGCGAACCGGCAGGTTCAGGCGCTTCGAGAATGAATACGCATTGCTCGACGACGTCGGCCATGATTTCCAGCTGCTGCATTACTACATCGATCGGGCCACGCAACGCCGGCAGCTCGAGCAATCGGGGTTCACTCTCCTGGACGTTTTCGACAACGACGGCATGTCGCTGCAGGACGGCGACGACGATGCTGACAGCGGTACGCTGCTTTACGTCGCGCAACGATCCGACGACAAGTCTTAGCGTTGGCCCAGAGCTTTGAGGAGCGCCATCGCAGCAGCGGGAGCGCGCTCCTTTGCGCCGTTGATGAAGTACAGGAACACATCGCGTGGTTGCGTTGCCGCCTTCGTATCGCTGACCAGGCGCAGATCGTCGGGCTGCGAGCCACCGGCCCAGTCGCGTGCCCGCTCGCGCCAGCGTTGCAGCTCGTCCATCGGATAGCCGGTGGGGAGTTGCGATTGGCAACGGCGCAGGCGTGCGTAGATGAAATCACCCGTGACGTCGGCAAAACCGGGATAGGTGGCGTCGTCTTCCAGTACGACCGTGACGCCTTGCTCGCGCGCCAGCGCGATGAATGCAGGGGTCGCGAACGATTCATGCCGCACTTCCAGGGCGTGGCGCAATTTCAGGCCGTCGATGTCCGGCGGCAGCAATGCCATGAAGCGCCGCATGTCCTCCTCATCGAAGCCGTGGCCCGGATCGAGTTGCCAGAGAAGAGGGCCGAGTTTCTCGCGCAGCTCTGCGACGCCGCTGTTCAGAAAGCGCTGAATGTGCGGGCCGGCCTCCGCAAGTACGCGCCGTTGCGCCACGAAACGCGGGGCCTTCACGGAGAACATGAAGCCATCTGGCGTGGCATCGCGCCATTTCGCAAACACCTCGGGTTTCTGCAGGCGATAGAACGTGCTGTTGATCTCGATGGCAGTCACGTGCCGGCTCGCATAGTCGAGTTCGCTTTTTTTCGCGACCTCGGGCGGATAAAAAGTTTCGCGCCATGGTTCGTAGCTCCAGCCGCCGATCCCGACGCGAATGCAGCCGTGTGCTGACATGGTTTTTACTGTTCCTCGATACGCAGAGTCAGATGTAAGGTTCCGCCACGCTCGCCAGACCTGCAGCGGCACACGTGGCATCGTGGCAACGATGCCCTGCATGTATACACGCACCCTCGCTGCGTTGTCGCCATGCCCGAGATTCGCGCAGGTCGTGATGCCTCGCACGACGAGGGGGCAGAAGTGGAGCGTCGCCCCCTCTAACTGTCGTGACCGGCGGTCATGCGAACCGCGGCGTACAAAGGGGGAGATTGCATGTCATCACGGAACACCTGGGTTGCTGCCGCCGTAGCCGGCGCGTTGGTCTGCGTTACTGCCTCCGCAGCGGAACCGCCGAAGACTATCGATTTCGATATTCCCGCTCAGTCCATCGCGACCGCGTTGCGCGTCTACGCCGAGAAGACGGGCGAGCAGGTCGTGTTCTTCTCCGAGGTCGGCAGCGGCAAGCAGTCGGGATCGGTCGAAGGCCGGCTGACCAGCGACGAAGCACTACGTCGTCTGCTCGACAACACGGGCCTGAAGGCACGCCGAATCAACCAGCGCACCATTTCCATCAGCGCCTACGACGAAACGGCACGCAACGAACCGCTCGAACTGGCCGCGCTCGAGCCAATGCGACTGGCACAGGCCGGCGCTCCACCACCGTCGACGCCGCCGGCTGCATCGCCTGCCGTGCCGGGATCCACGCCGGAAACGGCCGGCCTGTTCGGCACCGAGGAAGTCATTGTCACGGGCACGGCAGTTTCCGAGCGGACCAAATTCGACTCGAGCGTCGCCGTCTCGACATTCAATGCCGACGACATTGCGCAGCAGGCGCCCGCCAGCTCTGCGGATCTCATTTCCTCGGTCCCCGGTTTCTGGGTGGAGTCCACGGCTGGCACGACACAGGGCAACGTATTCGCCCGCGGCATCATTCAGGACGGCGGTTATCGCTATGTCGCGCTCATGGAAGATGGCATTCCCATCTATCCCGTCTCGGAGCTGTCGTTCTACAACCCCGATCAGTTCGTGCGCGTGGACGAGACAGTGTCGCGTGTTGAAGCGCTGCGCGGCGGTACGGCACCCATCTTCACGCCGGGTGCGGTCGGCGGAACGATCAACTTCGTCACGCTCGAGCCGGGCAACTACGCCAAGGGTCTGGTGAAGGCCGGCATCAGCGATTACGGCCTGTATCGTGGCGACTTTGCCTGGAGCGCGCCGATCAATGACAACTGGGGTGTGGCACTCGGTGGCTACTATCGCAAGTCCGATGGTGTGCGCGATCCGGGCTACACGGCGGATGATGGCGGGCAATTCCGTCTGAAGTTCCTGTATCACTTCGACGGTGGCGAACTCGAACTGTTCGCCAAGTACATCAATGACAGCTCGATGTTCGTCGTGCCGATCCCGTTGCAGGGCAATCCTTCCGATCCGAAGGCCATCAACGGTCAGGATCCGGGTACGTACTCGCTGCAAAGCGCTGATCTGGCGCGCGCGGGATTGCCGGCGACCGCTGCAGAACTCGGCCTGCAGGGATCGGATCTGGAAAACGGCATTCATCCCGATCTCGCCACCGGCGGCTTCCGTTTCAAATGGGACATGAACGACACGGTGACCTTCACCAATCTCGCGCGCTACACCGACGGCAGCGTGCGTTTCGACGGCATCTTCCCCGGCGATCCGCCATCGACCGGCATCGATTTCGCCGCGGCCCACAATGTCGCTCCGAACTATGTCTATGCCGATACCGGACAGCCGTACGACGCCACGCAGTACGTACAGAACCATGGTCACTGGGTGGTCGACAAACAGTATCAGGCGTTCCAGGACGACATCCGCGTCGGCTTCGATCTCGGCGCCAACAACCTGACGCTCGGTGCCTACTACGCCGACTACTCCATGGACGACAAATGGAGCCTGGGCAATCTGCTGCTTATGGATGTGCACGATCGGCCGCGACGGCTGCTGCTCGCAGGCGCCACCGATCCGGAAGGCTTCACGCAATATTCCTTCTTCAATCTGGCCGCCGGTTACGACGCGACGGAGTGGTCGCTGTATCTGTCGGATGAATGGCAGGCCACCGACAAGCTGCGCATCGATCTGGGTGTGCGCTACGACGACGAGAACATCGACGCGTCGATCAGCAACGGCACCACGGTCGATCTCGACGGCAATCCCGCCACGCCATGGGACAACGCAGCAGCGCTGGCCGGCACTGCGCGTACCCGCAGCAGCTACGGCTTCGACTCGACCGCCTATTCAGTGGGCTTCAACTATGAATTCACCGACAGCCAGGCCATCTTCGGTCATTACACCGACGCAGCGAAGCTCCCGCATTTCGATGACGTGCGCAACGGTGTGCTGGTGAACGACAACGTCACCAACATCGAACTGGGTTACAAGGTATCGCTCGACTCGCTGGCGATGTTCGCCACGCTGTTCCAGACGGAATTCGACAACGTGCCGTTCCAGGACATTCTCGCGAACGGCCAGACCGTGGTACGACGCGCGAAGACCCGTACGCGCGGCGTCGAGCTGGAAGGCGAGTGGCTGCCGGTGAGCGAATTCAATGTGCGGTTCAACGTCACCTGGCAGAAGCCGGAGTACAAGGATTTCAGCGGCTCGGATATCGACAACACCGGCAACACGATCCGTCGCATCCCGAAAGTCATGGGCAAGGTGACGCCCACCTGGTACTTCATGGACTCGCGCGGCCGTGCGTACATGACATACACATATGTAGGCAAGCGCTACGCCAACGACGAGAACACCATCGTGCTGCCTTCCTACAACAAGTTCGATGCCGGCGTGATGTTCGACGTGACCGAAGCGTTCACCGTGCAGCTCTCGGCGGACAACCTGACCGACGAAGTCGGGCTCACCGAGGGCAATCCACGCACCGATGTCGGATCTGGCGGTATCGGCGCCGTCTATATGGCACGTCCGCTGTTCGGCCGCTCGTTCATGGGATCGGCAACCTTCCGTTTCTGAGAGCGCAGCACAGAGCGGACTGAAGCAGGCGCCGAAGATAAGGATGGAATGGCTGCAATGAAGCGCAAAGTCGCAAAGTGAGAGTGGATCTCCCTGGCGATTCTTGCGCTTTGCGGCGGTCTCCTGTCCGGCCGGTGGGATACAAAAGAAATGACACTGGCTGGCGTCAGGGGCTGCGTCCCTGCGCGTGAGCCGGTGCATCTATCTGCATCGATGTTTCTGTCTCTTTTTCTTTTGCGGCAATCCGCCCTCTGCAAACCAAATTTCGGTTCCGTTGCGACCAGGCTTCTGTCCGGCTGCGCGTTGTACCGGTGAGCCTGCTCCGTTGACCCGATCGACTTGATGTTAAGGTGCCGCGTCACCCGGAGGACGACATGAATCCGACATACCCTCTCGCTGCGCGAGCGATTCACTTTCGTTGGATGATGCTGGCGTGGCTCGCGCTGGTCGCGGGCTGTGCCACCGTCCCTGCGTCCAGGACGCAGCCGCTCGCCACGCCCTCGCAGTTGTACGGTCAGCTCTTTGCGGACGTACAGATGGCGCAGGTGTTTCCCGACGGCAAGACATTCGTGGACGCCGTACCGAGGCGTTCTCCGGCCCGGATCAGTGCAGCCTATGAACGCGAACGGACTGCGCCTGCGTTCGACCTCCGGCAATTCGTACTGCGCGAATTCGAACTGCCGAAGACGCAGGAGTCCGGCTATCACACGCAACCGGGCGAAGACATCCGTACGCACATCGACAGGCTCTGGGATGTCCTGACCCGCCAACCGCACAGCGAACCCGCGTATTCAACCCGGCTGTCGTTGCCCAAGGCCTATGTGGTGCCGGGCGGACGATTCAACGAGATGTATTACTGGGATTCGTATTTCACCATGGTGGGTCTGGCGGCCAGTGGCCGGCACGATCTGGTGCGTGCGATGTGCGATGACTTTGCGTTTCTCATCGAACATTACGGCCATATACCGAACGGTACGCGTACCTACTACCTGAGCCGCTCGCAGCCACCGTTCTTCGCTGCGATGGTCGAGTTGCTGGCGGCGCACGATGGCGAGCAGACCTATGCGCGCTATCGCGATGCGCTGCAGAAGGAGCACGACTTCTGGATGGAGGGCAGCGGCAATCTGGGGCAGGGTGCCGCACATCGCCGTGTAGTACGTCTGCCGGATGGGTCGATTCTCAATCGGTACTGGGACGATCGCGATACGCCGCGCGAAGAGTCCTGGCGCGAAGATGTCCTGACGGCGCAGCGCTCGCAGCGCCCGGCCGCAGAGGTCTATCGCAATCTGCGCGCCGCGGCCGAGAGTGGCTGGGACTTCAGCTCGCGGTGGTTCGCCGACGACAGGACACTCGCCACGATTCGCACCGTCGACTTCGTGCCCGTCGATCTCAACAGCCTGTTGTATCGACTGGAAGGGACGCTGGCGCATGCCTGGCAGTCGGTCGACGCCATGCGTGCCGCGCAGATGCGTCAGGCGGCAGAGCGACGGCGCATGGCGATGCACAAGTATCTGTGGAATGAGAGTGCCGGTGCCTTTACGGACTATGACTGGCGCAACAAGGTCATATCGAAGAACGTGACTGCGGCGGCGGGCTCAGCATTGTTCTTCGGCGTCGCGAACGATGAGCAGGCGGCTGCAACGGCGCAGGCCATCGAGCGCACACTGCTTGCGGAGTACGGCATCGCGACCACGGCCCACAACACCGGCGAGCAATGGGATGCACCGAATGGCTGGGCACCGCTGCAATGGGTCGTGATTGACGGCCTGCATCAGTATCACCATGACGAACTGGCACGGAAGATCGCAACGCGCTGGATACAGCGCAATCTCGAAGTCTTCAGGACCACCGGCAAGCTGGTCGAGAAATACGATGTGATGTCCGGCGGTGGCGCGGGCGGTGGCGGCGAGTATCCGCTGCAGGATGGCTTCGGCTGGACCAATGGCGTGCTGCGGGCACTGCTCGAACGTTATCCGCAGCAGTGACGGCGGAGCTCTTCTATTTTTTCTCCGTCGCTGCCGTGCCGATCAGCAGATCCGGTGTCGACAGGCGCCAGCCCTGATCGTCGGTTTCGACGTTGATGGCATGGTCGGTGCGCAGGAACTCGATCAGTGACGCCGGATCGTTTGCATCGAACACGCCGGTGATGCGCCGATCGCGCAGCGACGCGCTGTTCACGCGGATCGTGCGCGAGTGATAGCGCGCGAACTCCGTCGCGACTTCCGCAAGCGGCGTGTTGTCGAAAATCAGACGGCGCTGTGTCCAGGCGACCGCCTTGACCGGGTCGACCTGCATTACGGTCGGCGCAGCCTGATTCCTTGTGACCACAACCTGCTCGCCGCGACCTGCTTCGACCTCGGGCGGCGGACCGGCGTTGGGTGCGCTGGTTTCCGGAAGATTCAATACCCGGATGCGACCTTCGAGTACGGTCACCACCGTGCGGGCTTCGTGCGCGTCGACATTGAACGCGGTGCCCACTGCAACGATTTCGGTATTGCCCACACGCACGCGGAACGGTCGCTGCGGATTCTTTGCCACCTTGAAGATGGCTTCACCCGCCGACAGGTCGATCTGCCGATCGTGTTCGGTATAGCGGGCACGCAGACGCGAGCGGCTGTTGAGATCGACGACCGAGCCATCGGGCAGTGTGATCGAGCGTTGCTCGCCGACGGCGGTCACGTAAGTCATGGCACCGAACTCGTTTTCATGCCAGCGATCCAGCATGTAGAGCGGCACAGCGAAGAGGGCGATGGCGGCAATTGCAGCCGCCCAGCGTGGCGCCGGGTGTAAAGCGGCGGCGGGTGCCGGCGCTGCCGTGCCGCGCGCGTCGTGAATCGACGTGACACCCGGTATGCGAACCGCTGCGACAAGTTCATCCACAGAATCATCCGGCCAGACGCTGCGGCGGCGCAGCCGATGATCGAGAGCACTCAGGCGCAGGAATTCCTCGACATGCAACGTCGATGCGCGCAGCCACGCCAGGAAGGCGTCATGCTGTCGGGCGCTGTCTTCTTCCGCCAGCACTGTCAGCCATTCGGCGGCTTCATGGGCAGCGCGACTGCGTTGTGTGTCTGCGTTCGTGTGACTCATAACCCGCTTCGATCGCCAGCGAGGCTCTGACGCAATTCCCCATAGCCGCGCGTGATACAGCGACGAACGACGCGCACGGTGACGCCCATGCGTTCTGCGATCTCCTGATGACTCATGCCGTCGCGCAGTTTCAGAAACATCACGCCGCGCACCATGGGTGGCAATTGCCGCAAGGCGCGATCCAGCGCGGCGCTGAACTGCGCTTCATCGAGTTCCGCTTCCGGCGACGCGTCGGCGAGCAGGGTTTCCAGTTCGTCGGCGCCGTGTGGCTTGCTGTGACAGGCCCGCAGCCGCCATTCGCTCGCGACGTTGGCTGCGACGCGATACAGGTAGGCCTGTGGCTCGGCGATCGAATCGAAACCCTCGACGCGCAGCAACCGCAGGTACACCTCCTGCGCGAGGTCCTGCGCATCGATGCGCGCGGGCACGCGCCGCTCGAGGAAGCGGGTCAGTCCGCTGTTCCACTTGCGCACCCATCCGGCGATTCGTTCGCTGCGATCCGGCATGACTCCCCGACGTGTCTTCAGCCCTGGCTGCGCGCTTTACAGAAGGA
The DNA here is from genome assembly GCA_035761425.1 of Povalibacter sp. Lineage (GTDB taxonomy): Bacteria > Pseudomonadota > Gammaproteobacteria > Steroidobacterales > Steroidobacteraceae > Steroidobacter. The sequence goes on from DASTRD010000206.1 coordinate 16,360, forward strand.
GCGTGAGCGAATCGGGCTGCTCCGATGATATGACGGGGTGAGCCGCCGCACCTGCCCCCGAAAAGTGTCCGCCCTGAGGCCGGCCGGGCCATGTTCCGTCCGGTTCATGGTGCCGATTTCAAGTACCACTGTCCGCTGTGTCCGTTTCGTTTCAGGTAGTTGCAACTCAATCGGCGGTGTGCGATATCGATGCTCGCTCCGCCCGGAGCGTGTCCAAGGTGGGGATGGTTATGCGTAAGGTCGCGGCACTGGTCGCATTACTCGCGGTGGTGGTATGGACGCTGGCGGACGGCAGGATTCTGTCGCACGTCGCGTGCAGTCTGGAGCTCGGTCAGGGCTCGGTCGCCCGGGCTGAACCGCTTTGTCCCCTGTGCTGATTGCCGTTTGCCGCTGAATCTTCAGCGCTCGCGCGACGCAACAGGCGCCGTTGCCGCCGGGCTCTGTCCCACTCTTTTGCCTGTCGAGAGCGTCGAGTTGAAGCTTTACTTCAATCCCAAAAGCCGCGCGGTCGTCACCAAATGGATGCTCGATGAATGCGGCGCCACGTACGAACTGGTGCAGATCGATCTCGCATCCGGCCAGCACAAATCTCCGGAATTTCGCGCCATCAATCCCGCGGGCAAACTGCCGGCGCTGGTGGATGGAGACACCCGCATATTCGAGAACGCAGCCATCGGGCTGTATCTGGGAGAGCGTTTTCCCGCCGCGAACCTGGCGCCGGCGCCGGGCCATCCGGATCGTGGCCGCTATCTGTCGTTGATGGTGTACTCGACATCGCAGCTCGAGCCTGCGATGGGCGATGTGCTGTTGAAGCAGCCCACCAATCCTTCGCGCGGCTGGACGGATTTCGAGACGGCGAAGGATGTGATGGAGCGCGAGCTGGGCGCGGGGCCATTTCTTTTCGGTGAGCAATTCACGCTGGCTGACATCATGACGGGCTCCATGTTCCTGTGGGCGCGCGTGTGGGGTACAGCAACCGGCCGGCCTGCCCTCGAAGCATGGCTCGATCGACTGTCGCAGCGGCCCGATTCGATGAAGCTCTGAGGTTCGCTGCTTAGCCCAAAGGCTTAGGGCTTCGGGTTGCTTGCAACCCGGGTCACTTCCGTCTGCAATCCTGGCCGGGCTGCAAGGATCTGGCGTCGGGAATGCGAACAAGAAAACGTGCGGCTCGCCGCTTCGGCAAGCTGCTGTGCTGCTCGATGTTGCTGGTCGCGCTGCCTGCCGGCGCCCAGACGCTCGATGAGCAATACGCTTATTACCTCGATGCGCGCTGCAGCCAGATGGGATTCGCGCGCGACGCGGACGACAATCTGCTGCCCGGTCAGGCAGGGCCCACGCTGGAAAAATACTGCTCCGGATTGCCGACGACGGGTGGCGGCGGTTCGACGACCGCGTCGGGTGGCGGTGCCGGCGCAGCGTCAGGGCAGGGCGGTGCGGCGGCGACGGACGCGGCCTTGCGCAAACGCCGCGAGCGCTCACCCGATAACGATGGTTTGCAGGACGCTGACACCATGTCCATGGTGAACCAGGGACGTCTGAGCGCGTATCTGTCGGCCGACTTTCAACAGCAGCACCAGCATCCCACGCACTACGAAGCCGGTCGCCGCGCCGATCAGGTGGGGTTGCTGCTCGGCAGCGACTATCGCTTCGGCATGCGTGGAGTGGCCGGTGTCGCTGCGCGGTTGCAACGCCAATCGGGCGACTTCGACGCCCAAGCGGGCGACTTCGAGGTGCAGACCGAGGGTGCCGTACTCTATGGTTCCTGGTTTCCCGCAGCGAATGCATTCATCGATGTCACCGCGGGTGTTGCGGATCGCCGTCTCGAGATGCGACGCATCGTTGCGCTGCGCAAGGAAGTGCAGGGGAATCCGCTGTTTCCGCCGAACGTTTTCTACGATCCCGAAGCTGCACCTGCGGACAGCACGGCCCACGGTCTGGAATCGACGGCGGAACTCCACTCCGGAATGGATTTTCAGATCGGTGCGGTCACAGTCGGCCCGCGGCTTGGCGTCGCCGCGCGCCGTACTCATACCGATGCCTTCACCGAACGCGGCAATACGCCCATGACGCTTGCGTTCGACCCCCAGACAGAGGATTCGCTGACCAGTGCCGTCGGATTGCAGGCGAGTCGCGCGACAACGGTTCGCAACGCAGCGGTGGTCACGCAGTTCAACGTCGACTGGATGCACGAATACCGTGACGATCAGCGCGTCATCACTGCGCGCTTTGCGGAAGATCTGCGGCCCGATGCCACACAGCTGCGATTTCTGAA
>DASTRD010000207.1:0-7030 GCA_035761425.1 Povalibacter sp.
CGTGCGTGCCCACCAGTGCGAAGAACGACGACAGGAAGGCGCTGCGCTGCGGCGTTGCGCCCTCATTGATCATGTGATGGAACTCGTACAGTTCGATCGCGAGGAATGCAGCACCGAACAGACCGGTCACGAACAGCCAGAACTGCGTCGCGCCGAGCTTGCGCTGGTACGACGTCAGCATGGCAAAGCCGTACGTGATGGAAGACAGCAGCAGCATGGACGTGTTGATGGCAACCAGGGTCAGATCGAACAGATCGCGCGGCCCGGGACCCGCCGCGTAATTGCTGCCGAGCACGCCGTACGTGGCAAACAGCACGGCGAAGATGAAGCAATCGCTCATCAGATAGATCCAGAAGCCGAGCAGCGTGCTGCCACCGGCTTCGTGATCCTGTTCGTGCAGTTCGTGAAAGACGTCGCGGGCCGCGGCCTGGGCTTCGGTCAGTGCGTGAGCCATCGATCAGTTCCCTGCTGCCAGCAACTGGGTGCGACCGTTCTCGGCGCGGATCACGTCATCCACGGGCAAATGAAATTCCCGGTCGTAGTTGAAGGTGTGCCAGATGGCGAAGCCGACGATGCCGATGAAGCTCGCAATGGCCAGCCACCACATGTACCAGATCATGGCGAAGCCGAACGCCGTACTGAGCGCCGCAAGGATGAAACCGGCACCGGTGTTGCGCGGCATGAGGATGGCGCGGAAGCCCGACTTCGGCCGCTCATAGCCGCGCCGCTTCATGTCCCACCATGCATCTCCATCATGGATCAGCGGCGTGAAGGCAAAGTTGTAGGCCGGTGGCGGCGATGACGTCGACCATTCGAGAGTGCGGCCGTGCCACGGATCGCCCGTCGTATCGCGCAACGCATCGCGACGGCGAATGCTGACGTAGATCTGGATCAGGAAGGCAACGATCCCGCAGGCAATCAGCAGTGCGCCGAATGCCGCGATCACGAACCAGATCTGCAGCGATGGATCTTCGAAATAGCGCAGCCGGCGCGTCACGCCCATGAGCCCCAGTACGTACAGCGGCATGAAGGCGAAATAGAAGCCGAGCACCCAGCCCCAGAACGATACCTTGCCCCAGAACGGATCGAGCCTGAAACCGAAGGCCTTGGGGAACCAGTACGTGATCGCGGCGAACAGGCCGAACACCACACCGCCGATGATGACGTTGTGGAAGTGCGCGACCAGGAACAGGCTGTTGTGCAGCACGAAGTCGGCCGGCGGCACCGCGAGCAGCACGCCGGTCATGCCGCCGATGACGAAAGTCAGCATGAACGCGATCGTCCACATCATCGGCAGTTCGAAGCGGATGCGACCGCGATACATGGTGAACAGCCAGTTGAAAATCTTCGCGCCCGTCGGAATTGAAATGATCATGGTCGTAATGCCGAAGAACGAATTGACGCTGGCACCCGAGCCCATGGTGAAGAAGTGATGCAGCCAGACGACGTACGAGAGAATAGTGATGACCACCGTTGCGTACACCATGGAGGTATAGCCGAACAGCTTCTTGCCGGAGAACGTCGCAGTGACTTCCGAAAACACGCCGAAAATGGGCAGGATCAGGATGTAGACCTCCGGATGACCCCAGATCCAGATGAGGTTCACGTACATCATCGGATTGCCGCCGAAATCGCTGGTAAAGAAATTCGTACCGACGTAGCGATCCAGCGACAACAACAGCAACGTCGCCGTCAGCACCGGAAACGTCGCGACGATGAGCACGTTGGTGCACAGCGCCGTCCAGGTGAAGACCGGCATCTTCATCAGCGTCATGCCGGGCGCGCGCATCTTGATGATGGTGGCGAGCAGATTGACGCCCGATAGCGTCGTACCCACCCCGGCTATCTGCAGCGACCAGATGTAGTAGTCCACCCCCACATCCGGACTGAACTGGATGCCGGACAGCGGCGGATAGGCCAGCCAGCCGGTACGCGCGAACTCGCCGACGAACAAAGATGTCATCACCAGCAGCGCGCCGGAGACGGTCATCCAGAAGCTGAAGTTGTTGAGGAATGGAAACGCCACGTCGCGTGCGCCGATCTGCAGCGGCACGATGTAGTTCATCAGTCCGGTGACCAGCGGCATGGCGACGAAGAAGATCATGATCACACCATGCGCGGTGAAGATCTGATCGTAGTGATGCGCCGGCAGATAGCCTTCCGAGCCGCCGAAGGCGATGGCCTGCTGCAGTCGCATCATGATGGCGTCGGAGAACCCGCGCAGCAGCATGATCACGCCCAGGATCATGTACATGATGCCGATGCGCTTGTGATCGATGCTGGTGAACCACTCGCGCCACAGATAGCCCCACAACCGCTGCCGCGTGACGAACGCGAACAGGCCGATGGCGCCGATGGCGACCGCGGCGAACGTGGCAACCAGAATGGGTTCGTGCAGCGGCAGCGACTCAAGTGACAGCCGGCCGAAGATCGGATCGGGCATTGGCGAACGTGTCATCGGGCGGCCACCACGGAATCTGAATCTCCCTGCCCGGCGAACAGGGCCGACAGGTCGCGGCCCGGCACGGGAAGTCCCGCACCGCGCAGCGGCGAACGATCGACGAACGGCATCGCATCGTCATCGCGGCGCTGCAGGGGCGCGGTGCACATGCCGATCACATAGTCATGATCCGCACCGAAGACGGCACGCGGCCGCTCGACCGGACTGCGCACGACGTTGTGAATGCCGGCGAGACCCAGCCCGCCCTTCGCATCGATCGTTGCCATGTCGTGCATGCACATCTTGCCGGGCTGCACGCACATGCCGACGATGGCGTCGTAAAGCTGCGCATCCACCTGCGAGAAGCGATGCACCGGTTCGCTTTCCGATGGCTGCTCGAGTTGCAGGTAGCGCTCGCGCGTGAGGTTGTCGGATTCGCCCTGCGCCGATTCGACCCAGCGATCGAACTCGGCTGAGGACATGCCGCGCATGACGAAGCGCATGCCTGAGAATCCCGCGCCGCTGTAGTTCGCCGAAAAGCCCTGCGACTCGCCAGCATGATTGAGCACCGCATGCAGGCGGGTCTCCATGCCCGGCATGGCGTAGATCTGGCCGGCGAGTTCGGGGATGTACAGCGAATTCATGACCGACGACGCCGTGATGCGCAACGACAGCGGCCGGTTCACCGGCACAACAAGTTCATTGACCGTCGCAATGCCGAACTGGGGATAGATGAACAACCACTTCCAGTCGAGGGCCACGACATTCACTTCGACGGCACGCGCATCCTGCGGCACGGCTTCACCGGCGCGGATGCGATCGAGCGGCCGGTAGGGATCGAGCAGATGTGTGCCCAGCCAGGTCAGCGCTCCCAGACAGATGATGATGAGCAGCGGCGCGGACCAGATGACGAGTTCCAGGCGCATCGAGTGATGCCAGTCGGGCTCATAGCGCGCCTGGGTGTTGGAGTGCCGATAGCGCCACGCGAACACGACGATGAGCACCATCACCGGGATGATGATGAGCAGCATCAGCACAGTGGAGATCACCAGCAGATCGCGCTGCTGAACGGCGATATCGCCCGAGGGATTGAGCACCGTCCAGTCGCAGGCGCAGAGCGCTGCGCACAGCGGCAACAGCGCGAGGAGTCGCAGCCGTTTCATCAATGAATCCAGATATCTTCCACAAGTCTCGCGGACGATACGCCAGCCGGCCGCAGCGCAACATTGGGCGTTTTGCCCAATGGCAGGACGCCGCTGATGGCGCTATACAGCCGCCCTGTCTTCACACGAAGGAAGCGTTGCATGAGCGTCGCGCAACCGGGCGCGCCCACGTCATCGCTGGAGCGGGATGCCCGGCGCACCAACGAAGCGCACGGCGGCAAGGTCCGGCCCGGCGACATTGCGATCGGCGTCATCATTGGCCGTACGTCGGAGTTCTTCGACTTCTTCGTCTATGCCATCACGTCCGTGGTGGTCTTTCCGAAGCTGGTTTTTCCTTACGCGGACCCGCTGACGGGAACGCTGTATTCGTTCGCCATCTTCGCGCTGGCCTTCGTCGCGCGCCCTGTCGGAACGCTGATCTTCACCGCCATCGACCGCACCTACGGTCGCGGCATGAAACTGACGATTGCATTGTTCCTGCTCGGCACCTCGACAGTGGTGATCGCCTTTCTGCCGGGTTACGCCGACATCGGCGCAGCGTCGGCCTGGCTGCTCGCGGCATTTCGCATCGGCCAGGGACTTGCGCTCGGCGGCTCATGGGATGGGCTCGCGTCGCTGCTCGCACTGAACGCGCCGCACAGGCGGCGCGGCACCTACGCCATGATTCCGCAGCTTGGCGCACCGCTCGGCCTGATGGTCGCGAGCGCACTGTTCGCATTCATCATCGCGAAGCTCTCGGCAGCGGACTTTCTGGACTGGGGCTGGCGCTATCCGTTCTTCGTCGCCTTCGCCATCAATGTGGTGGCCCTGTTTGCGCGGCTGCGCATCGTGGTCACACCCGAATACACGCGCGCCTTCGAAACGCGCGAACTGCAGCCCACCCCCATCATCGAAACGGTCCGCCATGTCGGTCGCAACATCGCCGTCGGTGCTTTCGCGCCGCTGGCGAGCTTCGCGCTGTTTCACATGGTCACGGTATTCCCGCTGTCGTGGGTGTTTCTGTTCACGGATGAGGGTCCGGAGCGCTTTCTGATCATCCAGACCGTAGCTTCGGCCTTCGGTGTCGCAGCCATCATTGCCTCGGGTATGCTGGCCAACCGGCTCGGGCGCCGCACGATGCTCGCAGTCACCGCCGCAGCCATTGCAGCTTTCAGCGGCTTCGCACCGCAGCTGCTCGCGGGCGGAACACTCGGCGAAACGGTGTTCATGTTTTCAGGGTTCGCGCTACTGGGTCTCGCCTTCGGGCAGGCGTCAGGCGCGGTTGCGCCCAGTTTTCCGATTCACTACCGCTACACCGGATCGGCACTGACGTCCGATCTGGCGTGGATGTTCGGCGCGGGTTTCGCGCCGTGGGTGGCATTGTCGCTGTCGAGCCGCTTCGGGCTCGGCTTTGCCGGCGGCTACCTGCTGTCGGGCGCGATCGGCACGCTCGTGGCGCTTTTTCTCAATCGCAAGGACTGGAGCCGCACCATCACCTGATGGCTCGCGAATGGCGTCACGGCCGGGCGGTCACGGGCGCGCATTGCGACAGGTGGACGTGGCGGACGAGCCAGCGTGACTGTTCGTGCGTAAGCACGATGCTCTCGCAGTTGTAGCTCTCGACATGCCGCCCATCGGGAAAGGACAAGCTACCTGCCCGATAGCCCGTGGCAATCGCAGTATCGCCGTGCACATCGACCTTCAGATGTTCGATGTGAAAGTCGATCTTCACGCCGCCCGTGAAAGCCTTGCGCAACACTTGCAGACTGTAGGTCTGCAGTTCGCTGCTGTCGGTGTTGAACTCGGTAAAGCCCGACTCCGGCAGGGAGGCTGCCAGCACGCTGACATCGCCATCTCTCAGCGCCTTGTAGAAGGCGTGCACTGAGGCTGCAACCTCGTCGCTGGTCTCGCTCAGGGCGGGTGGGGCGGCAAGCAGAGTGATCGCCAGTACGACGGGCAGCGATGCGCGCATGGATCGGGTTCCCTGATGCGAGGAATGACTGCCGCATTATTGCAGGGTCCGCCGCGTGCCCGCTTGCCGATCACTCAAGCGCGCCGTCCGGTCGCAATGCTTGTGGCAGCGCGCCTGTACCGCGATGGTCTGCGGACACTACCGGTAGCCGTGGTGGTTTCCATGTTCGCGTCGTGTGCGCGCGGCCTTGCGCGCTGAAGCCGAACGCGCAGCTGCGGGTCGACTGGCGGAGGCTTTGCCTCCGGCGCGTCCGCCCTTGCGCGCCGAGACATGCGTGTCGCGGACACCGCGTCCCGAACCGGATTTGTTGCCACCACCGCTTTCCTTGTTGACGGTGGCCCAGGCGCGCCGCTCCGCCTCATCGTGCGAGACGCCGCGCTGCTCATAGCCCTCTTCGATGTGTTCGGCTTTGCGCTTCTGCTTGTCGGTGTAGCTCGATTTATCTCCACGTGGCATGACGGATCTCCTGTGTGGACGTACCGTCAGTGCAACGTCTCGTCTGCGGCACTGTTCCTTTTGCAATGTGAAGAGCGCGCCTCACACGCAGGACCGCAGCAGAGCATCACGCGCTCAGCTTCAACGCTCGCGCATCACCTGTAGGAACTGCCGCACAGCACGAGGAATGTCCTCGGTCGCAACGCCTGCGAATCCCAGCAGAAATCCCTGGCGGGGTTGCGGGCCCAGGTAATACCGCGACAGCGGCCACAGCCACAGCTTGCGTTCGGCGGCACGCAACGCGACGGCACGATCGTCCATGGGCTCGCGCGCGGCCACAGTCAGATGCATACCGGACTGGTCGCCCATGATCTCGAATTCGTCGCCGAAATTTTTCAGCATGCATTCTTCGAGCACGCTTCTGCGCTCGGCATACAGCAGGCGGGTGCGCCGGATGTGGCGCGCGAAATGTCCTTCATTGACGAATTCATTCAGCACGGCCTGATGCAGATCGGACTGCGTGACGTCGATGGTCTGTCGCACGCTCAGAAAGCGCGACAGCAGATCGTGCGGCACGACCATGTAGCCGATGCGCAGCGACGGGAACAGCACCTTGCTGAAGGTGCCGACATAAATCACGCGTGCCTCGGGATCGAGTCCCTGCAACGACGCAATGGGCCGGCTCTCGTAGCGGTATTCGCTGTCGTAGTCGTCTTCGATCACCCAGGCATCGTTGCTGCGGGCCCAGTCGATGAGCTGCAAGCGCCGCGGCAGACTCATGGTTGCGCCCAGCGGAAACTGGTGCGACGGCGTGACGAATGCCATGCGCGCCTTCCTGGCCAGCGCAATGCCGGCTGCCACGTCCATGCCCTCCGCGTCGACAGGCACCGGCACGATGCGCGCACCGGCGAGCGCGAACACCCGTTGCGCGAGCCAGTAACCCGGCTCTTCCATCCACACCTTGTCGCCCGGGTCGAGCAATGCCAGGGCTGCGATCTGCAGCGCCTGCTGCGAACCGCTGACGACGAAAATCTGCTCCGG
>DASTRD010000208.1:0-14814 GCA_035761425.1 Povalibacter sp.
GGAAATGGTGGCCAGGGACGGAATCGAACCATCGACACGCGGATTTTCAGTCCGCTGCTCTACCAACTGAGCTACCTGGCCATGAGAGGCGTCTGGTGACTGGCTGGCTGGACCGGACGGGCAGACAGACAGAAAGGGATACCAGAAGGGCGCGTATTAGAGCGGCGGGGCTGCGCTCCGTCAAGGACGATGCAGTGATCCGGGCCGCCATGGATGTTAGGGTACGCGGGAGGATCGATGCGGATGCGGCGGCCCGGGAGGGAACCGGGGCTAAGTCGCTGTTTTGGCTGAGTAACAAGCCAATCCGGGCCGGTCAGTGGCTGTCCGGTTGCAACCTTGCCGTGAGATCAGGCGTTGGTTGAAACCGTTCGTCGCAGCGAAGACACATATAAAGGAGCGATCGATGGCCACCGTTGGGAACCCGGCCCGCACGCCGGACGCGGGGTCGCTGGCCGACCGGTATGCGCAGGTGCGCGCCACGTCGACTGCCATCTGCGATCCGCTGGAGATCGAAGACTACGTCGTGCAGAGCATGCCCGATGCGAGTCCGGCCAAATGGCACCTGGCGCATACGAGCTGGTTCTTCGAGCAGTTCCTGCTCAAGCCGCACGATCACCGCTATCGCCCGTTCGATCAGCGCTTCGACTATCTCTTCAATTCGTACTACCAGACGCTCGGCGCGATGCATCAGCGGCCGCAGCGCGGATTGCTGACGCGGCCCACCGTCCGGGAAGTGCTGCAGTATCGGGCGCATGTCGATGAGCACATGCAACGCCTGCTCGCACGTGAAGACGTGCGCGACCGCATCGACTCGCTTGTGACGCTCGGGCTGCATCACGAGCAACAGCATCAGGAACTGCTGTTCACCGATCTGAAGCACATGTTGTCGTGCAATCCGCTGCTGCCGGCCTATCGCAAGCAGGCCGCTGTGGTGAAGCCGTGTGAGACCGGCGCGTCGCGCTTCATTGCGTTCGACGGTGGCATCGGCGAAATCGGCGCCAGCGGCAAGCATTTCTGTTTCGACAACGAGCTGCCGCGGCATCGCGTGCTCACCGAGCCGTATGCGCTGGCCGATCGGCTGGTCACCAACGCCGAGTATCTCGAGTTCGTGCGCGACGGCGGTTATCGCCGCGCCGACTGCTGGCTCGCCGACGGCTGGACCACGGTGTGCAATGAAAACTGGTCGCGGCCGTTCTACTGGTCCGAAACGCTGGATGCGGAGTTCACGTTGAGCGGTATGCAGCCGCTCGACCCGGCCGCCCCTGTATGTCATCTGAGTTATTACGAAGCGGATGCTTATGCCCGATGGGCCGGCGCGCGGTTGCCGACGGAGGCGGAGTGGGAATTGGCAGCGACCGCCCCCAACATGAGGCTGAAGACGGAAGGCAATCTGCTGCAGAGCGTCGCGGCGTCACCGCTGCATCCGCAGCCGGCGACAGGCGATGCGCGATTGCGTCAGATGTACGGCGATGTGTGGGAGTGGACAGCGTCCGCCTACAGCGCCTATCCGGGCTATCGGGCGCCCTCGGGTGCCATCGGCGAGTACAACGGCAAGTTCATGTGCAGTCAGCTCGTGTTGCGCGGCGGCTCGTGCGTGACGCCGTCGGATCACATCCGTGCCAGCTATCGGAACTTCTTCTATCCGCAGGCACGTTGGCAATTCATGGGATTGCGTCTCGCGCGCGATCTGTAACGACTGAAGTCGAAGCGAGGACCGAGATAATGGCGAAGCATCCCAGTGTCATTCCCGCCACCGATGCCGACGAACTGACGGCGAGCGTGATCGAAGGACTGCGCAAATCACCCAAAGAACTCTCGCCGGTATGGTTCTACGACGAATACGGTTCGGTTCTCTTCGACAGCATCTGCGAACTTCCCGAGTATTACCTGACGCGCACCGAACTCGGCATCATGGAAGCGCGCGCGGGCGAAATGGCGCAGCTCATCGGACCGCAGGCCGCGCTGATCGAATTCGGCAGCGGCACCAGTCTCAAGACGCGACTGCTGCTCGACCGGCTGGTCGCACCGGTCGCGTACGTTCCGGTGGATATCGCCAGGGAACATCTGATCGAGGCAGCCAATTCGCTGGGGCGCGACTATCCGACGCTGCCCATCGTTCCCGTGTGCGCAGATTTCACGCAGCCGTTCGAATTGCCGCGCTGGATCGCGACCGCGCAGCGGCGCGTGGTTTGTTTCCCCGGCTCGACCATCGGTAACTTCAGTCGCGATGCGGCCCGCACCCTGCTCGCGAGCATGCGTCGACTGATCGGGCCCAACGGCGCCGTACTGATCGGCTTCGACATGAAGAAGGATCCGCAGGTTCTCGAGCGCGCTTATAACGACAGCGCCGGTCTCACTGCGCAGTTCAATCTGAATGCCCTGCGTCATCTGAACAGCGAACTCGGCACCAACTTCAATGTCGATGCCTTCGAACATCGCGCGGTCTGGGTGGAAGAGCAGAGCCGCATCGAGATGCATCTGGTCAGCAAACGCGATCAGACCGTGACCGTTGCGGGCACGCGCATTGCGATCGCCAGGGACGAGCACATTCGCACCGAGTATTGCCACAAGCACACGCTCGATTCGTTTGCCGACCTCGCGGCCTCAGCGCATCTGATGGCCACGCGCACCTGGACCGATGCGGAGCAGAAGTTCAGCGTGCAGTTGCTGGAACCGGTGGCCGTGCAGTAGATCGTCCGCTCGCGCGGACTGCGGTTCGCCCCCTCCCTGGCCCTCTCCCGCAAGCGTGGGAGGGAAACAATGCGCGATGCTGCTCCTTCCGCGGAGCAATTCTCCTTCCCCTGCCTGCGGGGGAAGGTCGGGATGGGGGCTGTCCAGCTCAGCGCACGGCGTCGCTACATCCCTGCGGTTTCACTACGCGTTCGGTCGAAGCCGGATGACGCAGCAGTTTTTCAGCAGGGCGTCGCGGCCGACGCGCGAGTTTGCCACCGCAGTTCGGACACCGGCCCTGCAACGTCCTGTTCGCACAGTCGCTGCAGAACGTGCATTCGAAGGTGCAGATCATTGCCTCTGCCGAGTCGGGCGGCAGATCGCGATCGCAGCATTCGCAGTTGGGTCTGAGTTGCAGCATGTTCATTCACTCCGGCCAGCTCACGGTGATGACTGTAGCGATCCCGCGCATTCCTGAGCGGCCAATCAGCGGACGATTTCCGCCACTGCGGACGGTGCGGACATATCAACGCGGACATGCGGACACTCCCGGACATACGTCGATGGTTGCAAGCGCAACGCAGCAACGTCCGTTGGCGCGATTACGCGTGGTTTTTGCGCGTTTCGTCTTTGCATGATCGAGAACGCGAGTTGGCATGGCTTCTGCAATCCCTGTGTCGAGCCTCCACGCCGTGGACGCCATCACTCAGGGAGCCTTGCCATGTTCATCACCACGCATTCGAATCATCACGCGCTGCGCAGCGGTGTCTGCCTGCTGTTGTCCGCTCTGATCGTCAGCGTCAGCCTGGCGTGCGGCGTGCTCGGCGTGCAGTCGCTGGAATCGCGGGCGCTCGATGTGTCGACCCAGATCCGCGCAGCATGAGAACGTGTCGGCGATGCGCATGTACGGCCCGTGCCGCGCATCGTCCCTGCTGTAGCGCCGGCGCCGGGCGATCGCGTACTGCGCGCATCGGATGACGAACAGCGCGAGCGCGCAGACGCGCGGTGGCCGTTCGTCGTCCGCGAACTCCCGTGGGACGAGATACGCCGCTTCACTGACCCTCTTGAATCCTCCACGGCGCCTCCATTCTTCGCGGCCGCCATCGTCCCTGTGACGGCCTTCACAACCGCACGCAAACGGCATGCACGCGTGTCACGGTTCCAGCGCCTGAACATTGCGGGTTTCCCTGCCACCAATTACATAAGATTCACCGGTCGCCGCCATTCGAATCTGAGTAACAAGCGCGCCGACCCCGGCTATGGTTTTCCGGTCAATTGCCGTTACAGACAGCGGGTCCGAGCGGAGTTTGCGGGTGAAGTTCAGAGCAGTCCTGGAAGTGCTGGCGGGGCACGCGTCGATCGCGGCCATCCTGGTACTGGTGCTGTTGCTCGCAATCGCGGGCACGCCCCTGTTGCAGCAGAACAAGGCATCCGCCCAGCGGATGGGTGCCGAAGTTGCCATCGCCAAGGCGTATTCGATTTCCGAAGCCCTGCTCGCCGCCGGCGGCCATGATCCCGAAGCCCTGAACGCTCAGGGCCGTTCGTTCAGTGCCCGCTACTTCCCCGGCGCGCTGCACGGCGCGATGCACACCACGGACACCTTCGTCGAACGCGCGAGCCAGCATCTGCTCGAACGCCCCGGCCAGCCGCAGATGGAATTCGAAACTGTCGCCGGGCAACAGCACCTGCGCTATGCCGTGGCCGACGGTGGCGACGGCATGCTGATCCTCGATCTGCCGCTCGACCGCGAAACGGCAACCATCGGCCGCTTCTTCGGCGGTTCCTATCTCGCCAGCAATGGCGTGGGCTTCGTGATGATCGTGCTGCTGCTGGTCGGCAGCCTCGGTCTGCGCTTCTATCTGCGCGGGCTGCTCCACCTGCCGCAGGATGAGCGCCGTGCCGTCATCGACGCGGCACTGCAGGAACGCGACCCGCACCAGCGCCGCAATCTGCTGCCGTGGATGATCGTGCTGTGCGCGCTCGTCTTCGCTTTCGATCTCGCCGACATCATGGACTCGGTGGTGGCCATCGGTTATGTGCTGGCGGTGACCTTGTGTCTGTCGTCGAACCGCTCGTGGCACATCACGGTCGTCGCAGTATTGAGCGTGATATTGCTGCTGCTCGCACCGGCGTTCGCCGTCATCGACATGAACTGGTGGACCTACCTCGAACATCAGTCGGTATCGATCTTCGCGATTCTGGTCACGGGTCTGTACGGCAACGCGCACATGCGCACTTCGCGGGCGCAGGCGATTGCACTCGCGGACGCTGCGACGTCGCGCCATGAGACCGAGCAACTGCGGGCTGCCATGCAGCGGGCCGAAGCGGCTGAAGCCAGCCGTCGCGACACAGCTGAACGACTTGCGCTCGCCAACCAGGCCGCCGGCATTTCGATGTGGCAGTGGGACGCGCGCAAGGACATCGTCTCCATCGTCCCGGGCAGTCCGGCGGCGCAGCGCGTCGGCGACAAGACGCAGTTGTCCGGCATCTATTACATGAACGCCTTCGTTCATCCCGAAGATCGCCCGGCCTATGAGCAAGCCTTCCGTCATGCGCTGACGCTGTCGGCCGGCACCGATGAGCGCATCGCGCTGCGATACCGCTTTCAGGGACTCGACGGTGAGATCCGGCATGTGCAGTTTCACGGCCGCGTGCTGCACGATGAGGCCGGTCGCATTGCGTCGATCCTCGGCGTCGACTGGGATGTGACGAACGAGGAGCTGGCGCTCAAGGAAATCGCACGGCAGGCGCAGCAGCTGCGACAGACGCAGGATCAGCTGCAGCGTGCCATCAATGGCACGCGCGACATTCTGTTCGAGATCGACGTGGTGACCGGCAATTGCTGGGTATCGCCGCAGTTCTACGATCTGCTCGGCTATCAGCGCGGCGAACGGCCGGAAACGCTGGCGTCGCTGTACAGCCTGACGCATCCCGACGATGTGCCGCGCCTGAAGGCGGCCGCCGAGAATCATTTCCGCGACGGCACGCCGTTCGATCTCGAATACCGCCTGCTGCGCAAGGATCGGCAATGGGTGTGGATGCATAGCCGCGCCACGGCACAGCGCGATGCGAGCGGCCGGCCCGTGCTGCTGTCCGGCTCGATGAAGGACACGACCGACGCGCGCGCTGCGCGCGAAGCGCTGGTGCGTGCCACGGAAGAAGCCGAAGCCGCGAGCCATGCCAAGAGCACCTTCCTCGCGACCATGAGTCACGAGATCCGCACACCGATGAACGGCGTGATCGGCATGACCGGCCTGCTGCTCGACACGCAACTGGATCGCGTGCAGCGCGAATATGCCGAGACCATCCGTACCAGCGCCGATTCGCTGCTTACCATTCTCAACGACATTCTCGATTTCTCGAAGATCGAAGCCGGCAAGCTCGACATCGAAGACCTCGAACTCGATCTGACCTCCAATGTCGATGAAGTCGCTTCGCTGATGGCGTTCCAGGCCGCGGCCAAGGGCCTCGAGCTGGTCGTGAACGTGCGCCCGGAAGTGCCGGAACGCGTCTTTGGCGATCCGCAGCGTATCCGGCAGTGCCTGATCAATCTGGTCGGCAACGCCATCAAGTTCACACACAGCGGCGAAGTGGTGGTCGAGGTGTGTTCGCCCGGCCGCCAGAACGGCAAATCGCTGGTGCATTTCGAAGTGCGCGATACCGGCATCGGTATTCCGGCCGATTCGCTCAACAACCTCTTCCGTCCGTTCACTCAGGCCGACTCGTCGACTACCCGCAAGTACGGCGGCACGGGTCTGGGCCTGTCCATCGTGCGGCGGCTCGTCGAAATGATGGGCGGCAAGGTCGGCGCACACAGCGAACCGGGCCGTGGCTCGGCGTTCTGGTTCACACTGCCGCTCGAACCGGTATTGGCCAGCACGCAACCCGAACGCGCGACGCCGGCCGCGCGCGGCAAGCGCGTGCTGCTGGTGGACGACAATGAAACCAACCGGCGCGTCCTGTCGGCGCAGGTTTCGCATTCCGGTTACGACGTCGAAGTGGCTGCCTCCGCTGCCGAGGCGCTGGCGATGCTGCGCGCCGCCCGGAACGGTCCGTTCGATCTGGTCGTGCTCGATTACCACATGCCCGACATGGACGGCGCCATGCTGGGCGAAGCGATCATGGCCGACAGTTCGATTCCGCCGGCGCGACTGGTGCTGCTCACATCGCTCGATCGTTCCGGCGACATTCAGCGCTTCGCCAACATCGGCTTCTCCGCCTACCTCACCAAGCCGGTGCGGGCGCGCGAGCTGTTCGACTGCCTCGAAGAATCGCTGTCGCGCGACGCACGCGACTGGCACCTGCGCAGTCAGCCCATCATTACCCGCGGCACGCTCACCGCCGGTGAAAGTCGGCGGCGTTATTCAGGGAAGATCCTGCTGGTCGAAGACAACACGATCAATCAACGTGTCGCACGCCGATTCCTTGAACGTCTGGGCTGCGAAGTCCATGTGGTCAGTGACGGTCAGCAGGCGGTCGATGCCTATCGCAGGGAATCGTGGGCATTCATCCTCATGGACATGCAGATGCCCGTGATGGATGGCCTGGAGGCCACCCGGCTGATTCGTCAGATGGAAGGCAAGGGTCCGGCGACTCCCATCGTGGCGCTTACGGCCAACGTCATGATGGGTCAGCTCGAGCGATGTATCGAAGCCGGCATGAACGACTATCTGACCAAACCCCTGGACATCGCACGATTGCAGGATGTACTGGATCGCTTTCTCGCCCCTGCCACGTCCGATGAAACGTTGCTGACCACCGCGGTGCCTGCCATGACAAGCGCAACATCCATCCGCCATCGGCTTGCGGAAATCGCCGACGGCGACACCGAATTCGCCATCGAATTGCTGACAACTTACATCGATGGCGCCACACAGACCCTGCACGAGATGCGCGCCGCCGCCGAGGCCGGCGATCTCTCGGCGCTCAGCAAGGCCGCCCACAAGCTCAAAGGCGCCAGCGCCAACCTGCACGTCGAAGAACTGACCCGTCTCTCCCAGGAGATCGAGAGTCGCGCCAAGGCCGGCGCAGAAGGCAACTGGATCGCCGACGTCGATCAGTGCGCCCAGGAATTCTCGCGGCTGTCCGTCGCGTTGCGCGAGCTGCTGAACGAGTCAGGCTGGCGCGAGGCGCAGAGCGCCTAGGGAAGGCAGAGTGACGAGGGTGACGATAGTCACGTGAGTGACGAGAGTCTGAGCGTGGCAGTCGACTTGATCAACTTGATGTAGCGATGAAGGTGATGGGACAAGAGACACCAAGGTCCCTGCCGCCATCAACGCACTTTCCCGGCCTTCATCAGGCCTCTTCGTGAGGCTCAGACCTTCCGACCCTCGTGACTCACGTGACTAGCGTCACGCTCGTCACTTCTGCTCCGGCGGCACGTACTCCTGCGGTGCCTCGGAACCGCCGCCGAAGAAGAATTTCTCCATTTCGGCGACCAGGAATTTACGGGCCTTCGGCTCTATCGGTGAGAGTCGGTACTCGTTGATCAGCATGGTCTGGTGACGCAGCCAGCGTTGCCACGCTTCCTTCGATACGTTCTCGTAAATTCGCTGGCCCAGTTCGCCGGGATACGGAGGACGGTCGAGCCCTTCGGCGTCGACACCAAGCAAGGCGCATTTCACGATTCTGGACATGGACGATTCCAACCTGACAGCAGGCCACCACGAGGAAGGGCGAAAGAATATCAGGCCCGGGTGATTCGATCTTTGGGGATTGTCCGGGGAGACCTTCGCTCCTGAGAGCGTCGAGCACCGACAAGCGATCGTGAATCGCCTCTTTCGTTTTACGCGGTACTGTCCTGCACTGCTTCCCAGCGGTCATGCCGATCGCGACGTTCCTGGCGATAGTTGGTGACTTCCAGGCGCACACCATCTGGATCGGTGATGAAGGTGGCCCAGTAGTCGGCGGCATATTCAGGATGAAGGCTGGCTTCGGAGGCGTCGATGCCGCAGGCGCGCAACCGGTTGGCAACGGCCTGCACGTCCGCGATGGAATCCACGCGAAAGCAGAAGTGATGCAGGCCGGGAGAATATGGGTCGGCGCTGCGAGGCGATCGCGCGGGGCGCAGCACGTAACCGAAATGCCGGTTGTAGTACTGCACGTGCGGATCGCCGCCGAGCGTGAAGGTGTTCTTGCGAAAGCCGAGCACTTCGAGCATCACTCGATCGTAGAACGCGGTCGAACGCGCCAGATCGGAGACGGCGATGTAGATGTGGTCAATGCCGGTGACGTCGGGAGTCATGGCTGCCTTCGACTTCAGCTGCGGGTTCGACTTCACGTGTGGGTTCGACTTCAGTCGAACATCATCTCCGCAGGCTACGATGATCGGCATTGCCGATGACGTCCGGCTGAAGCCGGACCCACAAAGGCAAGCGGATCCGCCTGTGGGTTCGACTTCAGTCGAACGTCATCTCCGCAGGCTACGATGATCGGCATTGCCGATGACGTCCGGCTGAAGCCGGACCCACGAAGGCAAGCTGGACCGCGATCTGACAGCTGCTCGGCCCTGCTCGTCAGCGACTATATCGAACGCCCGATAAAAGCCGAGCCACAGTTGTACACGCAATCAGCGAAACAGATCGCCGCTGCGCGGTCCGGAGGATTCCTGAGTTCGTGCGATCAGGTCGACGGCGGGTTTGGCGAGGCCGATGCGGGCAGGCTGTGCCGGGTCGTACCACATCCAGGCATCGTCGTTTGCAGCGTCGGCATGATCGATGCGGATGTGCAGCGGATGCAGGGCGAGATCGAAATGCGTGAAGGCGTGGTGATAGATGGCCAGCGTTTCGTCGATGCTCGCGCCACGCTCACTGTCGTCCGCTGGCCAGCGGGCGCCGATCCATTGCGATGCGGCGTCGCGCGTTTCGAACTGGGGCAAGGTCCACAACCCACCCCATAAACCCGCCGCAGGTCGGCGTTCCAGCAGCACCGCACCGGTGGCGTTGCGCGCGATCACCACAAACGCGTTGCGTTGCGGGCGGACCTTGCGCGGCCGCGGTGTGGGCAACATGGCCTGGCGCCCTTCGATCCGCGCCACGCAGTGGTCGGCCATCGGACAGGCATCGCAGCGTGGCCGCGAACGCACGCACACCGTTGCGCCCAGATCCATGATGGCCTGCGTGTAGTTGGCGACGCGCTGCGCTGGCGTACACGCATCGGCGAGCCTCCACAGTTCGCGCTCGATTTTCGGGTCGCCGGGAAAACCGTCGATGCCGAAGTAGCGGGTCAGCACGCGTTTGACGTTGCCATCAAGAATGGGATGACGCTGTGCGCGCGATATTGCGAGCACAGCCCCTGCGGTGGAGCGCCCGATACCGGGCAGTGCCTGCATGGCTTCGAGCGTTGCCGGCAGTTGGCCTTCGTGCTCGTTGAGGATGATCTGCGCCGCCCGGTGCAGGTTGCGGGCGCGTGCGTAGTAGCCGAGGCCGGTCCACAGATGCAGAACTTCATCGACAGGCGCGGCAGCCAGTGTCGCAACATCCGGAAAGCGTGCCAGGAAACGCTCGTAGTAAGGGATGACGGTCGTCACCTGCGTCTGCTGCAGCATGATCTCCGACACCCAGACGCGATACGGTGTGATGTCGCGCTGCCAGGGCAGATCCTTGCGGCCGCTGTGATCGAACCATGCGAGCAGTGCCGGCGCGAACGACGTGACGGATGATGGCTGGGGGGAAGGCACGGTGACGAGTGACGGAGTGACGGAGTGACGGAGCAGATGATGCCGGGGTTCGAACGGGATGCAAGCCTCTGGCTCGTCACCCGTCACCGGTCGCTCGTGACCTCCTGCCCGTTTACCGACTTCGGCATCGCTTCCGCCTTCGCCTCAGCTTCAATGCTGCGAAACAGGTCCGTCGTCGCATCCTCGAGCGTCTTCAGTAACCAGCGCCGGCCGACGATGGCAGGGATCCAGAAGTCCGGAACGATGCTGGTGCGATAGCTGATGCGAGTGCGGCCGTCCGCGACCGACAGCATCATGTGCGTTTCACCGGACTTCACATCACTGCGCGACGGATCGGCTGTGGCAACGAGTTCCAGCGGCGATTCCTGCACATACTCGACGCGTTTGACGTTGCGACAGAACGGCCCCATGCATACCCGCAGCGTCGTTTCCAGCACGCAGCTGTAATCGGTCGGTCGCTCTACGACTCGCGCCTCCAGAATGCGTGAATCGAGCTTGCGATAGCCTTCGTAGTCGCGCAGCACTTTCTGCACCTGCGCCACCGGCGCATCGACCAGTGCCGTCAGTTCGAAATTGAAATGCTTGTTCTCGTAGCTCGCCTGCGAGCGCTCGATCGTCAGCGCGTGAGCGGAGGCACACGCTGCCAGTAACGCAATGCTGGCGGTGAAGTGACGCAGTGACGTAGTGACGAAGTGATGAGGCCTGGCATCGAAAGCCGCAACGCCGTCAGCACTGCGGGCCGCGAGTTGCTGCTTCGTCACCGCGCCACCGCGTGCCGACATCACTTCATCTTCCCAGCAGATTCTTCAACTTGTCGCCCAGCTTGTCCTTGATCTTCTCTTCCTGTTTCTTGAGTTCCTTCTTCGCGCGCTCCTTCACGTAGCCTTCGACGTCGGGGCGCACCTTGGGATCATCGAGCGCGCCGGTGATCCGGATGGGGATCTGCGCATCGACCATGTCCTGCATCTGTGCGGGATCGCTGCCTTCCGGCGGAATCTTCAGCACGGTAGCCGTGAGGTTGTAGTCCAGCGAGTTCTTCGGCAGATCCAGCTTGCCCTGCCCGCCCACACGCAGGTACTGCGACGCGATGTTCAGGTCGTTGTTGTCGAGCACGCCCTGATGCATGACGCCCGAGCCCTTCATCGAATCGAACGGCGTACGCGCGGCACCGGTCCGCTCCGGAATGCTCTGTTGCTTGAGCACAGCCCGCGCCCGACGGATCTCATACCAGAGGTCGACCCCTTCGAGGGCACCGTCCGCCACGCTGAAATCGACGTTGCCATCGAGCGTGTTCATGACGTCGTCGCTGTTGCGGCCGGAGCCGGTCAGCTTCACATTGGCACTGCCGCGGCCCGAAAAGCGCTGCGGTTTGCCGGTCAGGTCCTTGAGCAAGGGTGTGAAGTCGACGCCGCTGATGCGTTGATCGAGACTGACACGCGCCGAGTCGTTGCGCGCATCGATGCCGATGTCACCGCGATAGGTGCCGCCGTACATGTTGGCGTCGGCCGGATTCAGGCGTACCTGTCCGTCGCGCGCCGTCACGCCCAGTTTCAGTTTGCTGAATTTGAGGCCGGCGAAGATCGCCTCACCCACGCGCACTTCGCCACGGGCGTTCAGCGTGCGCAGCGCTTCGATCGGAATTTCGGTGGGCGGTTTGCTGGCCTGTTTCTCCGCCTGCTTCTGCGCCTGCGGATCGGGCGGAGGCAGATAGCGGTCCGCATTGATGCGATCGATGTCCAGATCGAAGCGCAGCGCCTTGTTTTCGAAGCTGGCGATGCCGAGCGACCCCGTGGCCGAGGTGTCGTCCAGTTTGAGTTTGACCTTGGACAGTTCGGCGGACGTTGACGTCAGCACCACATCGCTGGCGAAACTGAGCTGCTTCAGGACATCCGCATCGCTCGTGACCGGCACATCGATGCCCAGGCGCGGCAGCCATTCACGGGGCGAGATGGGGTCGAGTCGCAGGGTGCCGGTAATCCGCGGCGAATCGAGGATTTCCTGGCCTCGCAGCGTCCCCTTCAGCTGTGCGCCTGCGAGATCGAGCGTCAGTTCCGGCAGGTCCAGGGTCTGCTGCGCCAGGTCGGCGGTCAGGCTGTTCGCGGTCGCCTTCACCGGCACGCCGGAGGCCGGGAATCCATCACCTTTCCAGGCCGTCGTCAGCGAAAAGCCGTCAAGTTGATACGCCTTGCGGCCGATATCCGCAGACAGGGACTTGGCGCGGATCTGCACCGGAATGCCTTCCGTCGGATAGCCCTGCCCCAGAACTGTGACGTCGATCTCAGGATCGGCGAGGCGGTGAATATTGCGTTCCAGATCCGCGGTGACGGTAGTCGCAAGATGTACTTTGACGGACAACGAAGCGTCCTGATCGAACACAAAGCCCGTGTCGAGCTCGAAGGGCTGTCCGGACGCCAGGCGACCCGTCTCCAGGTTGAAATCCCGGATGACGCGGCGCGACTGTGTCTGACGGTCTTCCATGGTGATGGCCGCGTCCACGATCGACAGTCCCGCGATCGTCGGCGTCTGCGTGGTTTGCTCCCCGGCCGGCTGCTCCCCTTTGCTTTCCGCCAGATCCGCCCAGTTATCGCGCCCCTGTGCATCCGTGATCAGCCGGATGCGAGCACCCGCGAGTTTCACGTTGCCGACTTCGAGCCGGCCGCGCAGCAGCGGCAGCAGCCGCACACCCAGATGGGCGCTGTCGATGGACACGAACGGTTCATCGCCGAAGCCCGCGCGCTCTCCGAGCGTCGCCGCCCCGGTTTCCAGCGCCAGCCACGGGAAGAAGGACAGTTTCAGATCGCCTTCCAGGGTGAGTTTGCGACCGGTGGCCGTCTCGACCCGCGCCGCGATCTCATCCCGGTAGTCGTTCGGGTCGACGAAGATCATGACGAGCACGATCGTCACGATGACGAGCGCGACCAGCGCGCCAACGGCCCAGGCGGCAATCCTGATAAATCGCATAGTTCATCCTCGCGACCAGTGAAAGGGTCGGAACATCGAGTACGCACGGGCTGCGAATGCGTGCCGGCGGATTCTAGCAGCCTCGCCGCGGACGCCCCGTTACGCGACTCGCGACACGGGGTCCACGCATGATGCTCGCCGTCGTCAGCGCATTCGGCGGCATGCTGACCGGCGCCCTGCTGGTCTGGCTGCTCCTGCGCCGGCGCCGTGCGGGTGAAGAGTCGCTGCCGGCCGACGAACGCATGCAGCGCATGATCGAGCGCTTCAACGTCGCCATCGAGGCGGCAGGTTTCTCCGCGTGGGAAATCGATCCGCGCGAGCGCCGGTTCGTGTGGGTGGAAAACCGCCTGCGTGCCATCGATTCGCGCGACATGACGCTCGAGGAATACGGCGACGCCCTGCATCGCATGATGCATCCCGAGGACCGCGCGGAAATGCTGGCACTGGCCACCGCGGCCATCGAAGGCGACGACTCACGCTACTCCTATCGCTACCGTCTCCTGCGTGATGGCCTGGTGCGGCACATGCAATCGCACGTGCGCATCGTCCGCGATGCCCGGGGCCAGGCCGTGCGACTGGTTGGCGCCACGACCGACATCACCAACGAAGTCCAGACCGCCGAACTGCTGCTGCGCCAGGCCGAGCAGGAACGTCAGCTGCTGGATCGTCTCAACATTGCAACCCAGGCCGCCGGAATCAGCTCGTGGGAAATCGACCTGCTCGGCGAGCGCTTCCTGTGGATCGAGAATTCCCTGCATGGCGTGACCGCCGAGAGCAACGTCTCGCTGGAGGAATTCCGCAAACGCATTCATCCCGAAGATCGTGAGCTGTTCCGGGACGCACTCAAATCTGCCGACCGCAATCATCAGGATCGCATCACCTACCGCTATCGCCTGTTCGACGACGACGGCCGGCTGGTGCATGTCCAGATGAGTGCGCGCCTGGTCGCGGACGAATCCGGCAACGCAACGCGTCTGCTCGGTGTGTCGTGGGACGTCACCCGGGAAGTCGAGGCGGCGATCCGGCTGAAGGAACAGACCGAACACGAACGCATGCTGCTGGATCGTCTGAGCATGTCGACCCAGGCGGCGGGCATCAGCTCGTGGGAATACGATCTCGATACGCAGCGCTTCGCATGGATCGAGAATCCGATTGCAGCACTCAATGGCGACAGCGGTGTGTGGGGCCTGACCCGTTCGCTGATCGAACGCATCCATCCGGACGACCGCGAATCGGTGCTGGAATGTCTGGAGACCGCCATTCGCGAGCGGCACGATCGTCTGTCCTGTCGCTACCGCGGTCTCGGCGCGCAGCAGGATGCCGAGGTTCACGTGCAGACCCACGCGCGCGTGCTGTATGACGATGACGGCCACGCGCGGCGTCTGCTCGGCATCTCCTGGGACATCAGCAAGGAAATCGCCGGGCAGCAGCAGCTTCAGCTCCAGGCACTGCAGCTGCGCGACGCCGAGCGCCGACTGGAACGCGCCTCGCTGTCCAGCTCGGAA
>DASTRD010000209.1:0-14411 GCA_035761425.1 Povalibacter sp.
CCAGCGCCATATCGGTTCCCAGGAACGTCAGTGCCAGCAGCACCACGCTCCATAGGCAGGTGAGCACGCGGCTCGTGGACAAGGGTCTTTTCACTGTCGTTCTCCTACAGAAGATTTGTGTAGTTGCCAGGAGGTGCTCTCGAAAACTAGACCGCCTCGACGCCGGTCTCGCCCGTGCGAATGCGAACCGTCTGTTCGAGATCGATCACGAAAATCTTGCCGTCGCCGATCTTTCCGGTACGTGCGACATTGGTGATCGCCTCGACCACCTGCTCGGCTATCGAATCGTCCACGGCCAGCTCGATCTTGGTCTTGGGAAGGAAATCCACCCGGTACTCGGCGCCCCGGTACAGCTCGGTGTGGCCGCGCTGCCGGCCGAAGCCCTGCACTTCGGTGACGGTGATGCCTTGAACGCCGATATCCGCGACGGCCTGACGGACGTCATCCAGCTTGAAGGGCTTGATGATCGCGGTTATCAACTTCATCGCATTCCGACTCCAGGAAGTTCACGGGCGCGAGCGATTCAGGAATTTCGTCGAACTCTTCAGCACTCGTTTCGCGCCGCATCGGAAATGCACTTTCTGTGCCACGAAATCGACGAGGCAGAACCGTGCCCGGTCATCGGCCGGCCGGCTTCGGCGCACTCCGTTGGTGCGATTTTTTGAGGGCGCTGCCTCACCGCGGCGCATCCGCGCTCCGGATTCGGCCAGGAGCGGCCGTCCGGCGGTGCCGGGACAGCGAAAAGGGTGCACAGCCAGCTGAGCCGCGGCGGCGGGCCTTCGCTTGCCATGGCGGTAGGCGCTGCCTAGAGTGCGGCAGCACTCACGATCTCAAGGCTCATGGATATGGATCCCCGCTCCCTGGACGACCTCGCGCGGCGTCTTGCCGCCGCCGTTCCTGAAAGTCTGACCGCCGTCCGTCGCGATCTGGAAACCAACTTCAAAGCCGTGCTGCAGGCCGGCCTCGCGAAGCTCGATCTGGTCACGCGCCAGGAATTCGATGTCCAGGCCGGCGTCCTGCGCCGCACCCGCGAGAAACTCGAAGCGCTGGAAGCACGCCTTGCGGCCCTGGAGACACCGGCCAGGGATTGAGAACTGCCCGGAACCCGGGGCACAGGGAAGCGAAAGTCACCGAAGGAATGGAGGCCAGGGAATGGCAATGGCAACGGTATTGAGTCGTGCACAGCACGGCATGGATGCGCCGCAGGTACGGGTGGAAGTCGACATCGGCAGTGGGCTGCCGACATTCACGATCGTGGGACTGCCGGAAGCGGTGGTGAAGGAAAGCAAGGACCGCGTCCGGGCCGCGATCGCCAACTGCAATTTCGAGCTGCCGGCAGGGCGCATCACGGTGAATCTGTCGCCCGCAGATCTGCCCAAGGAGGGCGGGCGGTTCGATCTGCCGATTGCGCTCGGCATCCTGCTCGCCTCCGAGCAGCTGCCTCGCGAGCATGTGGAACGGTGCGAGTTCTATGGCGAATTGTCGCTGAGTGGCGAGCTGCGGCCCGTGAAAGGTGCCCTGCTCGCAGCACTCGCCGCGGCTCGCGAGACGCACAGGCTCGTGGTGCCGGCCGGCAATGCAGCGGAAGCGCGGCTGGTTTCACACTGTGAAGTGGCGGCGGCCAATCATCTGCTCGAAGTAGCGGCGCATGCGACGCAGGCGTCACGGTTGGCATTCGCGACGGGCGAGGAACTGCCGGTAGCGGCCTCGCACGCGCTCGATCTGTGCGAGGTGCATGGACAGTCCCACGCACGTCGTGCGCTCGAAATCGCCGCTGCGGGACAACACAGCCTGTTGCTCATCGGTCCGCCAGGCACCGGCAAGAGCATGCTCGCACAGCGTCTGCCCGGCCTGTTGCCGCCGTTGTCTGCTCAGGAAGCAATTGAAGTTGCAGCGATACGCAGCATCGCAGGGCAGGCGCTGGATCTGCGTCAATGGCGACAGCGACCGTTTCGCAGCCCCCACCACACGGCTTCTGCCATCGCGCTGGTGGGTGGTGGCGCGTTTCCGCGTCCCGGTGAAATTTCGCTCGCCCACCACGGCGTGCTCTTTCTGGATGAATTGCCGGAGTACGACCGCCGCGTGCTCGAGGTGCTGCGCGAACCGCTGGAAAATGGCGTGATTACCGTGTCACGCGCGGCACAGCAGGTGGAGTTTCCCGCGCGGTTTCAGCTTGTTGCGGCCATGAATCCCTGTCCATGCGGCTATCTGGGCGATGCGCCGGGTCGCTGTCGCTGCACGCAGCAGAAGATCGATCGGTACCGCGCGCGACTCTCGGGACCGTTGCTCGATCGGCTCGACATGCATGTTGAGGTGCCACGGGTCGCGGTCGCAGCGCTGCGCGCCCACACATCGCAGAATGAATCGACACACACGGTGTCGCAGCGCGTACTGGCGGCGCGGGCCTTGCAACTCACCCGTCAGCGCCGGACCAACGCGCATCTGGGCACACGTGACATCGAGCGGCATTGTTGCCTTGATCGCACCGCATCGGGCGTGCTGGAACGGGCGACGACTACGCTGGGATTGTCAGCGCGTGCGCATCACCGGATTCTGCGCGTGGCGCGGACCATTGCGGATCTGGCAGGAGAGAATGACATCGGCGCCGCTCACATAAGTGAGGCCATCTCGCTGCGGCGCCTGGATCGAACGCGGCCGACCGCAATGATTGCGCCGGCCGCTCCTGTATAGATGTGGGTGCCGGCCTATTTGCTGCCGGCCACCATATAGTCGACGCCGTTCATGACGGTCTTGTCGGAAAGATCGACGCGGCCACCCTTGGGCGGCATGAAGCCGGACGAGCCCTGGAAACCTTCGAGGGCGTGTTTGTGCAGCGTATCGATTCCTTTGGCGATGCGCGGCGCCCAGGCGGCTTTGTCACCGAACTTCGGTGCACCGGCCACGCCCGCGCCGTGACAGGCCACGCAGGCCATGTTGAATACCTGCTCGCCCGGCAGATCGGCCTGCGCTTCGGCAGCTTTCGGCTTGGCGACTGCCAGCGCCGAGTTGTCCTCGCCACTGATGGCCACCTTGGCGACCGGTGCAATCCGCTGGTTGACGGCGGCCTGCATGACCGGGTCAGCCTGCACGTGCGCTTCCTGATTCTTCACGCCGACGCCACGCGACAGAAAATAGATCCCGAGGGCGAGGAGCATGAGTCCGCCCAGAACGATCATGAAGGTGTTGAAGAATTTTCTATCGTGCTCGGCGCTCACAGCGGCTCCCGACGGTGACCAGCAAATCAAGGCGCGCAAGTATACCGACCGCCCGGCGCCCCACAAATAACAACGGGAATTTCATGAACTGGTCCGAGGCAGCCGGGTTGGACCTGCAGGGGCCTCCTTCCGTAATATCCCGGCCTCATTCGTGCGCCCGTAGCTCAGCTGGATAGAGTACTGCCCTCCGAAGGCAGGGGTCACTGGTTCGAATCCAGTCGGGCGCGCCATCTCCTCATGCTTTTGCTCCCCCGCGTTCTGCGAAAACGCGCCGAAGGAATCATGCCATGCAGGAACAGACGCTCGCCGGCCGTACCGTCGCGGTGCCGGAAACCCGCGAACTCGATGTGTTTTCAGCGATGCTGGAGCGTCGCGGGGCAACGGTGCTGCGTTGTCCGCTCATCGCGATTCTCGATGCGCCGGATCCGCAGCCGGTGCTCGCCTGGCTGCGCGACTTCAACACCGGCACGTTTCACGATCTGATCCTGCTCACCGGCGAAGGCTTGCGTCGTCTCCTGCGTTGTATCGATCTGCATGCGCCCGATCATCGCGATGAGTTCATTCGCGCCCTGGCGAAGGTACGCAAGATCACGCGCGGCCCCAAACCGGCGAAAGCGCTGCGCGAACTGGGTATGAAGCCGGACATCGCGGCGACGACGCCAACCACGCAAGGCGTGATCGAAGCGTTGCGCGCCAGCGGCAGTCTCGCGGCCAGAAGGATCGGCGTACAGCTCTATGGCAGTGAACCGAATCGCCCGCTGATCGATTTTCTGTCGGGCGCCGGTGCATCGGTGTCCACCGTGGCGCCGTATGTGTATGCGGACCAGGCCGACGATCAGGCCGTGCGGCAACTGTTGACGAAAATGGCGGATGGCAACGTCGATGTCATTGCCTTCACCAGCACGCCGCAGGTCGAACGGCTCTTTGCCGTGGGCCCGCCCGAACTGGTCAAGGCGGCGCTTGAGCGCGCCCAGATCGCTGCGGTCGGTCCGGTGGTTGCGAGCACGCTCGCCCGGCATGACATTGCCGCCCGCCTGATGCCGCAGGACTCATTCTTCATGAAGCCACTGACGAGCGCGATGGAAGATGCACTCGGGCCGAAGCAGCAGGAGCAGTGATCGCGTGACGACTGCTCCTCGCCCATCCGTTACGGATGCGCTGCATCAGCGGCGGGTGCATCGGCCGGGTTGTATTTGCTGAGGAAGGCTTCGACCCGATCGAGAAAATCGATGCCATTGGATGGATCGATGAATCCGTGTCCCTCGTGATCGTAGGTGACGAACTGATGCGGCTTGTGCGCCTTCTTCAGCGCATCGTGCAGCTTCTTCGATTGTGAATACGGCACGGTGTCATCGTCGGTGCCATGCGCAATGAGCAGCGGGATGGCAATGCGGTCCACCATTTTCAGAGGCGAAATCGCGTCCGGATCGAACTTCTTCTCGCCGAGCACGCGATCGCGCCAGTTCAGGTAATAGCGTCGTGCGGAGAAGAGCGAGCGATCGTAGTTGAGCATCGCCTGCACGTCCGAAATGCCGGCCAGACTGATGGCGCAGCGATAGATGTCCGGATTGCGTGCGGCGGCCCACATGGCGGCGTAGCCACCGAATGAAGCTCCCATGATGCAGACACGGCTCTTGTCGGCCTTGCCCGCATCGACCAGCCATTTCACGCCATCGTCGAGGTCGTCCTGCATGCCGCGGCCCCATTGACCATCGCCCTTTTCGACGAAGTCCCTGCCGTAGCCGGTCGAGCCGCGGAAATTCGGTTGCAGCACCAGGTAGCCGCGATTGGCGAGAAACTGTGCCCAGGGGTCGTAACCCCATTCATCGCGCAGATACGGGCCGCCATGCGGCATCACGATGAGCGGCAGACCATGCACATCGCGACCGCGCGGGACGGTGAGGTAAGCGGGAATGGTGACGCCGTCGCGCGCTGTATAGGAAACGCTGCTGACGCTCGCGAGTGCCTTGCCGGCGATGCGCTCATAAGGTTTGGCCAGCAAGCGCATGACGCCGCTTGCCGATTCGTAGAGGTAATAGCGCCCCGGATCGGAGGCGCTGCTCGTGCTGATGATCATGCGCTGGCGATCGCGGCTGAAGGACACGACGCGATTGATGCGGCTGGGAAGCGCCGCATCGATTTCCTGCTGCACTTGTCGCAGCTCAGGGTCAAACCACTCGGTGCGGCTGCGGTCGTCGGTGTAATGCACGCCTACCGGCTGGCCGTCGCGGTTGATCAACACATCGTCGATGTCGACCTGCGGATTCTCATACACGACATCGCCGATAGTGTCTTTGGAGAAATCGTACCGGTACAGTGCGAAGCGACCGCTCTTCGCATTGGTGATGACGTAACCCTGATCGGTACCCACCGCCGGCAACAGTTTCTCGACGGTGCCGTCAGCATCGTCTTCCTCCTGCCACTTTCCCTTGATCCTGGCGAAGGCCTCCGTTCCCGTCTGACGATACAGCAGCCACCAATGCGTCCAGTCTGCGCCGATACCGGCACGCACCACGCCGTGAGAATCGGCGAACCAGTGCCACACACGGTCGAGCGGCTTGACGATCTGTGTCATCTCCAGTGAATCGAGGTCGACCTTCCATACCGATGGATACTCGTAGACGCTGCGTTGCAGATTGAGCAGCAGCGACTTGCCGTCGGGATCGACGTAAATGACCTCGTCACCGACGATGCCCTCGCTGACGTTGCCCACGAAGTGAATCTTCGATGTGGACAGGTCGATCATCACCAGACGGCGCACATAGGAGGCGACCTCCGAGAATCGCTGGGCTTCGCCGATACCGACCAGAATGCGGTCGTTGCCGGCCCAGTCGTACCACAGCAGATCCTGATGCGCGGGAAACTGAAACGCACCGCTCACGGCTTTGGCGGCGCCGGGCTCCGATACGATGATCTTTCTGGAGTCGTCGATGTTCGCGAGCGCCACGATGCGACGGCCGTCGGGCGACAGCTTCAGACCCGTCATGATCGGCGGCGTGCCGAAGGCTTCCGCACTGATGAGTTCGGGCAGAGACTTTTCAGCGGGTGCAGCCGTCTCGTCTGCGTTTGCTCCGATCATCCCCAGAGTCAGCATGAGCACGCCTAGTATCGTCATGCCACGCTTCAGCGAATCGTGCCTCATTCCCGTTCCATCCTGATGGTGCTGGTTCTTCCACCCGCTCATTGTGGCATCAACCTCGAGCGCCGGACGCCATTCATCCCCGGCCTGATGCCATTTGCAGTGCAGCCAGTGACGTGCGTCACTGGCCATGCATGCAACGGGTGGCTACTGTATGGCTCCCCCCGTCAGGTTTATGACCCGAGTTCGAACGGCTGACGCATGACCGGCATCACCCGCAGACAGATTCTTCTGGGCACGCTGTCGACCGGCGCCGCCCTGGCGTTCGGCAGTGCGGCGCGAGCCGGGGTGCCCGGCCCGGGCAAAGCGGGCCTGCTGGATTACGCTCGACGTGAAATCGATCGGCTTCGTACCAGCATCGCGCTGCGCGATGTCGTGGGGATTGCGGACTACTCGCTGCCTTCATCCGTTGCGCGCTTCCATCTGGTCCATATGGAGAGCGGTTCCATCACGAGTTTCCTGGTCGCGCACGGCCGCGGTTCCGATCCCGATCACAGCGGCTGGCTGCAGCGGTTCTCGAATGCGCCAGGGTCGAATGCCTCATCGCGCGGGGCCTATCTCACGGGCGAGCACTACACCGGCAAGCATGGTCGCTCGATGCGGCTGATCGGTCTCGATCCCACCAACAACAATGCGGAAAAGCGCGCCATCGTGGTCCATGGGGCCTGGTATGTGCATCCCTCGATGATTCTCGAACACGGGCAGCTTGGTCGCAGCGAAGGTTGCTTCGCTTTCGCGCAGAGCGAAGTCGACGTCATCCTGCAACGGCTGGGCCCGGGCCGTCTGCTGCTCTCCACACGTCTGTAGATCTGCCCCGCCCCAGCGAAGACGACACGGCGGTCCGGGTCACACCCGGCCGGTGTCTGACAGGAAGAGCGCAACGGAGCGTCCGGGCAATTGCCCCGGGACACGCGATGCCATAACGTCGCCGGCAGGTATTGCCGGAGCATCAGCGTGTCGAATCCCGAAACTGTTCTTGCCGACGCCGTCGCTGCGCATCAGGCCGGCAGGTTTCAGGAAGCGATCGAAGGCTACGAGACGATTCTCCAGCAGAATCCGGACCATCCGGATGCGCTGCATTTCTTCGGCATGCTGCATTTCCAGTTCGGCAAGGGCATCGACGCGGTGCGACTGATCGGCCGGTCGCTGGATCTGGTGCCCACCAATCCGCATGCGTGGAACAATCTCGGCAACATTCTGACCATACAGGGCAAGGTCAACGAAGCGTGCGAAGCCTATCGGCGCGTTACGGTGCTCGCCCCGGACATGGCCGAAGCCTGGTTCAATGCCGGGCTGTGCTTTCGCGATAGCGGCGAACTCGAAGCCGCGGTCAATTGCCTGCGCACGGCCATCGAGAAACAGCCGCGCTTCATCCGTGCCTACGAAAATCTCGGCAAGCTGCTGTATCGCGTCGGCGATTTCGAGCAGGCCGCAGACATCTATCGACGCTGGCTCGCGCACGATCCTGACAATCCGGTCGCGCGACACATGGCGGCGGCGACCGCGGGCATCGATGTGCCGGAACGCGCGGACAGCAACTACGTTACGGATCTTTACAACCGCTACGCCTCGACGTTCGACGACAACCTGCGCGAACTCGGCTATCGCGCGCCCGAAATGCTCGTGGCAGCACTCGGAGCGCAACTCGGCGAGCGTACCGCTGCGGTCGACATCCTTGATGCAGGCTGTGGCACCGGACTGTGCGGTCCGCTGCTGCGGCCGCTCGCCAGGTCGCTCGTCGGTGTCGATCTGTCCGAAAAGATGCTGGAACGTGCCCGCACGCGCGGCGGTTACGACGAGCTGGTGGCCAGCGAACTGTGTGCGTTCATGCAATCGCGATCACGGCAGTTCGACGTCATCGTCGCTGCCGATACGTTCGAATATTTCGGCAGCCTGTTGGAAGTGAATGCTGCGGCGAGCGGTGCGTTGCGCAGCGGCGGTCTGTATCTGTTCACGGTCGAGGCACTGGCTGACGATGCGACCGACGACTATCGGTTGATGGTACATGGTCGCTATGCACACGCCGGCCGCTACGTTCAGCAGTCGTTGCTCGATGCCGGTTTTGTCGTGTTGTCGCTGCGTTCCGAAGTGTTGCGGACCGAGCGGCTTGCCGACGTCAGAGGATTCCTGGCGGTCGCTCGAAAGCAGACCTGATACCGGGTGCTGGCATCGCCGGTGACTTCGCCGCCGGCAGCGGCTTGAGACGCTTCACGATCATTTCGTGATAACGCCGCGACGCCAGACTCATGAAGCGGAAGTTCATTTCGCGCAGGCCATCCATGGCCTGCTTCAGCTCATCCACGCTCGTGCGGGGCCGCTCGTTGAAAATCGAGGCATAGGCCACCTCCCACATTTCCTGCAGCTGCACGATTTCGGACTGGTCCTCTTCATTATCGAAGACCGCCACCAGAGCCTCGCGATCGAAGTTGCTGGAACCGCGCGATTGCGCATCCGCCATGATGACCTGGATGGCGCTGCGCACCTGTGTCAGCAGTTCCTCGTGCTGCGCATCGAGCGCCGCACGTGACTTGCCCGCCGTGCGATTGCGATACCGTTCCATCACCT
The DNA here is from genome assembly GCA_035761425.1 of Povalibacter sp. Lineage (GTDB taxonomy): Bacteria > Pseudomonadota > Gammaproteobacteria > Steroidobacterales > Steroidobacteraceae > Steroidobacter. The sequence continues at coordinate 8,920 of DASTRD010000209.1, forward strand.
CGAAGCGGAAGCGCAACCCCAGACGCAGCAGTGTGACCAGCAGGCCGAGATCGTTCTGCACTTCCATCAAAGGAGCCACCGTTGTTTCCACGAAATGCACGCGGAATCGACAACTGCGATCCGGCAGCAACTCGCGCCGTGCGATGTACGGCTGATATGAGCCGCGTTCGCCGTGATAGATCGCCTGCACTGTACGAAACGGTTCGTTGTTGCTGGCCTGGTAAATGGATTGCTGCAGCTCGTGCAACCAGCGCTGGTCCGGACGCTTGGCGGCCGCGGCCTTGATGGCACGCCAGGTCGTGGACTCGGACGGCGGCAGCCCGAACAGATCGAGAGAAATCGGATTCGACTCGACGCGAACTTCGTCGGCAATGGAAGGTTCGCGCAACACGCCCGGCCGCGGAATCACGATGTCGATGTGGCGCCCGAAATCCTGCTCGGGCTGCGGACGGCTTTCGAGAATGGCGATCTGGCGCATCATCTCGCTCAGGTCACGGATTTCCGGCACGAACGGCGATTTCATCAGCTGCGCCACCCGCTTGTAGAGTTTGCGCAGATGCTCTTCGTTGTTCAGCACCAGGCCCTGCAGCCATGACAGCGGCGTCGGCAATGCATTCGGGTTCATCCCGGAGTGACAGATGGGAATGATGGGCACGCCTTTGAGCCATGCGCCGCCCAGTTCGAATTGCACCCAGGATCGATTGACCGAGTGCGCGCTGCACAACACGATCAGGGCTGCTGCATCGGAGAGCGCCTCCTTGATGGCCGTGAGCCAGATGTCACCGGCGTGCACCGAAGTGCTGTCCGATGAAGCGAATACGTCAACGTGATTGCCGAAGTCGCGGGTGATGTGGTGCTTCAGCAGAATCGCGATGTCTCGTTCTTCCGAGATGTGACTGATGAACAGCTTGATGGTCATGGCCGGTCTCGCTACTGGGGTGCCGTTGCAGCACGAACGAGTCAGACGGCGCGTAAACGAATCCTGTGCGCCGCCATGTTTCACAGCATGCGGCAGTTCACGGACAACGTCACTGTGACTTAAGGATTAGCCGGAGTTATTGCCGTTTGGTTGTCCGCGCTGCAGCGGAAATGGAGAGCGCTGGAAGCCGACGGAATGCAATCAGAGTGTGCGGATCTTGATGCTGCGGAACTGCACGGCATCGCCATGATCCTGCAGCAGGATGCGGCCACGCTGCGCTTCGCCGTATGACGGCGTGTTCCTGAATTTGCTGGTAGCGACGGCGGCGCGAAACTCCGGTGACTTGCGGTTGAACTCGAGCACCCTGATGCCGTTCAACCAGTGTTCGACGGATCCGTCCGCGCGACACACGATGCGGGCATGCTGCCACGTATCGATCGCCGGCTCGATACCGACGCCATGCTGCTCCAGGAGGCGTGGAAAGATGTCGTAAAGCGAGGCCAGCGTGCGATTGCCGTTGATGCCCTGTTTCGCATCCGGATGATTGGCGTCGTCGAGCAACTGGTATTCGAGCCCGAGTGGCGCACCGCCGCTGGCCGGATCGCTCGCTGCTGTCAGCAGATAAATGATGCCGCTGTTCGCGCCTTGCGTAACTCTGAAGTCGAGCTGCAGTTCGAAGGCGCTGAATTCCTCGTCCGTGACGATGTCACCGCCGTGCACGCCCGGCAGCACGCTGAGCATGCCGTCGTCCATACGCCAGCCCTGTTGAGGAAACGCGCCACCCGCTGCGCTGTGCCAGCCTTTGCTGGTCTTGCCATCCCACAACAGACGCCAGCCCTGAGCCTCTTCAGCGGCGTCCAGATCATTCGGGATCAGGTTGCGGATGAAAATGTGCATCGGCGGTGCGGGCTTCAACGCCTGTGTCTGCAACCGCAGATTCTTCCAGCTCGTGGTGCGTCCGGCTTCCTCAGCGCTGCCGACGGAATGCACCTGCAGGCCGATGAAGCCGCGCGCGACCGAATCATCGATCAGATGGGCGACCGGCTTGCCGTCGATCCACGTACGGATCTGCGGCCCGATGGCTTCGACGCGAAAGTGATTCCAGCGACCGGCCTCGTAACGAGGTGTGTCCGACGGATTCAGTGCGCCGGGGTACAGCCAGCCGCGATTCGCTTCGTCGTAGATGCCACCGCTCCAGGCGCGCGCCGACGGATCGATCTCGACCTGGTAGCCATGTACGCGGCCGCTCTCGAACTGCGGCGTGCTCTCGCTGCGGAACTGCACACCGCTGTTGCTCGGACCGCCATCCTGCCGCACGTCGAATTCCAGAATGAAGTCGCCGTAGCTGCGATCGCTGACCAGGAAGCTGTTCGCGATGCCGGGGCGCGTCGTGCCCACGATGGCGTCATCGACTACCTTGAAATCCGCGCCGCCGCCGAGCGGATGCCAGCCTTCCAGCGTGCTGCCGTCGAACAGCCCGGCTGCCGATGCGGCCCCCGTCAGTGCGATCGCACCGCTCATTGCCAGGATCATGGGTCGCATGTCATCCCTCATTCATGGCTGGCGACGATGGGTGTTATTCCCGCCGCAGTATGGAATTCAGCGCGTTCGCCCTGAGAATAGCCAACCTGATGTACTTTCATCCAGACAGATCGGCTCCGATCGGGAGACTCACATGAAGCAGATACTCGGCATTCTCAATGCTCCCGCCCGGCACTGGGTCGGCGATGGTTTCCCGGTGCGCTCACTGTTCTCCTACAACGCGCACGGCGAAGCACTGAGCCCGTTTCTGCTGCTCGATCACGCAGGCCCAGCATCCTTCACGCCGACGCAGTCGCGGCGCGGCGTTGGCGAACATCCGCATCGTGGCTTCGAGACCGTCACCATCGTGTATGAGGGCGAAGTCGAACATCGCGATTCCACCGGCGCGGGCGGCAAGATCGGTCCCGGCGATGTGCAGTGGATGACCGCCGGCGGCGGCATCGTGCACGAAGAGTTTCATTCGCAGGATTTCGCGCAACGCGGCGGCACGCTGCACATGGTGCAGCTGTGGGTCAATCTGCCGGCGAAGGACAAGATGACGCCGCCGACGTATCAGACGCTGCTGCGGCAGAACATTCCGGTGCTGGCATTGCCGGATGCAGCCGGCACGCTGCGCGTGATTGCGGGCGCCTATGGCGATCGACGCGGACCTGCGCGCACATTCAGTCCTGTGGATGTGTGGGACGTGGCAATGCAGCCGGCTCGCAGCACCAGCTTCAGCTTCGCGCAGGGACGCACGGTGTTGTTCGTGGTCCTGCACGGCACGGTGCAGATCAATGGCGGTGAGATCGCGCGCGAAGGACAGGCGGTCGTGCTGGATCGTGAAGCGGGCGACGTCTCAGTGACGGCCGGCAGCACCGAAAGCAGGTTTCTGATTCTCAGCGGTGAGCCTCTGAACGAGCCCGTGGTCGGTTACGGCCCGTTCGTGATGAACACGGAACAGGAGATTCATCAGGCCATCCGCGATTTCAACGCCGGCCAGTTCGGGCGCATTCCACCGCGGGATGTGTCCGCGCCGGTCACCTGATTCGGCAGGAGAACCCTCGGAGGCTCTCGGCGATGCACGTGATTTCCGGGTGACCGTGGGGCCGGCTTCAGCCGGCCCCACGGGATGCAGTTACTCGGGAAAATGCAGATCCCGAAGGAGATGAGGTCTCGCTGACGGGATTTCTGTCCGGGATGATCTCAGCGCGACGCTGACGTCAGCGCAATTTCCCTGCGCACCAGAAAGTCCACCAGTTCATAGAGCTGATCCACGCCGCCGGCCGACGGCACGTGCAGACGGTACTTGCCATTGATGACGAGCGTCGGCGTCTGATCGACCTGACAGGCTTTCATCCACGCATCCGCCCGGCGCATGTTGCTGTCGACCACGAATGATTTCGACATCGCAACGACCTTGTTGGCATCGACACCGGCCACGCGCGCATAGACCCGGGCGACGTCCTCGATGGTGGGTGCGGGCTTCTTGATGCGACCGTTCTCCACCACGGCCAGCTCCGCGTTGTGGCCCCAGATGGAGCGGAACATGGCTTCATGCGTCTTGTCGGTGATGCCCAGCTGCAGCGCGGTGTAATACGAGCGTTGAAACAGCGGCCACGATTCTGCGGTGTTGAACGACGCATGCACATACACGATCTGTGCCTGCGGCGGCAGCCGCTTCTTCAGTTCTGCCATCACCGGCACGAACTGATTGCAGGCCGGACAGCCGTAGGAAAACGCCTCGGCGACTTCAACCTTGCCCGGACCGACCGAGGTGCGTTGCGCCGGCTGCACCAGGAAGTAGTTCTTGCCTTCGACCCAGCGCTCTGCGGCGTTGGCATGGGTGACAGACAGGCCGACGGCCGCGACGATCAGCGTACACAGCAAGCGCATTGCATTCCCCCGCAGTGGTGTTTCCGGACAGTGGACGAATCCAGGGTTGAGACTTTCCGCAGCGTGCAAGGTTGCACGCACTGTGCAAGTCTACTCACGGTGGCGCGATCGGGGACAGTCGCATGTGTGCGGCAGCTCATCCACGCTCGTGCAGGGCCATGAAATGCTGAGAGAAACGGATGCCATGGTGCATGTCGAGATGCTGCCCTTGTCGTTTGCGCTTGTGCTGGCGGCCTCGCTGGCCAGCTACGCATTAAGTCGCACGAACGTACTGCGCCAGCGGACCTTCGCCTGGGCCGGCATGACCGCAGGCACCGCAATGCTCCTGCTGGCCGCTGCACTGCTGGTGCTCGGTGTGAACATCGGCTGGCGCTGGTGGAGCGACCAGGCTGTGCCGAGCCGCGATGCGGACCTGCGGGTATCGTTTCCCGCCGGCGCACTGCATTCATCCGACATCGAGTCCGAGGCCATCGAACAGCGCGTAGCCGCCCGCGATCGGGGCTCGCGTCCGGACATGGACGAGAGGACACGATCATCCACAGAAGCCACGGCGCAGGCAGTCGGCGCACCATCGGCAACGCTTGATGATGTATTCATGGCCACGGCCAATCGCGAGGTCACGGTCCCGCGCGATCCGTGGTCAGCAACGCAGTGCGTAGTCGCGCTGCAGCTCGACCCTGCGAACCCGGATCGCTGGACGTTCGAGAATGTGTGCGATCAATCCGTCGCCATCTTCATCGCGCCCTGCAACGCTCCCGCGGATACGTGCGGATCCCGGGCGCCCGGGGTCCACTCTGAAAGCCATGCACTCATGCTCCTGCCGGCGAAATATCAGCGCCCGGTCACGGATGCCGAGCAGACCTGGCGCGGCACGACCATGCATTTCGAGGCCTGTTACGTCGGCAGTACCCTGCATGCGCTGCTGGGCCGTAACAGCGAACTCAGAGCGACGTCCGCGTGGCAGGCAGAGTATGCAGATGCACTCGCCGCAGCGACCTGCGGCACAGTGCCGATAGACTGAGAGTCGCCACACACTCCAGTGACGCATGCGGCGGCAGAGCGACCTCCTGCGAGTCGCTCCCCGCAGTCATGTCACCGGATTCCCTGACGATCTGTTCGTCAGAGATCGAAACTCAGCGACAGCTTGAACGTCCGC
>DASTRD010000210.1:0-57533 GCA_035761425.1 Povalibacter sp.
CCAACGGCGAGAACAACCAGGATGGCACCAGCGACAACCATTCATGGAACTGCGGTGTCGAAGGCCCGACGGACGATGCAGGCATCAACGCGCTGCGCGGTCGGCAGATGCGCAACATGCTGGCGACGCTGCTGCTCTCCCAAGGCACTCCCATGCTGCTGGCGGGTGACGAATTCGCGCGCACGCAGCAGGGCAACAACAATGCCTACTGCCAGGACAACGAAATCAGCTGGGTGAACTGGAACTGGAGCGAGCAGGGCAAGGCACTGCACGCGTTCGTGCGTCGGCTCATGGCGTTGCGGCAGAAATTTCCGATCCTGCGGCGCAGCCGCTTCCTGTCGGGCGAGATGAACGAACGCATCGGTATCCGCGAGATCACCTGGATCAATGCGAGCGGCGGCGAGATGCAGGAAGAACAATGGCGCGACGATCTGATGCTGTGCTTCGGGATGATCCTGGACGGGCGTGCGCAGGCCACCGGCATTCGTCAGCGCGGTCAGGACGCGACGCTGCTGATCGTGCTCAACGCATATCACGACATGGTGAGTTTCACGTTGCCCGAAAGTGGCGGCGGACCGGCGCAGTGGCGGCGTTTGATCGATACCAATCTGCCGCTGGAAGAACAGTCGTCAGCACAATTGCCGAGCGGCGATCAGTACGATGTCACCGGCCGTTCGCTGCTCGTGTTCGTGATGGAATCGACGCCGTCGCAATAGCCGGCCTCAATGCAGGGAAGGTGGCAGCGGCAGCGTGGACAGTACTGCACGCGCAGCGCAGCTGCAGCAATCGCACTCATTTTGTTCGCCTGTCTCGCAAGGCTCATCGGCAACGCGTTCGATCAGTTCCAGCATTGCGGGAGCCTGACTGAGCAGTTGTGCATAGCGCTCCTCGAACACCAGAGCGACGACTTCTTCGCCCTGTACCAGCGCCTGCGGCTCCGAGCGCAGAGTGAACTGGCTGATTGCGGGATCTGCTAGCGGTTTGGCTTCGAACATGACGATGACCAATGACACATCTGTTTCAGCAAGCCGTTACCCATGTAAATTGTTCCCCGCAGTGAGGAAGACGACCGCACCAGGCCTGGGCAATCCGATGGGTTCGCCAGTCGGCGTGAGCGTTCCATCCACGCCATTCACGGCAAATACCACAACGCAATCGCTGGCCTGATTGGTGGCAAGCAACCAGCGTCCATCCGGTGAGAGCGCGAAGTAGCGCGGCGTTTTGCCTCGCGACGCCGTGTGACTGCGCAGCTTCATCCGTCCATCACCGTCGAGTGCCACGAGCGCGATGCTGTCGTGACCGCGATTGGAGGCATACAGGAAGCGGCCATCGGGATGGACGACAATCTCGGCGGCAGTGTTCTCGCCGCGGAAGTCATCGGGCAGGGTGCCCATGGTCTGCAATGGCGCCGTTGTCCCGCTGTCCGCATGCCATGCGTACAACGTGATGGCATTGGCGAGTTCTTCGATCAGATAGAAGTGGGCGCCATCCGGATGCCACGCGATGTGACGCGGCCCTGAACCCGGTGTCGTCGAGATGAATGCCGGTTCGTGCGGCTCCAGCGTGCCGCCACGTTCGTCGAACCGGTAGACGTGGATGCGATCGGTACCCAGATCGGTTGCGAGGGCAAAACGATTGTCGGGCGTCGTGCCGAACCAGTGGGCGTGTGCGCTCGCCTGGCGCTGCGGATGCGCACTGCTGCCCGTATGCTGGACGAATGCGGTTCGTTCACCGAGGCGTCCATCGGTCAGGGTCGCGTACACCTCGATATACCCGCCGCCATAGTTGGCATTGAGTACGAATCGTCCGGTGCGATCCAGTGCGACATGGCTCGGGCCGCGACCGGCCGACTGGCGGAAGTTCAGAAAGCTGAGCGCAGCAGCGTCGTGAATCGCGAAGGCACTCAACCCGCCGGGCGTCTGCGAATTGCAGATGTACAGGTTGCGAACATCACGCTGCACGGCGATGAAAGACGGATCGGGCGTCTGCGCAATGAGCTGCGGCGATGTGAGCGCGCCGGTCTTCGTATCGAGGTGTGAGAGTGCAATCCCGCTGCGAACGGGCGCGTCCTGAGTGGAGAAACAGACAGGAAAGCTGGACATGGCGAGCTGTTAACGCAGTGGCAGCTGTGTTGTGTCCCGGCCCACGAGCACGCGCGATTCGCCGGGCGTGGCTGCGCCGTGGCCAGGCACTCAAGCGTAAGTGATTGATTGGATGGCTCCCCGGGCCGGACTCGAACCAGCGACCAACGGATTAACAGTCCGTCGCTCTACCACTGAGCTACCGGGGAACACGTGGTGGGAAATCGAAGGCGCGCGATTCTCGTAAACCCCTGCCGGGGTGTCAAGGCGGCAGGCGGGAACATGCGCCGGGTTGTGCGCCATTCCATGCAAATCGAGCCATGCGAATCGAGCGGTCACGCCGCCTGCGCCGCTTTCAGCACCTTGTCGATACGGCGAACGGCTTCCTCGAGCGTCTGCATGCTGCACGCGTAGGACAGCCGCATGTGGCCGGGTGCACCAAAGCCGCTGCCCGGCACGACCGCCACGCCCGCATGGTTGAGCAGATATTCGGCAAATGAGTTGTCGTCGTGAGCGCCAATCAACTTCATTGCGGCGTCGACGCGGGCAAATGCGTAAAACGTACCCGGCATGGGCTGGCAGGCAACGCCGGGAAGCCCGTTGAGCGCCGCGACGATGTAGTCGTGACGCTGTCTGAAGTGTTTCACCATTGCCCGCACTTCGGCCTGATCGGCATTCAGCGCCACGGCTGAGGCCTTCTGGGCGATCGTCGATGCATTCGAAGTGCTCTGTCCCTGAATGGTCGCCATCGCGGTGGCGATTTCGGCCGGCGCACCGCAGTAACCAATGCGCCAGCCCGTCATTGCATAGGCCTTCGAAACGCCGTTCACGGTGACGGTGCGTTCGTACAGTTCCGGGCAGACCTGCGCGATGGTCGAGAAGGGTTCATCCCCCCAGTAAATGTGTTCGTAAATGTCGTCCGTACAGATCACGACCTGCGGATGACGCATCAGCACATCTCCCAGCGCGCGCAACTCGGCACGGGAGTAGGCCGCACCGGTCGGATTGCTCGGGCTGTTCAGAATGAACAGTCGGGTCTTCGGCGTGATGGCAGCGTCGAGCTGTGCAGGCGTGATTTTGTAGCCCTGTTCGGGACCGGCATAGACCGTCACCGGTGTGCCGTCCGCGAGCAGCACCATGTCCGGATACGAAACCCAGTAAGGCGCGGGAATCACGACCTCATCGCCCGGATCGATCAGCGCCATGATCAGATTGAAAATGGTCTGCTTGGCACCTGAGGACACCAGAATCTGGCTGCGCTTGTACGTCAGGCCATTCTCACGGCTGAATTTTGCAATGATGGCGTCCTTGAGATCCGCGGTTCCTTCCACAGGCGTGTAGCGCGTGTGTCCCTTGCGAATGGCTTCGATGCCGGCTTCCGCGATGTGTGAAGGCGTGTCGAAATCCGGCTCGCCGGCGCCCAGTCCGATGATGTCCCTGCCTTCCGCCCTGAGCTGTGCGACGCGGCCAGTCAAGGCAACGGTAGGTGAGGGCTTCACGCGTTGCACGCGTTGCGAGACTGCTAGACTCATGGCTGTTCACCGAAGGCTGAGGTGCCAAAGCATTCTAGCGTCTCATCGCCGGGAATCGCCCGCGCATTTCCCGTTGTCCACCTTTCATGACACGGCGTGGCAAGTATTGTTGACATCCTTGTCTCAACCGTATCACTGCCCCATATAGACGCGATCATGAGCGACACCTCCGTCAAAGACCTGGGATTTCGCCTCGACGGCAATTACAAACCCGCCGGCGATCAGCCCGGGGCGATCGAAAAACTGACTGAGGGACTGGAAGCCGGGTTGTCGCATCAGACGCTGCTGGGCGTCACGGGCTCTGGCAAGACCTTCACGATTGCGAATGTGATTCAGCGGGTCCAGCGCCCCACGCTGGTACTCGCACACAACAAGACGCTTGCGGCGCAGTTGTACGGCGAATTCAAGGAGTTCTTCCCCGAGAATGCCGTCGAGTACTTCGTGTCGTACTACGACTACTACCAGCCCGAAGCGTACGTGCCGTCGTCGGACACATATATAGAGAAGGATTCCTCGGTCAACGAACACATCGAACAGATGCGCCTGTCCGCGACCAAGGCTCTGCTGGAACGTCCGGACACCATCATCGTTGCCACGGTGTCGGCGATTTACGGCCTGGGCGATCCGGCCTCGTATCTGGAAATGGTGCTGCACCTCTCGCGCGGCGAGCGGATCGACCAGCGCAAGATCCTGCGACGGCTCGCGGACATGCAGTACAAGCGCAACGATCTGGAACTGACCCAGGGCACCTATCGCGTCCGGGGCGACGTCATCGACATCTTTCCGGCCGAATCCGAACGCGAAGCGCTGCGGGTGGAATTGTTCGACGACGAAATCGATTCGCTGCTGATGTTCGATCCGCTCACCGGCGAAGTGCTGCGCAAGATCCAGCGCTACACGGTGTTCCCGGGTACGCACTACGTCACGCCGAAAGAGCGGCTGATCCGGGCGGCGGATGAGATCCGCGATGAGCTTCACGATCGGCTGCTGCAGCTCAAGGAAGCGGGCAAGCTGGTCGAGGCGCAGCGGCTCGAACAGCGCACGCGCTTCGATCTGGAAATGATCCGCGAAATGGGCTACTGCAACGGCATCGAGAATTACTCGAGGTTCCTCTCGGGGCGCGGTCCGGGAGAGCCGCCACCGTGTCTGTTCGACTATCTGCCCGGCAACGCCCTGCTGGTCGTGGATGAAAGTCATCAGACCGTTCCGCAGCTCGGCGCCATGTATCGCGGCGATCGCTCACGCAAGGAAACCCTGGTCGAATACGGTTTTCGTCTGCCGTCGGCTCTCGATAATCGACCGCTGCGTTTCGATGAATGGGAGAAGCTGGCGCCGCAGACCGTGTTCGTGTCCGCGACGCCTGGGTCATACGAACTGCAATGCTCGGGGCAGGTGGTGGAACAGCTGGTACGTCCGACGGGACTGGTGGATCCGCAGGTCGAGATCCGACCCGTGCGCACCCAGGTGGACGACGTGCTCTCCGAGATCAGGCTGCGCACGGAACGCAACGAGCGCGTGCTGATCACTACGCTCACCAAGCGCATGGCGGAAGACCTCACGGAATATCTCGACGAACACAAGGTGAAGGTGCGCTACCTGCACTCCGATATCGACACCGTCGAGCGCGTGGAAATCATCCGTGACCTGCGGCTTGGGAAGTTCGACGTGCTGGTCGGCATCAACCTGCTGCGCGAAGGTCTGGACATGCCGGAAGTGTCGCTGGTCGCGATTCTCGACGCCGACAAGGAAGGCTTTCTGCGCTCGGAGAATTCCCTGATCCAGACGATCGGTCGGGCGGCGCGACATCTGAACGGACGCGCCATCCTGTACGCGGACAAGATGACCGGCTCGATTCGCAAGGCGCTCGAAGAAACCGGACGGCGGCGCCAGAAGCAGCTGGAATTCAACCAGGCCCATGGCATCACGCCGCGCGGCATCCAGAAGGCGGTTGCCGATATCATGGAAGGCGCCTACGTCGCTCCCGAATTCCGCAGTGCCATAAAGGTGGCAGAGGCGGAGAACGACTATCGCTCGCTCACACCGGAGCAGGCGCTCAAGCGGATCAGGAAGCTCGAGCAGGAAATGCAGAAACACGCACGCAACCTCGAGTTCGAGGAAGCCGCGAAGCTGCGCGACGAGGTGCAGAAGCTGCGCAATGTGGAACTGGGACTGCCGCCGAATACCAAGGTGGGATGAGGGAAAAGACGAGGCGCAGGGCGCCGATTTCTTGCCTCTGTGCCGCCTCATCGCTATCCTTGCGCACCCTTTTTCCTGCGCGCGTAGCTCAGCGGTAGAGCATCACCTTGACATGGTGGGGGTCACAGGTTCGATCCCTGTCGCGCGCACCAATCTTTCACCTGGCTCCGGCTTCTGACTGCAGAAGAAGGAGGCAGATGACACGAGGGAGCGCATAGCGCACATATTGCAGCGAAGCGTTTTCCGAACGATCAGCGACGCCCTGCGTCGCTTTTTTTTCTCGGGCGAAGACCTCAAGTAGACCATCATGCCTGTCATTACTCTTCCAGACGGCAGTCAACGGACTTATCAGGGCACCGTGACCGTCGCCCAGATTGCCGCCGACATCGGTCCGGGGCTCGCCAAGGCGACGGTGGCCGGGAAGGTCGACGGCAAACTGGTCGATGCCTGCGATCCGATCGATCACGATGCGAAGGTCCAGATCGTCACGCCGAAGGATCAGGAAGGTCTGGAGATCATCCGGCACTCTTTCGCCCATCTGCTGGGCCACGCGCTCAAGCAGCTCTATCCGACGGCGAAGATGGTGATCGGCCCGGTCATCGACGACGGTTTCTATTACGACATCGCGTACGAGCGTCCTTTCACGCCCGAGGATCTGCAGGCCATCGAGGCCCGCATGCGCGAGCTGGTGGCGAAAGATTACGACGTCATCAAGAAAATGACGCCGCGTGCCGACGTCATCGAGATCTTCAAATCGCGCGGTGAGGACTACAAGCTGCGGCTGATCGAAGACATGCCGGATGAGAAGGCCATGGGCATGTATCACCACGAAGAATACGTGGACATGTGTCGCGGCCCGCACGTACCGAACACCCGGTTTCTGCGCGCGTTCAAGCTGACCAAACTTGCCGGCGCGTACTGGCGCGGCGATTCACGCAACGAGATGCTTCAGCGCATCTACGGCACGGCGTGGACGGATGAGAAGTCGCTCAAGGCCTATCTCACCCGCATCGAAGAGGCCGAAAAGCGCGATCACCGCAAGATCGGCAAGGAAATGGACCTGTTCCATTTCCAGGAAGAGGCGCCCGGCGCCGTGTTCTGGCATCCCAAGGGCTGGTCGCTGTTCCAGTCCCTGATTGCCTACATGCGCCACTATCAGACCCAGGCCGGCTGGCAGGAAGTGAGTGCCCCGGAGGTCGTCGATCAGACCCTGTGGCAGAAATCGGGTCACCTGGAAACCTTCGGCGAGAACATGTTCTTCGTGAAGGTGCCGGAAGAGCGCAAGTATTGCCTCAAGCCCATGAACTGTCCGGGCCATGTGCAGATCTTCAATCAGGGACTGAAGAGCTATCGCGATCTTCCCGTGCGCTTCTGCGAATTCGGCAAGGTTCATCGCTACGAACCCTCCGGCGCACTGCACGGCCTGATGCGCGTGCGGGCTTTCACCCAGGACGACGGTCACTCGTTCTGCGCGATGGAGCAGCTGCTCGAGGAGTCGATGAGCATCACCCGGCTCATCCTCGGGCTGTATTCGGAATTCGGTTTCGACGACGTGCGGATCAAGTTCTCGGATCGTCCGCCAAAGCGTGTCGGTTCGGACGAGGTGTGGGACAAGGCGGAAAGCGCGCTCAAATCCGCGCTCACGCAGCTGAACCTGGAGTACACCCTGAATCCGGGCGAGGGGGCGTTCTACGGGCCCAAGCTGGAGTTCGTGCTGCGCGACGCCATCGGGCGCGACTGGCAGTGCGGCACCCTGCAGGTGGATCTGAACATGCCGGGCCGGCTCGGAGCCACCTACATTGGCGAAGACGGCCAGAAGCACACCCCGGTCATGCTGCATCGGGCGCTGTTCGGATCTCTGGAGCGGTTTACCGGCATCCTGATCGAGCATTTCGCTGGAAAGTTGCCCCTCTGGCTGTCGCCGGTGCAGGCGGTGGTCATGAACATCACCGACCATCAGGCCGAATATGTGAGCAAGGTTACTGAAAGCCTGAAAAATCAGGGGCTTCGAGTCATTTCAGACTTGCGCAATGAAAAAGTGGGCTTTAAGATCCGCGAGCACACGCTGCAACGCGTTCCGTACCTATTGGTAGCAGGCGATCGCGAGGCAGGATCGAATTCTCTGGCCGTGCGCACCCGCAGTGGTAAAGACCTTGGAGCGATGCCTGTTGAAGACATCGCCGGGAAGCTTGCCGCCGAGATAGCGAGCCGCGGCCGGACCAATCTGGAGGTATGACGCATCGCTGCTCCCATTGCTAAGCGCGTCCGGCGCAACGAAGAGATCACGGCTCCGAAGCTTCGAATCATCGATGCCGAGGGCCAGCAGGTCGGTGTAGTCACGCGGTTCGAAGCGCTGCAGATGGCGCAATCCGCTGAACTCGATCTGGTCGAGGTCTCGCCGACTGCGGATCCGCCGGTCTGTCGCATCATGGACTTCGGCAAGTTCCTGTTCGAACAGAACAAGAAAGCCCACGCAGCCAAGCGCAAGCAGAAGCAGATCCAGATCAAGGAAGTGAAGTTTCGCCCAGGGACGGAAGAGGGCGACTATCAGGTGAAGTTGCGTAACCTGATCCGCTTTCTGGAAGAGGGAGACAAGGCCAAGGTCACGCTGCGGTTTCGCGGACGTGAAATGGCTCATCAGGAAGTCGGTCGCGAACTTCTGAGTCGGGTCCAGACCGATCTTGCGCCTTACGCGCAGGTCGAACAGAACCCGATGATGGAAGGGCGGCAGATGGTCATGATGTTCGGACCGAAACGGAAGTAGCAGGGCCGGTTCACCGGTACTGAGAGTCCGAAAACAAAAGTGCTCAGCGGAGCGTCCGGGTAACCGGCATCCGCTGTCCCGCCTCACGAGGCGTCGGCTGCGCAAGCGATCGGCGTTCTTCAAAGGCTAAACAATGTGGAGTTCTTTACATGCCCAAGTTGAAAACCAACCGGGCAGCGGCGAAGCGTTTTCGCGCCACTGCCAAGGGATTCAAGCGATCCCAGTCCCATCGTCGTCACATCCTGACCAGCAAGACCAGCAAACGTAAGCGCCAGCTGCGTGCACCGAGCATGGTGTCGAAGCAGGATCTCGTCCGTCTGGACACGTTGCTGCCGCACGCGAAGTAAGGAGTCAGGACCATGGCACGCGTCAAGAGAGGCGTCATTGCGGGCGCCCGTCACAAGAAAATCCTCAAGAAGGCGAAGGGCTATTACAACGCCCGTCGCAAGGTCTTCCGCGCTGCGAAGCAGGCCGTCATCAAGGCCGGCCAGTACGCTTACCGCGATCGCAAGACCAACAAGCGCAACATGCGTTCGCTGTGGATCACGCGCATCAATGCCGAAGCGCGCGTTCACGGCCTGTCCTACAGCAAGCTGATCGCAGGTCTGACCAAGGCCGGCATCGCCATCGACCGGCGCGTTCTTGCCGATATCGCGATGCACGATGCGGCTGCGTTCGGCGTTCTGGCGCAGAAGGCCCGGGACAGCCTCGAAAAGGCTGCTGCCTGAGCAAGGCTTGAGGTCCGGGTCGCAGGGCCCGGGCCGGAACCAGCGCGGGCGCTGCGCGAGTGGCGCCCGCATTTCCCGCAAGTCGGTCTCGTTCGCCTGCCGCACCTCGGGGAGGATGACTGCTTGGGGTCGCCGTCGAACGGATAGTCAGAAACACTCGCCGCGCATGTCCGAACCACAACAAGATCTGCAAGCACTGGTAGATGCCTCGCGGGCAGAGATCGCGGACTGTCATTCCATTGAAAACCTCGAAGCCATCCGCGTCCGCCTGCTGGGGAAGAAAGGCGAAATCACCGAGCAGCTCAAGTCGCTCGGCGCCATGCCGCCGGACGTGCGCAAAAGTGCCGGCGCAAAGATCAACGAAGCGAAGCATGCACTGAGTGCAGCGCTCGACGAGCGCCGTCAGGTACTCGAAGCACAGAAGCTCGCCGAGCAACTCGCCGGCGAAACCATCGATGTCACTCTACCGGGCCGCGGTCAGCATGGCGGTGGCCTGCATCCCGTCACGCGCGTACGGCGTCGCATCGAGCAGATCTTCCGCAACGCCGGCTTCAGCATCGCAGACGGTCCTGAAATCGAAGATGAGTGGCACAACTTCGAAGCCCTGAACATTCCCACCAATCATCCGGCGCGGGCAATGCACGACACCTTCTATTTCGGCGACGGCCGTCTGCTGCGCACTCACACTTCGCCAGTGCAGGTGCGTGCCATGCAGGGTCGTACTCCGCCATTTCGGGTCATCGCGCCTGGCCGGGTTTATCGCAACGACTCCGACATGACCCACACACCCATGTTTCATCAGGTCGAGGGACTGGTGGTGGACGAGGGGATTACGTTTGCGAACCTCAAGGCCGTGCTGCTGGGCTTCATGCGCGCCTTGTTCGAGAAGGACGTCAACATGCGTCTGCGTCCGTCCTACTTCCCGTTCACCGAGCCGTCGGCAGAAGTGGATATTTCCTGCGTCGCATGCGGCGGCAGCGGCTGCCGCGTGTGCAAGCACACAGGATGGGTGGAAGTTGCCGGCTGCGGCGTAGTGCATCCGAACGTACTGCGCGCAGTGAACGTGGATCCTGAGCGTTATACGGGCTACGCCTTCGGCATGGGCATCGATCGTCTGACCATGCTGCGTTACAACGTGAACGACATCCGCCTTTATTTCGAAAACGATCTGCGCTTCCTGAAGCAGTTCGCCTGAGCGCCGCCGGTCCATGAGAATCAGTCTGCAGTGGTTGCGGGAATGGGTCGACGTCGGCAACGACGTGCCTGCACTGGCGCATGCCTTGACCATGGCGGGCCTGGAGATCGAGGGCATCGAACGCGCAGGTCCCGAATTGAGCGGCATCGTCGTCGGCGAAGTGATGTCGGTCGACCGCCATCCCGACGCCGAGAAACTCAATGTCTGCCGCGTTTCGAACGGACGTGAAGAACTGCAGATCGTCTGCGGCGCACCCAACGTACGTGCGGGCATGAAGGCGCCGCTGGCTCAGATCGGCGCGAAAATGCCGAATGGCATGCAGATCAAAAAGGCAAAGCTGCGCGGTGTCGAATCGAGCGGCATGCTGTGTTCGGCTCGCGAACTCGGGCTCGACGAAGATGCTTCCGGTCTGCTCGACCTGCCGTTCGAATTGACGACCGGTCAGGATCTGGTCGTCGCGCTCGGTCTCGATGACACGATTTTCGAAGTGAACCTGACGCCGAATCGCGGCGATTGCATGAGTGTCGCGGGCGTTGCCCGTGAAGCAGCAGCGGCGCGTTCGACTGCATTGACGGTGCCGAAGATCGAACCGGTAAAAGCGACCGTTGATGCGACATTCCCGGTGCGGCTCGAGGCGCCCGGGGCCTGTCCGAAGTTTGCCGGACGCGTCATCAAGGGTATTCGCGCCAATGCACGTTCGCCCTGGTGGATGCAGGAACGGTTGCGTCGTGCCGGTGTTCGGCCGATCAATGCCGCCGTCGACGTGACCAACTATGTGATGCTGGAACTCGGCCAGCCCATGCACGCATACGATCTGGCCCGGCTTCAGGGTGCCGTCGTCGTGCGCCATGCCCGCGACAAGGAGTCGCTGAAGCTGCTCGACGGGCGCACCATTGAACTGAGTTCCGACATTGCCGTCATCGCGGACGAGCGCAGCGTGCTTGGTCTGGCGGGCATCATGGGCGGCGAGGACTCGGGCATCAGCGATGCGACGACGGACGTATTCCTTGAAGTTGCATTCTTCGAGCCCGACGCCATTGCGGGTCGAGGCCGCCGTTACGGCCTGATCACCGATGCGTCCCAGCGTTTCGAGCGCGGTGTCGATCCTGAGCTGCAGGAACGCGCTCTGGAACGTGCGACACAATTGCTGATCGACTGCGCCGGCGGCCAGGCCGGTCCCGCTGTCATCACGCGCCATGAGACGTCAGTGGCTGCGCGATCGCCAATCATGCTGCGGCATCGCCGTGTACGTCATGTGCTGGGCGTACAGCTGTCGGATGAAATCATTCTGGATTGTCTGCGCCGGCTGGGAATGGAGATTGAAGCCGCACCGGGCGACGATCTGCGCGCATCCTGGCTGGTGACGCCGCCCTCGTGGCGCTTCGATCTGCGCATCGAGGAAGACCTCATCGAGGAAGTCGCGCGGCTGTACGGTTTCGACAATATTCCGCCACAGGATGCAGCCGGTACGCAGGCCATTCTGCCGTGGACCGAAACGCAGGTTCGCAAGGAGCGGGCGGCCGACCTGCTGGTGGATCGCGGCTATCACGAGGCCATTACCTATTCGTTCACCGACGCTGCGTGGCAAGCCATCCTGTTTGCCGGCGACGCCCTGGCACTCGCGAATCCCATTTCAGCGGAGTTGGGCGTGATGCGCCTGTCATTGTGGCCGGGACTGCTGCACGCGGTCCGCGAGAATCAACGCCGTCAGCAGACGCGCGTCCGGCTGTTCGAAATCGGCCGTCGGTTTGCGGCGGGAGACGGTGCGGAGACCGAAGTGATCGCCGGCGTTGTCACAGGCAGCGCGCTGCCGGAGCAATGGGGCGATGAATCGCGCAAAGTCGATTTCTTCGACGTGAAGGCCGATGTCGAGGCACTGCTCGGACTCGCGGGCGCCATTGTGACGTTCAAGGCGGAATCCCATCCGGCGCTGCATCCCGGACAGAGTGCCCGGATCTGGCGCAACGATCGTCCCATCGGCTGGCTCGGTGCCATTCATCCTCAGCATCTGAAGTCGATGGATTTGACATATCCGGCGTTCGTTTTTGAAATCGAGACGCAGCCGGCGCTCGCGGCTGACGTGCCGGAATTCCGTGAGATTTCCAGATACCCCGCCATCCGGCGCGATGTTGCTGTGATCGTCGATGAAGCTACACACGCAGACGCGATCGGCCAGGTGGTGCGCGCAGCAGCCGGCGAATTGCTGACCGATCTTGGCGTGCTGTCGGTGTATCGGGGCAAACAGTTCGAGAAAGGCAAGAAAAGCATAGCCTTAGGACTGCAATTACAGGATACTTCCCGCACCCTGACCGACCACGACGCGGATGCAATTGTGGCGCGGGTGGTGGAGCAACTCGCTCACCAGCTCAACGCCACGATCCGGGACCCACGCGCAGGATAAGAATTCATCATGGCACTCACGAAGGCTGAGATCGCGGAAGCATTATTCGACCAACTGGGGCTCAACAAGCGTGAGGCCCGCGAACTCGTGGATCTTTTTTTCGAAGAACTGCGCGCTTCACTGTCGACTGGCGAGCAGGTCAAGCTTTCCGGCTTTGGCAATTTCGATCTTCGTGACAAAAATCAGCGGCCCGGTCGCAATCCCAAGACAGGCGAAGAGATTCCCATCAGCGCCCGTCGTGTGGTGACATTCCGGCCCGGACAAAAACTGAAGGCACGAGTCGAGGCCTATGCTGGAAGCAGGCAATAATAGCGAACTCCCCGCGATCCCCGGCAAGCGCTACTTCACCATCGGTGAAGTGAGCGAGCTGTGCGGCGTCAAGCCCCACGTGCTGCGCTACTGGGAACAGGAATTTCCGCAGCTCAAGCCGGTGAAGCGTCGCGGCAATCGCCGCTATTACCAGCGCCAGGACGTACTGGTGATCCGCCAGATCCGCAGCCTGCTGTACGAACAGGGGTTCACCATCGGCGGCGCCCGCAATCGCCTGCAGGGCGATGAAGCGCGTGACGACGTGTCGCAGGCGCAGCAGATCGTCCGTCAGGTGCGTACGGAGCTCGAGGAGATCCTGCGCATTCTGCGCCGCTGAACGCTTCGCGGCGCTGCCGCTCAGCGCGGGCTACAGCCCGCCGGCATCTTCGAGTATGATGCGCGCCGTTTCCTCAAGTCCGCCTGTTCAGTGCGGATTTTCCCGGTCGGGACGTGGCGCAGCCTGGTAGCGCACTTGCATGGGGTGCAAGGGGTCGGAGGTTCGAATCCTCTCGTCCCGACCAACTCTCCTTGAGACAGCGTCATGACACTCGATGGCGCGTGGTCGTTTCCCCAAAGAACCTCTGCCGACAATCCCGTAATCGGCTAAATTGAGGCCTCGCATCCATAGGGTGCCAGCAGCGATTCTTCAGTAGCGCACGGAAGTCGCAGCATGCATTTCGGCTTTCGCAGCGAACCGCACCGTTGATACTTACGGCTTCTCAATTCCGCTCCTATCCACGCAGGCTGCAGATTGCGCAGCTGCTCGGTGCCGCGTTGTGCCTGCTCTGGCTGCTGCCTGCTGCGACGGCCGCGGAAAAGAGGAATCCCATCCGCACGCTCATTGACCGTGCCGACATCGCCGTCCGGACAGATCCTGAAACCAGCCGGCGTGACGCTGAACAGACCCTGCTGCTCCTCGCAAGAACCCCGGACGCCGATCTGGAAATCGAAACGCGGCTGATCCTCTGCGACTACCAGTCAGAGCGCGACTCGACGGCAGCGGAAGAGCAGATCGCGCTCATGGAGCAGTTGCTGCCCCGGGCGACGCGGCGCGGATTGCGTTCGGGCGTGCTGAACTGCCAGGGCGAGATCGCTGAAACCGCGGGCAACAACGACAAGGCGATGCAGCTCTATGAGCAGGCAGTCGCGGCTGCCACTGACGCCGGCGACGACAAGATGCTCGCGAACGCGCTGTTCTCGCGAGGTTATCTGCGCGGTTTGCAGGCCCAGTACACCGCCGGTCTGGTCGACCTCAAGCGTTCGAAAGCGATCTACGAGCGGATCGGTCAGCCGCAACACGCCCTGACGGCGCTGAACGGCATCGCGATTCTCTACAACCGCATGGGCGATTTCGACCAGGCGCGACAGATGTATCTGCAGACGCTCAAGGCGCAGCGCGATGCAAAGCTCCTGCGTGAAGAAGGCGTCACGCTGCACAACCTCGGCCGTGCCTACGAAAATCTCCACGACTGGGGGCCGGCGCAGCAGGCGTTTCAGGAATCGCTGCAGATCAGTCGCGACCTGAACTACCCGCGCGGCGAGGCGTACGCCCTGCGCGGCCTGGCTGCGGTGGAGAACGGACTGAATCACCCCAGAGCGGCGCTCGAAATTCTCGAACGTGCGCAGACGCTGCAGCGGCAGACACCCGATGCGCGCCTGGAAGCGCAGATCAATCTGGCCCGCGGGATAGCGCTGCATCAGCTCGAGCAGCTGCCTGCGAGTGCAAACGCACTCGAAGACGCGTTGCAGGTATTTCGTCAGGCTGCGTCGCTCTATGAATTGCGAACCACATACAAGGAACTGGCGGCGGTGTACGCCGGCATGGGCAACTGGCGGACGGCATATGGCTATCTCGACAAGGCCAGTGAAACGGCAGAGAACCAGTTCCGCAATCAGATCGATCAGCGGTTCGCATCCTTGAAGGTCGAATTCGACACCGCCGCCAAGGAAAAGGAAAACGCATTGCTGATGCGTGAGAATGCGGCGAATCAGAAGACGCTTGCCGAGCAGGCCCGCTCGCGTCACCTGCAGGCCATCGTCATTCTGCTGACCGTGGTTCTCGCGGGAGTGTTGCTGGGGCTGGCATTGCATCAACGCCGCACGTCGCTGCGCATGCGTTCGCTTGCGATGACCGATGAGCTCACCGGTGTGCCGAACCGGCGCGCCGTACTGGGAAGGCTGCAGCCTCTGGTGCAGGCGGCCGATCGTGTTCCCTGTGCAGTGCTCATCATCGATATCGATCATTTCAAGAGCATCAATGATCAGCACGGCCATGCTGAAGGAGATGCCGCATTGAAACTCGTTGCGGCCGGACTGTCCGCAGGCGTTGCGGACCGCGGATTCGTCGGCCGAATGGGCGGTGAGGAGTTCATCGCCGTGCTGCCGGGCTGCGAGCTGACGCAGGCGGTGGAGGTTGCGGAGCAGATACGCACCGCCGTGATGTCCATCGATTCGCTGCACTGGCTGGCGGATCGGCGCATCACGGTCAGCATCGGAGTGACCGTGTGCACGCAGGCGGGCGAATCTTCGAGTCTGATGTTGCAGCGTGCCGATGCTGCGCTCTATGAGGCGAAACGCGGCGGGCGCAATTGCGTGAAAGTCACGCCGCCCCCTGTTGCCAGCACCGGTTCGACCCTGCGCGGCGGTTCCGACGTCGAATCGGGATCCGTCGAATACGCCTGATGCGGTAACTCACGTCGATAGAAGATCGTGCCTTTCGGCAGATCTCCCCGGGTTCCAGTTTCCGGGCGCAACGCGGATGTCGCATGCCGGGAGCGCCCGGAACTTAGTCTGTACCGCAGTCGTTGCCAGTCATGATCCGCTGCATGAGCAGCTGTCATTGCGGCAAGCTGCAACCCGACCGGACACGGCGGGCATGGTATAACGATGCGTCGCGCGCGTCGGCACGAAGAAGAACTTCGTCTGGTGATACCGCACGCGAGCGCTCTCTCAAGGCTTCCGGGCCAGTAGTGGTGATGACCAGGTTATCCGCGCACATCCGGCAGATCACTTCGCAATGCATCGTCACGTCACTGATTGCTGCATCCGTACTCGCGGCTGCCTGCAACGCGAATGCAGCCAGTATTTCCGACGTGGTCGTTGAACGTTCGCGCTCGGTCGCACCGGACCGCGATGCCGACCCGGTACTGAATAATCTGGAGCGGCGCACCTTCCGCTACTTCTGGTACACGACCAACAAGAAGAACGGCATGGTGCCGGACCGGTATCCGTCGCCATCTTTTGCCAGTATTGCCGCCGTGGGGTTCGGATTGACCGCGTATGTGGCCGGCGCCGAGCGCGGTTATATCTCGCGCGCACAGGCGCGTTTGCGGGTACTGCGCACGCTGCGCTTTCTGGAGCAGTTGCCGCAGGGGCCTGAGGAATCGGGCGCAGCGGGCTACCAGGGCTTCTACTACCACTTCCTGAACATGGATGACGGCCTGCGTTACGGTACGTCGGAGCTGTCGACCGTCGATACTGCGTTGCTGCTCGGCGGTGTCCTGCTGTGCCAGTCCTATTTCGATCGCGACATCGCTGCGGAGGCACAGATCCGCGATCTGGCGGACAAGATCTACCTGCGCGTCGACTTCACCTGGGCGCAGAACCGTCCGCCCATTCTCTCCATGGGCTGGCGCCCCGAAACCGGCTTTCTGCGCTTCGACTGGCGCGGCTACAACGAGGCCATGCTGCTGTACGTGCTGGCGCTGGGCTCGCCGACGCATCCGATCGAGGAAGGCGCATGGGACGAATGGGTGCAGACCTACAAGCGGCACTGGGGAAAGTTTTACGGCCAGGAGTTCCTGTCGTTCGGCCCGCATTTCGGTCACCAGTATTCCCACGTGTGGATCGACTTCCGCGGCATCCAGGACGAATTCATGCGCTCGAAGGGCATCGACTACTTCGAGAACAGCCGCCGCGCCACGTACGCGCAGCGCAATTACGCGATCGAGAACCCGATGCGATGGCGCGGTTACGACAGCGAAATCTGGGGACTCACCGCATCTGACGGGCCCGCCGACACCGTGCAACTCTTCAACAATGAAGAACGCGGCTTTTTCACTTATGCGGCACGCGGCACGGCAGCAGTGCATCTGGTTGACGACGGCACAATTGCCCCCACGGCGGCAGTCGGATCCATTGCGTTCGCCCCCGAGATCGTGATTCCGACCATTCGCGCGTTTCGTGCACGCTTCGGCGAGGCGCTGTATCAACGCTATGGTTTTCTCGATGCGGTCAACCAGAGCTTCACGTACACCGACGTGCCGCTGCGGCATGGCCGGATCGTGCCGGACATCGGCTGGGTGGATACGGACTATCTGGGCATCGACCAGGGTCCCATCATGGCCATGATCGAGAACTATCGTTCCGAAATCATCTGGCGCACGATGCAACGCAATCCGTATATTCGCCGCGGTCTGGAGCGCGCCGGATTCACGGGCGGCTGGCTGGCGAAGCAGGCACAGACGGACTCCGACACGACCGGCAACGCCGACGACACCGATACCGGACCGTGAGTCTGCGGATGCGCTTTGCCCTGCACCTTCTCGCAGCGTGCCTTGCTGCAGCGAGCTTCACATTCATGGCGCGAGCCGACTCTCCGGCACCGGCGGACGTGCAAATCCTCGATGACTTCGAGGACATCTCGAAATGGACGGCGGTTGCATCGGATGGTGTCATCGCATCGCTGCACGCCGCACCGGGCGTGCAGGGTGGCGAGGCGCTCGTGCTCGACTTCGATTTCGCCCGGACTGCGGGATATGCCGCAGCCCGGCGCTCGATGCCGGTCGCGTTGCCCGATGACTACGAGATTTCGTTCTGGATGCGCGGCGAAGCCGGCCAGAACAATCTGGAGATCAAGTTCGTCGATGCGTCCGGCGACAACGTCTGGTGGTATCGGCGCGCCAACTTCAAGTTCTCCGGTGACTGGCAGAACATCCGCATCAAGCGACGACAGATCGAGTTTGCCTGGGGCCCCGGGAATGACAGGACGCTGCATGGCTTCGCATCGATGGAGTTTGTGATCAGCGCCGGAGCACAAGGCGGCGCGGGCCGCCTGTGGTTCGACCGTCTTGTGTTGAAGCCGATCGAACGTCCCACGACCACCGCAATGCCCACAGCCGTGGCCTCATCGGTCCGCAAGGGGCATCCGGCGGCGAATGTCCTCGACGATGATCCCGCCACCACCTGGCGCAGTGTTCGCAAACCGGGCACCTCTGCAACGCTCACCATCGATCTGCAGCAGATCCGTGAGTTCGGCGGCCTGCAAATCGACTGGGTCGGGGGTCTGGCGGCGACGCAATACACCATCGACATTTCCAATGATGGCGAAGCCTGGACGACGGTGCGCCGCGTAACTGCGGGCAATGGCGGGCGCGATTCGCATCTGCTCACGGAGTCGGAAGCGCGCTGGATTCGTCTGACCATGGCCGATCCGGGTCACGACGTGGCGATCGCCGGTATTCATGTGCGCGATCTGGAGTTCGGCGCGTCCACCAATGCCTTTGTCGAAGCACTCGCGGCGAAGACCCGTCGCGGCTGCTATCCGCGCTCGTACTATCACGAGCAACCTTACTGGACCGTGGTCGGTGTCGCCGGAGACAGCGAAGAAGGACTGTTGTCGGAGGACGGTGCGATCGAGGCGCGCAAAGGGGGCTTTTCCGTGGAGCCCTTCGTCTTGGTCGATGGTGCGACAGTCACCTGGTCCGATGTCACGATCGACCAGTCGCTCGCCGACAACTATCTGCCGTTGCCCTCTGTACGCTGGCACCACGACGCATTCGCGCTCGATATCGCACCGGTCGCGGCGGGGAAGATTGGCGATGCGCATTTGCGCGTCACGTATCGGGTGAGCAATCCGTCAGACCAACCGCGTGCACTTGCATTGGCGCTTGCGGTGAGACCTTTTCAGGTGAATCCGCCTTCGCAGTTCCTCAACACGCCCGGCGGCGCAAGTCCCATTCACGATCTGGCATGGCGCGACGGGACGGTACTGGTCGACGGCGTGGAATCGCTGTACTCGCACACCGCTGCTGACCGCTTCATTGCCGTCCCGTTCGACGCAGACACACCTTGCGAGTGGCTCGCGTCATCATCGGCCGCGGCGCAGATTCATGACGATACCGGCTTTGCGTCAGGCGCCTTGCTGTACCGGCTCGAGATTCCAGCTGGCGGCTATCAGGATGTCAGCATCGACCTGCCACAGCATCCGGCCACAGGCAAAGCGCTCACGCCAGTATCGATGGCAGCCGTTGCTGCTGCCGCGGATGAGTGGCGCGAAAAGCTCAATCGAGTCCGGATCACAGTGCCGCCAGCGGTGCAGTCGTACGTCGACACGATGCGATCGGCGCTCGCGCACGTCATGATCAATCGCGACGGACCTGGCCTGCAGCCGGGCTCACGTTCGTACGAGCGGTCGTGGATTCGTGATGGCGCGATGACTTCGCAGATGCTGCTGCGCCTGGGACATGCGCAGGATGCCGTGAGTTTTCTGCGATGGTACGCCGACTATCAGTTTGCCAACGGCAAGATTCCCTGTTGTGTCGATGTGCGCGGGGCCGATCCGGTGCCGGAGAACGACAGCGGCGGCGAGTTCGTATTTCTGGTCGACGAAATCCATCGCTATACGGGCGATCGCGAACTGCTCAAGGCCATGTGGCCCCGCGTGGTGAAGGCCATCGCGTACATGGATGACATGCGCAAGTCCGAGCAGAGCGAGATCAATCGTCAGGGCGAACGGCGCGCCTTCTACGGGCTCATGCCGGCCTCCATCAGCCACGAAGGCTATTCGGCGAAGCCCGTGCATTCCTACTGGGATGACTTCTGGGCCATTGCCGGTTACGAGTCCGCGGTCAGAATCGCCCGCGCGCTGAATGAGCCCGCGCAGATGCGCAAGTTCATTGCATCACGCGATCAGTTTCGCGCCGATCTCTATCGGTCACTGCAGGTCGCGATGCGGGAACACTCGATCGATTATCTGCCGGGGTCCGCCGAGCTTGGAGATTTCGATCCCACGTCCACCTCAATCGCGTTGTCGCCCGGTGGCGAGCAACAGATGTTGCCGCCGGAAGCGTTGACAGCGACGTTCGAGCGCTACTGGCAGCATTTCGACAAACGTCGCACCAGCAAGCGCTGGGATACCTACACGCCCTACGAGCTGCGCAACGTGGGTACCTTCATTCGTCTGGGCTGGCGCGATCGAGCTCAGCAACTGCTGCAGTTCTTCATGAACGATCGACGCCCGGCACAGTGGAATCAGTGGGCGGAAGTCGTGGGCCGCGACCCGCGCGAGCCGCGCTTCCTGGGCGACATGCCGCATGGCTGGGTCGAGTCCGACTACGTGCGCAGCTTTCTCGACATGTTCGCTTACGAACGCCCGGTCGATGAAACGCTGGTGTTGCTGGCCGGCATTCCGCAGGAATGGATAGCGCAAGGCACAGTCGGAGTCAGCGGTCTGCGAACGCCCTATGGCGAACTTGCGTATTCCTTCCACCGCGAGGGCACCGGCCATGTGTTCGAGCTTGGCGATATCGCTCTGCCGCCTGGGGGCATCGCAATCAGCTGGCCCGAGAAGCCTCGCGGCGATCAATCGATCACAGCCGGTGCGGCGCGCTGGTTCGGCGATGAACTGCGAGTCAGCCGTGTTCCCTTCCGGATACAGTTTTCCGAGTAAGAACAGGCGCGCGTCATGCCTCTCGACTACGAGCGATTGATGAGCATGAAGTTCGACCCCGTGACGGCGACGTACACGCGCCGGGACGTCATGCTGTATGCGATCGGTATCGGGGTTGCCATGGCCGACGCCACGGATCCACGCGACCTGCGCTATGTCTACGAACGCGATCTGCGGGTATTGCCGACGTTCGCGGTAACCCTCGCCGCGCAGCCGATGCTGTTCGCCGAGCCGAAGTTTGGGTTGAACTACACCCTGTTACTGCACGGCGAGCAGACCCTGGAGTTGCACCAGCCGTTGCCGGTGGAGGGCACGGTGTTCAGTGAGATGCAGATCGATGCGATCCAGGACAAGGGTGCGGCCAAGGGAGCCGTGATGCATGTGACGCGCCGCTTGCATGACGCCGGAAGCGGCGATCTGCTGGTGACGCTTGGCAGCGTGATTTTTCTTCGCGGCGACGGCGGCTTCGGGGGACGCAGCGATGGCGCGCCACGACGGCTTCCTGTGCCCGAACGGTCTGCCGACTTCATCGTGCCGGTTCCCACTTCGGCCAGCCAGGCGCTCATCTATCGGCTCTCGGGCGACTACAATCCCCTGCACATCGATCCGCAGATTGCCGCGCGCGCAGGCTTTGCCCGGCCCATCCTGCACGGCCTGTGCGGTTACGGGATGGTGGGACGCGCGTTGATCCGCGAGCTGTGCGATGACGATCCGGACCGCCTGCGTCATCTCGACGTGCGATTCACCAGCGCCATCTATCCGGGCGAGCCTTTGCACATGGAAGTATGGCGTCTGGGCATGGGCGCGGCTGCATTCCGGCTGATTGCCAGCGAGCGCAACCAGATCGTCCAGGACTTCGGCCGCTTCGAGTACGGGTTGGATTCATGAGCGAAGATTTCAGACCCTGCGGTGTCATCACCGTCACCACCGACTTCGGCCATCAGGGTCCGTTCGTGGCCACGATGAAGGGCCAGATTCTGGTGCGGTTGCCACAGGCGCGGATCATCGACGTCACTCACGAAGTGCCGGTCTACTGGCCGGCCGAGGCGGGTTTCTGGCTCTCGAGATCCTTCGGCTATTTCCCGCCCGGCACAGTGCACGTCGCTGTGGTCGATCCGGGGGTTGGCACGCGACGGGACATCATCGTCGTGGAAGCGGACGGGCACGTGTTTCTGGCGCCTGACAATGGCCTGCTGTCTCCCGTGCTGACGCGGGCCAGGGATACGTCCATTCATCGGCTGGAGGTCGACGCGGTCCGGCGACGCCTGAACATGCCGACACCCAGTGCCACATTCCACGGCCGGGACATCTTTGCGCCCGTGGCGGCCGAACTCGCGGCTCATCGGATCGCACCGGCCGAGCTGGGGCCGCGAATCAGCGACATCGTGCCGGCCTGGGTGGACGATCCGGTAGATGCCGGCCATCAGATCACCGGTGTTGTCATCACCATCGATCATTTTGGCAACCTGATCACCAACATCGATGCGGCCCTCATCGAGCGGTTTTCCCATCCGGTCGCCAGAACCGGAGGCCATACCTTTCCGTTGCGTCGGACCTACGGGGACGTCCAGCCCGGTGACTATCTGGCCCTGATCAACTCATTCGGCGTCGTTGAGGTGGCCCGAGCCGAGCAGAGCGCCGCCGAGGGTCTCGGTCTGGGGCGGGGCGCCCCGGTTGTCGTCACGGAACAGCAATAGGCCGGGTTCACCGGCTGTCATCCGATCGCCACCCATCCCGTTGAATTCCCGGGTCCGGACAACCATTGTCGGCAGCATTCCCGCCTTCGCTTCTGGTGTTGCATTACACAGGCGAAACTGCCATTGAAAACGGCCGCGCATCGTATATAGTCCGCAGGCCGCCGGCCCCGGTGGGTGCAGATGTAATTGATTTATCACGCTTTTTTCAGGAAGCAACATTGTGGAGAGAGACGACGAGCACTTCGATATCGATGATGACTTCGTCGCCGAGAGCGACGAGGATCAGAACTTCGATCGATTCATCGACAAGGTCGACCGCCGCGCGCGCCCCAGCGCCTCCAAGGATGCGAAAAAGGGCAAAGCTGCGTGGAGCAAGCTGGAAGACGTTCTGGCGGAGCGCCGGCTGAAAAAAGAACTCAACGATTTCGACGACGAAGAATAGTCCTCGACAAGATTGCGGATGACGCGCGTCACGGACCGCGTCGTCCTGCCGGACCGGGTCGACGCGCGTGGTCCGGGCGGAAGGTTGCCGCCCCAATCCGACCGCGAAATTCAGATGCAATGGGGTTTCCGATGACGATGGCTGATTCCGCCGCGAGTGCTGCGGCCGGCACTTCTCCCTCCACTTCGCCCTGGGTCGTTCTCAAGTTTGGCGGCACCAGCGTTTCCTCCGCTGCCAACTGGAAGAACGTTGCCGCCGTTCTGCGCGACAGGCTGGCCGAAGGCCTGCGGCCTGTCGTCGTGCACTCTGCGCTTTCGGGCATCACCGACAGACTCGAACAATTGCTGGCCACTGCCCACGGGGGCGAGTGGCAGCCGGTCATGGATCAGATCGAACAGCGCCACCGCGATCTGGCGCGCGATCTTGGCATCGTCCCCACGCCCGATCTCGAAGAACAATTCAAGCGACTGCGACAGATCGCTGCCGGCATCTCGCTGGTCGGCGAAGTCAGCGAACGTCTGCAGGCGCGCGTCATGGCGCAGGGCGAGCTGATGGCAACGCGGCTGGGCGCCGCGTTCCTCACGTCGCAGGGTCTCGACGTACAGTGGGTCGATGCGCGCACGGTGCTGAGAGCCGAAGTGCGCCGCGGTGCGAATGCGCGTGCGACATATCTGTCTGCCACCTGTGCTTACGAACCCGATCTGGAACTCCAGCGCCGCTGGTCATCGCCCGGCACTGTATGGATTACCCAGGGATTCATTGCCAGCGACGAGAAGGGCGACACCGTGCTGCTGGGCCGCGGCGGGTCCGACACTTCCGGCAGCTATCTCGCTGCCAAGCTGCAGGCGCGACGTCTCGAGATCTGGACCGATGTCCCCGGCATGTTCTCGGCGAATCCACGTTCAGTGCCCACCGCCAGACTGCTGCGCGCACTCGAGTACGACGAGGCACAGGAAATTGCCTCCAGCGGCGCCAAGGTGCTGCACCCACGCTGCATCATGCCGGTGAAGCAGTATGCGATCCCGCTGTACGTGTACGCGACGCAGACACCGAATCTCGAAGGCACAGTGATCACTGCACAGGGCGGCAACGTCGCTGCCCAGGTCAAGGCGGTCACCGTCAAAAAGAACATCACGCTGGTGTCGATGGAGACCGTCGGCATGTGGCATTCGGTGGGCTTCCTCGCCGATGCGTTCGCGGTGTTCAAGGACCACGGCATCTCCGTCGATCTCGTATCCACCTCGGAAACCAGCGTCACCGTGTCGCTCGATCCGGCAGCCAACACGCTGAACAAGGCGGCGCTCGATGCATTGACGCTCGACCTGGGCAAGATCTGCCGCGTGCAGGTCATCGGGCCATGCGCAGCCGTGAGTCTGGTCGGCCGCAACATCCGCGCCATCCTGCATCGCCTCGGCGAGGCGCTCGAATTGTTCGAGGAACAGAAGATCTATCTGGTGACGCAGGCTGCGAACGATCTGAACATCACCTTCGTCATCGACGAAGAGCAGGGCGACCGGCTGGTGTCGCGTCTGCACGAGATCGCAATCCGCAAGATGACGGCCGATCGCGTACTGGGACCGACCTGGGAAGAACTGTACGGCGGCGCATCGAAGGGCAACGACACCTCGACGCAGTGGTGGCATGTCCGTCGCAATGAACTGCTCGAGCTGGGCCGCGCACACGGCGCCGCGTATGTCTACGATCGCTCCACGTTGAAGGCCAGGGCACAGGCGCTCAAGTCGCTGCCGGGCATCGATGGCGTGTTCTACGCACTCAAGGCGAACTGGCATCCGCAGATCCTGCAGCTCTTTCATGAGCAGGGACTCGGGTTCGAATGCGTGTCGCGCAACGAAGTCGAGCACGTGATGAAGACACTGCCCGGCATCGATCGCAGGAAGATTCTCTTCACACCCAACTTCGCGCCACGCGGGGAATATCAGTGGGCGCTGGAGCAGGGCATCTGGGTGACGCTGGACAATCTGCATCCGCTCAAGGCATGGCCGGAAATCTTCAAGGGACGCGATGTTTTCGTACGCATCGACACCGGCTATGGACGCGGTCATCACGACAAGGTGCGTACGGCGGGTGTGCATTCGAAGTTCGGCGTGCCGTTGTTCGAGATGGATGAGCTCGAGAAGCTGGTGGCAGCCAGCGGTGCGCGAATCGTCGGCCTGCATGCACATACGGGCAGCGGCGTATTCACCGTGGACAACTGGCAGTCTGTCGGCGATACCCTGGCGGGGCTGACGCAGCGCTTCCCGCATGTCCATACAGTCGATCTCGGTGGCGGACTCGGCGTGCCGGAACGCCTCGGTCAGCAAGGTGTCGTGCTGGCGGAATTCGGCGCGGCACTGGCCGCGCTGAAAGCAGCATACCCGCGTCTGACATTGTGGATCGAACCCGGCCGCTATCTGGTCGCGGAAGCAGGTGTGCTGC
The DNA here is from genome assembly GCA_035761425.1 of Povalibacter sp. Lineage (GTDB taxonomy): Bacteria > Pseudomonadota > Gammaproteobacteria > Steroidobacterales > Steroidobacteraceae > Steroidobacter. The sequence goes on from DASTRD010000210.1 coordinate 25,451, forward strand.
TGGCGCAGGTCACGCAGTTGAAGGGCAAGGGCGAGGTGCAATACGTCGGTGTGGCCACCGGCATGAATTCGCTGATTCGTCCTGCGCTGTATGGCGCGCACCATGAAATCCTCAATCTCACGCGCCTCGACGATCTGGCCACCGAAACCGTCAACGTCGTCGGCCCCATCTGCGAATCCGGCGATCAGCTGGGTCTCGATCGGTTGCTGCCGCCCACTCAGGAAGGCGACATCCTGCTGATCGCGACGGCTGGTGCCTATGGCCGCGCCATGAGCTCCACCTACAACCTGCGCGAGCCCGCACAGGAGTTCGTCATCTAGGTGAGAACACTGTCCGGTGCAACTGCCGCTCGCGGCGGTTGCACCGGATGGCCAATGAACCTCCGATTTACCCCTTCAGGCGCTTGCGCTCCGGTTGCAGCTCAATTCATGCTCGTCGTGGCGGCGAGCAGATGGAAGATTGGTGCCGATGCGACCCTGGATCCGCGTGGAGATTTTTCCTGCGCTCGATCCCCCCGCCTAAAGATTCGTTCACCTGTCCCCGCAGCAGATCCGCGCGGGCTATGCGCTATAGTTCGCCGCATGAGTCGCGTGCTGGTCATCGAAGACGATGCCGTCACGGCCCGGGAAATCGGTGCCGAGCTGCGACGCTACGGTCTGGAAGTCGACTGCTGCGATGACGGTCTTGCCGGACTCGAGCGGGCGCAGACCGGTACCTATGACGCGATCACTCTCGATCGCATGCTGCCTGGTCTGGATGGTCTGACGCTGGTGACGCGTTTGCGCGAAGCCGGTGTCCACACGCCGGTGCTGATGATCAGCGCGCTTTCCGACGCTGACGAGCGCGTGCGCGGTCTGCGTGCCGGCGGTGACGACTATCTCACCAAGCCCTTCAATCCGGACGAAATGGCGGCACGTGTCGAAGTATTGCTGCGTCGGCAGGCGCAGGCCGGTCGGCCGCTGCAACTGCAGGTCGCCGATCTCGAAATCGACATCGTCGAACGCGAGGCGCGCCGCAAGGGTGTGTTGCTCGATCTCATGCCGACCGAGTTCAAGCTGCTGGAATATCTGGTACGTCACAGCGGGCGGGTCGTCACGCGTACCATGATCTTCGAAGCCATCTGGGGCTATCACTTCGATCCCGGCACCAATGTCATCGAGGTGCACATCGGCCGGCTGCGCAAGAAGCTCGACATGCCGGGCCTGCCTTCGCTGATCCATACGGTGCGCGGCTCGGGTTACGTGCTTGAGGCTCGCTGAACTCTGGCGTGTCAGCACGGTTCGGCTGCTGCCGATGTACGGCGCCATGTTCGTCGTCTGGAGCGTGCTGCTCATCGCGGTCGTGCAGTGGGACACGCACAACTATCTCTCCGGCATTGTCGACGGCATTCTCTGGCAGCGAGCCCAGTATCTGCGCTCGCTGGAACGCGACCGTCTTCCCGAAGCCATGGCGGCCATCGCGCGGCTCGATCTGCAGAACGTGATGATGTACGGCCTGTTCGATGAACAGGGGCGCTACCTCAGCGGCAACATCGAGTCGATTCCGCCGGATGTCATCACCGATGGCAATGTGCATTCGATCGACGATGGCGTGAAACGTGTCGGCGGTGGCAATACTGCACGCGCACGCGGACTGGCCGTGAGGCTGGATTCGGGTGAACTCATGGTGCTGGCCCGATCGACCAGCGTCATCGATCGCGTCAGTGGCATCATCCGGCGTGCGCTGCTGTGGGCCTTGTCGCTGACCCTCATTCCCGGCTTGATCGGCGGTGTCTGGCTGGCGCGGCGACCGCTGCGGCGCGTGCGTGCCATTGAGGCAGCAGTGCAGCCAATCATGCACGGCAACCTGCACAAGCGACTGCCGGTCTCACAGCGAGGCGACGAACTGGATCTGCTGGCGGGCATCGTCAACACCATGCTTGCCGAGATCGAGCGGCTGATGAGTGAAGTGAAGGGCGCCAGCGACAGTCTGGCGCACGATCTGCGTACGCCGCTGACTCGCGTGCGAACGCAGTTGCACGGTCTGTATCGTCAGAGCGTCGATACTGAGCACGCAGCTACCGTGCAGCAGGCCATTGAGGACATCGATGCACTGCTGGAGCGTTTTCGCGCGTTGCTGCGGATTTCAGAACTCGAGGATATTCACCGTCGTGCGGGGTTCGCCGACGTCGACCTCAGCAGTACGCTGGAGAACATCCGCGAGCTGTACGCACCGCTGGCGGAAGACCGTCAGATCCGACTGCAGGTCGAGGTCGCGGCGGGTGTACCGACGATCCATGCCGACGCAACGCTGCTGTTCGAAGCCATTTCCAATCTGGTCGACAACGCCATCAAGTTCGCGCCGCAGGGCGGCCTGGTGAGCGTGCAGGTGACGTCACATCAGGACGGTGCGCGCATCGACGTATGCGACAACGGTCCGGGAATCCGTGATGTGGAGCGCGAAGCCGTTCTGCAACGTTTCTATCGCGGCAGCAGTTCGACACAGAGTGCGTCCGGCACGGGGCTGGGACTGTCCATTGTCGCGGCGATCGTGAAGCTGCATGGCTTCCGTCTGGAGATCGCCGATCGCCCTTCCGGCGGAGCGCAGATCTCCCTGCTGTGCTGGCGGGATCCGACGCGCGGCGACAGATAGCGCTGTCCGGAATCCGGGCAGCGCTGCGCAATCGACAAACGACAGCAGCCGGCCTGGCCGTCTGCCTGCGCGTCCAGGCGACGATGGAGACTCCGCGGGTTCTCAGGGCTTTGCTGCGTGACGTTGCGCAAGCTCGCGCACGGCGTCAGTGAGCGACAGATGGCGGCTCTTGAGCAACAGCGCCAGGTGAAACAGCAGATCGGCACTCTCGCTGATCAGGCGATCGTCGGTTTGTGTCACCGCGGCGAGCGCGACTTCCACGCCTTCTTCACCGACCTTCTGTGCCATGCGCGTCGGACCCTGAGCCCAGATGCGCGCTGTATAGCTGCCTTCAGGCTTGTCGGCGATACGCTGCGCAATGACCGATTCCAGTCGGACCAGGAAGGCAAGGACATCCGCGTCCGAACTGACGTCACCAAAGCAGCTTTCGGACCCGGTGTGGCAAGCAGGCCCTTCCGGCAGCGCGGTCACCAGCAGCGAGTCGTTGTCGCAATCTGCGGCGACTGTGACGAGGTTCAGATAGTTGCCGGACGTCTCTCCCTTGGTCCACAACCTGTTCTTGCTGCGGCTGAAGAAGGTGACGCGTTTGCTGGTCAGCGTTGTGTGCAGGGCCTGCGCATTCATGTAGCCCAGCATCAGTACCTTGCCGGTACGCGCATCCTGAATCACCGCCGGCAACAGGCCGTCGCCCTTGCCCCAGGCCAGTGTTTCGATGCTGCTCGGTGTGATTGCAGTCATGGACGGACTTCTATGGATTGCTGACGCAGATAGCGCTTGAGATCGGGAATGGCAATGCTGCCGCTGTGAAAGACACTGGCTGCCAGCGCCCCGTCGACCTGCGCGCGATGGAAGACGGTCGCGAAATGTTCCGGTGCTCCCGCACCGCCCGAGGCGATCAGGGGAACGTGAGCGACCTCGCGCACTGCCGACAACTGGGCGATGTCGTAACCCTGGCGCACGCCGTCGCTGGCCATGCAGTTCAGGACGATTTCGCCGGCGCCGCGCTCCTGTACTTCGCGGACCCAATCGAGCGTGCGTCGTCGCGTCTGACGGGTACGAGTCGGATCGCCGGTGAACTGGTAGACATGATAGTCGCCGTCGATGGTCTGACTGTCGATGCCAATGACTACGCACTGCGCGCCGAATCGCGCACTGAGCCTGGAAATCAGTTCCGGATTCTCCAGCGCTGGGGAATTTACCGAGATCTTCTCGGCGCCTTCACTCAACACCTGTTCTGCGTCGGACACGCTGCGGATGCCGCCGGCCACACAGAAGGGGATGTCCAGAATGCGCGCGACGCGACGCACCCAGCTGCGATCCACCGATCGCCCGTCCGGACTCGCCGTGATGTCGTAGAACACCAGTTCGTCGGCGCCTTCCTCGCGATAGCGTGAGGCAAGCTCGAGGATGTCGCCCACGACGACATGGTCGCGAAAGCGGACGCCCTTGACGACCTGGCCGTCTCTTACGTCGAGGCAGGGGATAATGCGTTTGGCAAGAATGGCCGCAACTCCTCGGCTGAGATTCGATTTTCCAGCATGGCCTTGCCGCTGATCACGGCAGCCACACCACATTCGCGCAATGCATGCAGATCCTCACCGGTGCTGACACCGCCGGATGCCTGCCACTGCAGTTCGGGAAACCGCCGGACTGCCTCGGCGTACAGGGCCGTGTTGGGTCCGGTCAGAGCGCCGTCGCGGGAGACATCCGTGCAGAGCACGTGCGTCAGTCCGACGCGCATGTAACGCTCGACGGCCTTCCACAACACCAGATCGCTGGTTTGCTGCCAGCCGTGCGTAGTCAGCATCGGCGATCCATCGGCATCGATGCGTACGTCGAAAGCCAGCACGATCTTCTTGGGATCGACCTGAGTCATCCACTGCTGCACTTCATCGGGTGCAGTGACTGCGAGGCTGCCGATCACGGCACGTTCGACGCCGGCATCCAGAAGGTCGCGCACCCGCTCCAGGGTTCGCAATCCGCCACCAACCTGAAGGCGTGCAATGCGCTGCGCGGCGAGCGACAGGATGATTTCACGGTTGGGCTGTTCGCCGTCGCGCGCACCGTCGAGATCGACCACATGCACGCGCCGGCTGCCGAGCGATCTGTATTTTTCGAGGACCACGGAGGGTTCACTCGAATAGACAGTCTCAGCGGCAAAGTCGCCCTTGAACAGGCGTACGCAGCGGCCTTGCCTGAGATCGATGGCGGGAATCAGTTCCATGTTGGATTTTTACAGTCTGAGGAAATTCTGCAGCAGTTGTGCACCCACTCGCGCCGAGCGCTCCGGATGAAATTGCGCCCCGTAGACATTGTCGCGCTGGACGACAGCGGCAAATTCTTCACCGTAGTGTGTGGTGGCAATCGTCGCAGCGCTCACGGGCGCGCAGTAACTGTGTACGAAATAGACATAGTCGCCCGATGAGATTCCATCGAGCAGCGCGTGTTCCGCTGAGAACTCCAGTTGGTTCCAGCCCATGTGGGGCACGGGCAGACCTGCGCGGTTCGCAAAGCGTCGCACCTGTCCCGGCATGAGGCCGAGGCAGGGAACAGCACCTTCTTCCGAAGACTCGAACAGCAACTGCATGCCGACACAGATGCCGAGCAGCGGTTGGCGCAGCTCGCGCACTACGTCGACCAGTCCGGCGTTGCGCAGTCGGCTCATGCAGTCCGCGGCGGCACCTACACCGGGAAGAATCACATGGCTTGCGTCGCGCAGACGCGCCGGATCGGTGGTGAGATCGGCCGGCACGCCGAGGCGTTCGACGGCGAGTTGCAGGGACGCGATGTTGGCACCGCCGCTGTCGATGATCGCGAGTCGGGTCATAGCGTGCCTTTGGTGCTCGGCAGTTCGGTGTCCGTGATCCGCAATGCCTGCCGCAAGGTGCGGCCGACACCCTTGAAACAGGCTTCGATCATGTGATGCGTGTTTTCGCCGGTGACCTTGAGGTTGATGGCCGCGCCGAGCGTTTCAGCCAGCGAACGGAAGAAGTGCGGCACCAGCTCCGTGGGCAGCTGACCGATGACGTCGCGACCGAACGTACCTTCGAACACGAAGTAGGGCCGCCCGGACAGGTCGATCGCAACCTGTGCCAGCGATTCATCCATGGCCAGCAGAAATCCATAGCGATGAATCCCGCGCTTGTCGCCAAGCGCCGTGCGCAGGGCCTGGCCCAGCGCCAATGCGCAGTCTTCCACTGTGTGGTGTTCGTCGATGTGCAGGTCTCCCTTGCACGTCAGTTGCAGCGAGAAGCCGCCGTGCTTCGCGATCTGCTCGAGCATGTGATCGAAGAACCCCAGTCCGGTGCTGACATGAATGGGCGACTCGCTGTCGAGATCCAGTGTGATCTCGATGTCGGTCTCCTTGGTCTTGCGGGTGATGTGCGCGCGGCGGTGGACGGTAGTGAGACGCTCTGCAATCTGCGGCCAGGATTCGCCATCTGCTCCAACGCGTAGGCCGCCAATACCGAGATTCCTGGCCAGCTCGAGATCGGTAGTGCGATCGCCGATGACATGGCTGCGCTCACGATCGAGGTCGTTGTTGCGCAGGTAGTCAGTGAGCAGACCGGTGCGCGGCTTGCGGCACTCGCAGCCGGCGTCCGGCAGATGTGGGCAGATGAACTCCGCCTCGAACTCAATACCCTGCGAAGCCAGGAGTGTCCGCAGGAAATCGTGAGGTTCACGAAATGACGGTTCGGGAAAACTGGCCGTACCCAGACCGTCCTGATTGCTGACCATCACGAAGCTGTATCCCGCATCGCGCAGACGCAGCAGCGCCGGGATGACACCAGGGACCAGGCGCAGCTTGCTCAGACTGTCGATCTGGAAATCCGCCGGCTCCTCGATGAGTGTGCCATCACGGTCGATGAACAGGACCTTCTTGCTCATGCGGCATCTCCGGCGACTCGCGCCAGCGCGCCGATGGCCTGCAACAACCGGTCGTTCTGTTCGGGTGTGCCGACAGAAATGCGCAGACATCCGGCAAGCAGCGGATTGGAGCGTGGATCGCGAACGATGAGTCCCACCGAAACGGCGGCGTTGAGGACTGCATCGGCATCGACACAGTCGACGAGAATGAAGTTGGCATCGCTGTGCCAGACGCGACGGATCGCGGGCAGTTGGGCAAGTCGCGCCATGATCCGCGCACGTTCACTCAGGATCAGCTCGATACGCTTGCTGGCTTCGGCGCGATGCGAGGCATCGGTGAATCTGAGCACCGCCTCGATCGTCTGCGTCGGCAGAGAGTAAGGCGTGATGACGCGCGCCAGCAGCTCCACGATCTGTGCGTGTGCCAGCACCGCTCCGCAGCGCGTCCCGGCGAGCGCGTACGCCTTGGACAACGTGCGCAGCACGACCAGATTCTCAAAGCGCGGCAACAGTGTTGCGAGACTCTCCGTGCCGGCAAATTCGATGTATGCCTCATCAACCACCACAACGGCCTTGTCGGCGAGGTGCTCGCACAGCGTTTCAATGGCGCTGCGTTCAACGAGATTGCCCGTCGGATTGTTCGGCGAGCAGACGAATACCAGCTTGACGCTGTCGTCGCATGCGCCGAGCACTGCATCCACATCCAGGGCGTAACCGCGTTCCTTGATGAGCGGCACTGTGACCAGTCTGGCGCCCTGAATCTGCGCGGACACCTTGTACATGCCGAAGGTCGGCGGACAGATCACCACGCTGTCCTGACCGGCGCGGCAGAACGTCCGGATCAATAGATCGATGCCTTCATCGCTGCCGCGAGCGGCGAGTACGTTCTGCGGCGTCACGCCGTACAGCGCTGCGAGATGCTCGATGAGTTCATGCGGCTGCGGCTCCGGATACCGGTTGAGACCGGCATGCGTTGCATCTTCGCGTGCGCGCCACGGCATTTCGTTCGCATGCAGGCGTTCGAGCGTGGGCTTCCATGGCGCGTGTTCGTAGGGCCGCAGCGTGAGAATGTCAGGACGCGCGCGTTCAAGAATCGGAATCATGCGCCACGAACTCCATTCAGGTGCGCCAGCCGTACCTGGACGGCATTGGCGTGAGCATCGAGCCCCTCGAGCTGTGCGATCGTGATGGCGGTGGGACCGAGATCGCGCAGCCCATCGTCGCTGAGTTCCTGCACGGTCATGCGCTTCATGAAGTCGGTCATGGACAGACCGCTGTAAGCGCGTGCGAAACCGTACGTGGGCAACACGTGATTGGTGCCACTGCAGTAGTCGCCCATGGTTTCAGGCGTCCAGACGCCGAGAAATACCGATCCGGCATTGCGGATTTTCGGCAGCCAGTTGCGCGCAGCTGCGAGCTGGACGATGAGGTGCTCCGGCGCGTAGGCATTGCTGACTTCGAATGCCGTATCGAGCGTGTCGACCAGAATGATGCGGCTGTTGTCGATCGAAGCCCGCAGCGTGCTTTCGCGGTCCAGGCGGCGCATCTGCGCCTCGAGTTCGACCAGCGTGTCATCAGCCAGTGCGCGGGAAGTCGTGACGAGCACCACCTGGGCATCGGCACTGTGTTCAGCTTGTGCCAGCAGGTCGGCAGCGACGAACTCGGCGCGGGCCGTGTGATCGGCAACGACCAGGACTTCGGAGGGGCCTGCTGGCAGATCGAGCGCCGCGCCATCGGGATCGTTCGAGACCTGCAGCTTGGCCGCAGTCACCCAGGCACTGCCGGGCCCGAATACCTTGTCGACTTTCGGAATGCTCTGCGTGCCGAACGCCATGGCCGCAATGGCCTGCGCCCCACCGACCTTGAACACGCGCTCCACACCGCACAGTTGCGCGGCAACCAGCACACCCGGATCTGCACGGCCGTCCTTACGTGGCGGCGTGCAGATCACCCGTGTCCGACAACCCGCAATATTTGACGGAACCGCGAGCATGATGACGGCAGAGGGCAGAGGTGCCACTCCGGCCGGCACATACAAGCCTACGGCATCGATCGCGCGAAAGTGGCGCTCACAGACAACGCCCGGAGATGTTTCGAGACGCAGCGGTTCGGAAAGCTGTGCACGGTGAAACTTATCGACATTGCCGATGGCGCGTTCGAGTGCCTGTACCTGTTCGAGCGTCAGCGCCTTGCGAGCCTCCGCGAATTCTTCGGCCGACACTTCGAGACGCTCCAGCTCGGCACCATCGAAGCGGCGCGTGTAGTCGAACAGAGCGTCGTCGCCACGCGCACGCACATCTGCGATCACCTCGCGAACGCGCTGGTTGATCTCATCGGCGGCATTCTGCGCAGGACGGCGCAGAGCAGCACGTCGCTGCTGCGTCGACAGCGCAGCCCAGTCGAGAATGGCGAGCGACGTCATGCCAGCATCTTCTCCACCGGCAACACCAGAATCGCGCTGGCACCGGCTGCCTTCAGCCCCTCGAGCGTTTCCCAGAAAATGTTTTCCCTGCAGACGGCGTGCACGGCAACGCGCTCACCATCGCCATCGAGCGGCATGATGGTCGGCGACTCGCTGCCCGGCAGCAGTTTGCGGATCTCCGTGAGCTTCGCGCGCGGCGCGTGCAGCATGATGTATTTGCTTTCCTTCACCTGCTGCACACCGTCGATACGCACAGTGAGGCGGTGAATCCATTCCTGCTTCTCCGCCGACACGGGCACAGGCGTGCGAATGATCGCTGCCTGGCTCTCCATGACGACCTCGGCTTCGGAAAGATTGTTCGCCACGAGCGTCGAACCGGTCGATACCAGATCGCAGATGAAATCTGCACGACCCAGCCGCGGAGCGATTTCCACCGCGCCGGACATGGTCACCACTTCGGCCTGAATGTCGCGCTCGCGGAGGAAGCGCGCCAGGATATTGGGGTAGGTCGTGGCGATGCGCTTGCCACGCAACGACCGGGCATCCTTGTACTCGGCGCCGCCCGGCACTGCGATCGACAGCCGGCACTTGCCGTAATCGAGCGTCATGACCTGCTCGAACAGGGGCTCGACGCCGCGTGCCTGAAAAGCCAGCCGCTTTTCTTCGACCACATTCAGCCCGACGATGCCCAGATCGCAGACGTCCTGCTGCACCAGATCCGGGATGTCATCATCGCGTACGAACAGCACGTCGAGCGGCATGTTCTCGCCGTAGCACATGAGCTGATCCTTGCCACGGCTGTACTTCAGGCCGCAGCGAACCAGCAGGTCGAGCGAATTCTCGGTGAGCCGACCCGATTTCTGCAGGGCGACCTTGAGGCGCGATGTCTTGTCCATGAGATGTGTCATTCGGTGCTGCGTCAGCCGACGCGGTGTTCTTTCAGGCGCTCTGCAGCGAGCGAATAGCCGCCGTTGCCATTGGTCAGATAGCGGGCAACGCGACCGATGGTGGTGACGCTGACGCCGGTCTGCTTGTGAATCTCGCGATAGGGCACGCCTTGCTGCAGCAGTCCGACGACGGCCCATCGGTCAGCGAGTGCCTGCAGCTCCGCGGGCGTACACAGATCGCGGAAGAACGAGCGGCATTCCTCAACGGTTCTGAGCGTCAACATCGCTGCGAACAGTGATCGCTCCGCCAGCGCTTCCTGGCGCGGCGTGACCGTGCGGTGCTCTTTCATGGGGGGCTGTATCAATGTACTAATGTGCTAGCACAATAGAGCAAACTCCCGGCAAGGTCAAACCGGATGTTGATGGCCATGCGCAGCTCAGCTCGGCGACCTGGTGGCTGTAAGTCACGGAGTCACAAAGACTTCCTTGACGCTCAACCGGCGTGACCCCTAGACTTCACGCCGCTCATCGAGACCGGCGGAGGGTAAGGCCCTTGGATGCCGGGGCAACCGTCGAGGCCAACCACCTCGAAAAGGTGCCAACTCCTGCGGGGCAGTCATCAGACGCCCGACAGATGAGTTGCTGTGAAGGCTGCACGTTGCTCCGTTGATGAGGCGTGCAGATGGTTCGCGGCGACCCTGCCTCTGCGGCACTCCCGCAGGGTTTCTGCGATGCGCGAAGCCCTTGATCCGTACCTGGTGCGGACGATTCCTGGAGTGTCTTCAGACAATGGTTGCTATCACGGACGCGGCTTTGCCGCCGTCGCAAGATCCATCCGATCCGCGCGAGGGGATTCTCGAGATTCCCGGCGCGTTCAAGCTGCATTTCGACAATCAGCTCAACGACGTGCGGGTCGCCTGGCGTATGGTCGGGCACGGACCGGTGGTCGCCGCACTCGGCGGCATTTCGGCCGGACGCTTCGTGACTGGCAGCACGCCGCGCGGCTGGTGGAGTGAGATCGTCGGGCCCGGATCAGCGCTGGATACGTCGCGCTGTCGCGTACTCGGATTCGACTTCCTGGGTGGCAGCGGCGAGACGACCGGGCCGCATGCCGGACAGACCGGATTCCCATCCATCAGCGCCTACGATCAGGCGGACGTTCTCGAGCGGCTGGTGCGGCACCTGGGGCTGAACGGTCTTCATGCCATCGTCGGCGCCTCGTACGGCGGCATGGTGGCGCTGGCGGTCGCCGAAAAATATCCCGAACTGGCACAGCGTATCGTCGTGATCAGTGCCGCCGACCGTTCGCATCCGATGGCAACCGCCTGGCGCACCGTGCAACGCGCCACAGTGCGTTATGCGTTGAACAAGGGTGACGGCCCTGAAGGTCTGCGGCTGGCGCGGGCGCTGGCCATGGCCACTTATCGCAGCGCTGCGGAGTTCGCGGGGCGCTTCGACGCCGAGCCGACGCGCATTGACGGACGATTCCAGTTTCCGGTGGAAAGCTATCTGCTGGCGCGCGGCGATGCCTACGCAGCGTCGTACGTGCCCGAAGCTTTTCTGTGCCTCTCCGAGTCCATCGATCTGCATCGCGTCAACGCAGGCGCAATTCGCGTGCCCACCACACTGGTGGGGGTGCGTGAGGATCAGCTCGTTCCGATCGCGGACATGCAGGCACTGCGTGACCGGCTCGGCGGTCCTGCGGAGCTGGTCGAGGTCTCATCGCTGTTTGGGCATGATGCCTTCCTGAAGGAACGTGCCGCCTTGCAGGCGGTGTTCGAACGCACGCTGGATCTGTCGGAGCCATCCCGATGAGCGATACCCGCAAGAGTGCAACCCGCGCAGTTCGTGCTGCACTCGAGACGGACAGCCAGCACGGCGCCGTCGTACCGCCCATTCATCTGACCTCGACCTATGCATTCAAATGCTTCGGCGAGAAGGGCCTCTATGACTACACGCGCTCCGGCAACCCGACTCGCGATGCCCTGGGCGACGCCATTGCCAGCCTGGAGAACGCTGCCGGTGCGGTGATCACGGCTTCGGGCATGGCCGCCGTCACCCTGGTGACGCAGTTGCTGAAGAACGATGAGTTGCTCATCGCTCCGCACGATTGTTATGGCGGGACCTATCGTCTGCTTGATTCCCTGGCCAAACGCGGCTCGCTGCGGGTGGACTTCGTCGATCAGACAGATGACGCGGCCATGGACGCTGCGCTGAGCAAGCAGCCGAAGCTGGTGTGGATCGAAACGCCGAGCAATCCGCTGCTGCGCATCGTCGACATCGAGCGGATCGCTGCGAAGGCGCACGGCGCCGGTGCGTTGTTACTCGTCGACAATACGTTTCTGTCGCCAGTGTGGCAGCAGCCCATCGCGCGCGGTGCCGATCTCGTGCTGCATTCGACGACCAAATATCTGAACGGCCACAGCGATGTGGTGGGCGGCGCAGTGGCCGCGGCAGCGCCTGAGCTCCATGAGAAGCTCGTGTGGTGGGCCAATTGCATCGGTGTCACGGGCGCACCGTTCGACAGCTATCTCACCTTGCGCGGTGTACGAACCCTGCACGCGCGTCTGCAACAGCACGGCGTCAATGCACAACGGATCGCGGAGCTTCTGAAGAGTCACAATGCGGTCAGCGCCGTCCACTATCCTGGGCTTGCGGAGCATCCTCAGCATGAACTGGCGAAGCGTCAGCAGAGCGGTTTTGGTGCGATGGTGAGTTTTGAACTCAAGGGGGGTCTCGCGCAGGTGCGAGCATTCCTCAACGGCCTCACATGCTTTTCTCTGGCCGAGTCGCTGGGCGGCGTCGAAAGTCTCGTCGCGCATCCTGCCAGCATGACGCACGCAGGCATGGCTGCCGACGCAAGACTGCGTGCAGGCATTTCAGATTCGTTGTTGCGGTTGTCGGTGGGAATCGAAGACAGCGAGGATCTGCTGAAGGATCTGCGCGCCGCACTGAGGCGCGCAGAGCAGACCTGAGAGCGTCACCACTTCAAGGTCTGTTGACGCTCGTTTTCCAGCGCACAAAAAAATAGGCCGGCTCAACGCCGGCCTTATGTGGCAACTAAGAACTGCTGTCGTGGCGATATCGACTTTCGTCGTCATCGACCGTGGGGACTAACCCGACACGCGCTCCGTTTCCACCAAAGACACCTCGACCGTAGTGGTCGAGACATGGAGATTTGCCCGAAGGCGGAAACGCCGGCGAGAGATCGATTCGCCGGCGTTGGGGCAGATCATAACCGCCTCGCCGGGCTTTGTGGCAAGAATCTTTTCCCGGTCTGAGACCCCCGGGCGGTACCTGTAAAATCAATAACTTGTGAAGTTATTGCAGGATTCGTTTAACTACGGCTTCACCCGCCTGCGCAGTGGTCGCCGGGGCTTCGCCAGAGGCGATATCAGCCGTCCGGACGCCGGCCGCGATGGCGGCCTCCACTGCTTTTTCAACCACTTGCGCGGCCTCTGGAAGCGCCAGGGAGTGTCTCAGGAGCATGGCCACGCTCAGGATGGTGCCGAAGGGATTGGCGATGCCTTTGCCGGCGATATCCGGAGCCGAACCGTGGATCGGCTCGTAGACCCCGAGGCGTCCGGCGCCGAGGGAGGCGGATGGCAGCAGCCCGAGCGAGCCCGCCAGCATGGACGCCTCGTCGGTCAGGATGTCGCCGAACATGTTCTCGGTGACGATGACGTCGAAACTCGCCGGTTTGCGGATCAGGTGCATTGCTGCCGAATCGACCAGCATGTGCTCGAGCGTCACATCCGGGAATTCGTTCTTCATCACGCGCTCTACGGTGCTGCGCCACAGCCGGGAAGTCTCGAGCACGTTGGCCTTGTCCACCGATACCAGGGACTTGCGACGACCGCGGGCGAGATTGCCGGCCACGCGCGTGACGCGTTCGACTTCCCCGATCGTATAGGTGCACAGATCGCTGGCTGAGTCTGCTGTGCGTGTCTTCTCACCGAAGTAGATGCCGCCGGTGAGTTCGCGCACGACCATGATGTCGGTGCCCCTGAGCACATCGGGCTTGATCGTCGATGCATCGAGCATCGCGGAATGAACCGACACCGGACGCAGATTCGCGAACAGGCCGAGACCCTTGCGCAGGGCCAGCAACCCCTGTTCAGGGCGCACCTTCGCATTCGGATCCGACCACTTGGGTCCGCCGACCGCACCCAGCAACACCGCATCGGCAGTGCCACAGGCGGACAGTGTGGAAGAGGGCAGCGGCGAACCGGTAGCGTCGATGGCAGCGCCGCCGATCAGATGCGATTCGAACTGGAAATCATGGTTGAAGCGACTGGCGAGCGCTTCGAGGACACGTACTGCTTCGTGAGTAACTTCGGGTCCGATGCCGTCGCCGGGAAGAACGACGATTCGCGCCTTGATGCCTGTCATGCGTGTGTCTGCTCAAATCTCGTAATGGCGTCGCGCTGACTCAGCAGGAATCCGAGTTCGTCGGTGCCGTTCAAGAGACAGTAACGCGCGAAACGTTCGATGCTGAAAGTGGCGGAGTCGCCGGTCGGCAGCGTCACCGTGTTGGCTTCGAGGTCGATCTTCACCTGCGCGCCGGGATTCGCCAGCAGCCACTCGTGTGTCTTTTCGTCGACGACGATGGGCAGCAGGCCGTTCTTGAGCGAGTTGCTGCGGAAGATGTCGGCGATCTCGGTGCTGATCACGGCCCTGAAACCGTAGTCGAGCAGCGCCCACGGAGCGTGCTCGCGTGAAGAACCGCAGCCGAAGTTGCGGCCGCCAACCAGGATGGAGCAGCCGGTCGATTCCGGGCGATTGAGAATGAAGTCCGGCTTCGGTGCGCCGCTTGCGTCGTAACGCCAGTCGCTGAATGCGAGCTTGCCCAGACCTTCCTTCGTGGTGGTCGTGAGAAACCGGGCAGGAATGATCTGATCGGTGTCGATGTTCGTGAACGGCAGCACGACCGTTTTCGATTCGATGATGCGTATGGGCTGCATGATGGCGGCCTTCAGGAATGCACGACGGATTTCATTTCCGTCAGAAAATCGCGTGGATCGGTCACTCGACCGGTAATGGCAGCGGCAGCCGCCGTCGCCGGACTCGCCAGCAGCGTGCGTGCGCCCGCTCCCTGGCGACCCTCGAAGTTGCGGTTGCTGGTGGAGACGGCGTACTGGCCGCGCTCGACGGTGTCGCCGTTCATGCCGATGCACATGGAGCAGCCGGATTCGCGCCACTCGGCACCGGCATCCGTGAAGATCTTTGCCAGACCCAGTGCCTCGGCTTCCTGTTTGACTTGTTGCGAACCGGGCACGATGACTGCGCGCACGCCCTTGGCAACCTTGCGACCCTTCATGACACGGGCTGCGAGTTCGAGGTCGGAAATTCGGCCGTTGGTACAACTGCCCACGAAGACGACCTGAATGGGCTTGCCGATGAGCTTTTCACCGGCATTGAGACCCATGTACGAGAGCGATTTGGAGAACACCGCATCGCCTTCGCGCGTCGGCACATGACCGTTGATCGGCACGACCATGCCGGGATGCGTGCCATACGTGATCATGGGCTGGATTTCGCTGGCATCGATTTCCACCACGCGATCGAAGCGTGCGCCCGGATCGGTTCTGAGCCTGCTCCAGCGAGCGACCGCCTCATCCCATGCCGCACCCTGCGGAGCGAAGCGACGCCCCTTCAGGTAGTCGAAGGTGGTCTGGTCAGGCGCGATCATGCCCGCGCGCGCACCGGCTTCGATGGACATGTTGCAGACAGTCATGCGCTCATCCATCGACAGCGCTTCGATGGCCGGGCCGCGATACTCGATGACATGTCCAGTACCGCCGCCAACGCCGATCTTGCCGATGATGGCGAGAATGAGATCCTTGGCGGTGACGCCTTCGCCCAGTCGACCCTTCACTTCGATGGCGAGCGTTTTCGGACGACGTTGCAACAGGCACTGCGTCGCGAGCACGTGACCGACTTCGGTGGTCCCGATGCCGAAGGCCAGCGCGCCGAATGCGCCGTGCGTGGCCGTATGGCTGTCTCCGCACACGATCGTCTTGCCCGGCTGGGTCGCACCGAGCTCAGGTCCGATGACGTGGACGATGCCGCGCTGTTCGCTGCCAAGTCCCAGCAACTCAACGCCGAACTCTTCGCAATTCTTCTCGAGCTGCTTCACCTGTCGGGCAGCAGACTCGACCTTGATCGGCACGCGTCCGAACACCTCCGCCGGATCGGTCGGCGTGGAGTGATCCATGGTGGCGAGCGTGCGATCGGTGCGACGCATCTTCAGACCCTGCGATCGCAGCAATGAGAACGCCTGCGGCGATGTCACCTCGTGAATGAGGTGCAGGTCGATGTAGAGGACGGCCGGTGTATCGGCGGTTTCAGGAACAACCTCGTGCTGTTCCCAGACTTTTTCGAAGAGTGTTTTGGCGGTCATTGTCAAAACGTGTGCGAAAGTGGCGAATCGCAGAATGTCAGGCAGAGGGCTCGAGCTGTTTGATCGTTCGTCATCGAGCCATCGCGGGTCGAGATGGTCATTCAGGTTGCAGTTTTCGATCCGGCGTCATCGCAGCGCTGCAGCCAGCCCCATGTGTCCGGAGTTTTGCCGTTGAACAACCCGAAGAATGCGGTTTGCAGCGCTTCGGTCACCGGTCCACGTTTGCCGGCGCCGATGGTGATGTTGTCTACCGAACGCACCGGCGTGATTTCCGCGGCCGTTCCGGTGAGGAAGATCTCGTCGGCGAGGTAGAGCAGTTCGCGCGGCAGGGCCTGCTCGCGCACCTCGAAGCCGTGAGCGCGCGCCAGCTTGATCACGCTGTCGCGGGTGATGCCCTGCAAAATCGAGTTCGCAACTGAAGGCGTGTAGATCACGCCATCGCGGATCAGAAAGAGATTTTCTCCTGCACCTTCGCTCACCGTGCCATCCGTGCTCAGGCCGATGCCTTCGGCGAAACCCAGCCGCTTCGCTTCCATGCTGATGAGCTGGCTGGAGAGATAGTTGCCGGCGGCCTTGCCCAGCGCAGGAATGGTATTCGGTGCCAGTCGCTGCCAGGAGGACACGCAGACATCGATACCGTTTTCGAGCCCCTCGGCGCCGAGATAGGCGCCCCATTCGAAGGCTGCGACAACGGTATCAATCGGCGGCGAGATTTTCGGGGCCACGCCGATTTCGCCGTAGCCGCGAAACGCGAACGGCCGCATGTACGCGCCGTTGTTCAGCTTGTTGCTGACGATGACCTGCTTGCAGGCCCTGTTGATGTCGTCAGGCGACCAGGGAATGTCGATGCGATAGATCCTGGCCGAGTCGAACAGGCGGCGCGTGTGGTCGCTCAACCGGAAAATGATCGGGCCGTCGGCCGTGGGATAGGAACGTACGCCCTCGAAGACCGTCGAGCCGTAGTGCAGGGCGTGTGCCAGCACATGAACCGTGGCTTGTTCCCACGGCACGAGCTTGCCGTTGTACCAGATGTATTGGGCGGCATTGATCGGCATGCATCTGCTCCTGTCCGGCCGTGAATGCAAAACACCCGATCAGGAATCTGATCGGGTGCCTTGATCCGCGTGTCAGGCGTTCTCCTGAAGCCAGGGCATGCGGTCGCGCAACTTCACGCCGACCTTTTCGATCTTGTGTTTCAGATCCTGATTCATCAGCTTGTTGTACTTGCGGCGGCCGCTGCGGTTCTCGCTCATCCACTGGCGGGCAAACTTGCCGTCCTGGATTTCCTTGAGAACCTTCTTCATTTCCTTCTTCGTGCCCTTGTTCACGATGCGCGGGCCACGGGTCAGATCGCCGTACTTCGCCGTCTCGGAGATGAACTTGTGCATCTTCGCGAGGCCGCCTTCGTGCAGCAGATCGACGATCAGCTTCAGTTCGTGAAGCACTTCGTAGTACGCGACTTCGGGCTGGTAGCCGGCTTCCACCAGCGTCTCGAACCCCTTGACCACGAGCTCAGTGGTGCCGCCGCACAGAACGACCTGTTCGCCGAACAGATCCGTCTCGGTCTCTTCCGCAAAGGTGGTCTTCAGCACGCCGCCGCGCGTTCCGCCGATGCCGTGAGCGTAGGCGAGGGCGTTGTCTTTCGCCTTGCGGGTCGCATCCTGATAAACAGCGAGCAGACACGGCACGCCGCGGCCCTGCTCATACTGACGACGCACCAGACCGCCCGGACCCTTCGGCGCAATCAGCACCACATCGAGATCCTTGCGCGGCTTGATGAGGCCGAAGTGCACGTTGAAGCCGTGTGCGAACAGGATCGTTGCACCCTTGGCGATGTTGCCGATGACTTCCTTGTACAGATCCTTCTGGGTCAGATCCGGCGTCAGGAAGGCGATGAGCGCGGCGCCCTTCACGGCTTCCGCCGGCGCGGCGACTGCCAGACCGTCCTTCTTCGCATTGCCCCAGCTGGCGCCGCTCTTGCGGACACCTACGACGACGTCAAAGCCACTGTCCTTGAGGTTCAGAGCATGCGCACGACCCTGGCTGCCATAGCCGAGGATCGCGATGCGTGCGCCCTTGAGGGCTGTCTTCTTGACGTCCTTCTGCGAATAGATCTGCATTTGCGCTCCTGAAAGCGAATCGAAACAAAATGAAAGAACCCCGCCTCGGGTTTGTCCGGTGCGGGGTTCATAGTGCCAATTCGTAGCCCTTTGATTTCCGACGTCTGAACATGTCCGACGTCTCTGCCATCGATCCCGCTGAGGGTCGATAAAGACAACCGGACACTCAGCATGAAGCTATGGGATGCAAGACGGCGTGAAAAATCAGACGGATAGCATCATATGGGCGCGGATCTTGTCAACCCCTTGTACACAATGGCGAGCGCTGCAATGACGCTCGCATCGATCGGATCTCGCGATGAATCCGGCTCGTCGGTGGACGCCGCAGCCGGAATGATGCAGTGCCCTGATATCCTTGCCGCGCCATCCTTCGTTCATTTCGCTTCGCAGCGATCCATCTGAGCCGCTCACATCGCTCATGCTGATTTCCGACACCATCGCCGGCTCCGTTCCCATTCATCTTGTCTACGAAGAGGCATTCGAGAGCTGGTGTGGCCAGCAGCAGCCGGCCGCGCGCAACTGGCTTGCCGCCAACGGGTTCAAGGCTGAACGGGGCAGGTTTGTCCTGATTCCGGGAACAGACGGCGCGATCGCGGCAGTTGCGGCCGGCCTGGGTCGAAAGCCCGCGCAGGAAGAGTCGAGCTGCTGGAGCGCGGCGAGCCTCTCGGACCGCTTGCCCGACGGCAACTACCGCCTGGCCCAGTCGCTTTCACAGGCTGCGGCCGCGCAATTCGCGTTTGGCTGGCTGTACGGTCAGTACCGATTCGATCGATACCGCAGCACGCCCGCGCGCAAGGTCACGCTGCGCGCGCCCGAGGGTGTCGACATCGCAGAGATGGAACGGCTGCGGGCAGCAACATTTCTGGCCCGCGATCTCGTCAACACTCCTGCCGGCGATCTGACGCCGGAGGCGCTGGCCAGTGCGGCCACTGAGGTCGCAAAGCGTCATGGAAGCGTGCCTCGCGTCATCGTGGGCGAAGCGCTGCTGACCGAAAAATTTCCTGCCGTGCATGCAGTGGGTCGTGCGAGTTCAGTCGCGCCGCGGCTGATCGATTTTTCCTGGGGCGATCCTGCACATCCCAAGGTCACTCTGGTAGGCAAGGGCGTGTGTTTCGACTCCGGCGGGCTCGACATCAAGCCCGGCGCTTCCATGTTGCTCATGAAGAAAGACATGGGCGGCGCGGCTGCCGTGCTTGGATTGGCGCAGCTCGTCATGGATGCGAAGCTGCCGGTCCGCCTGCGCGTCATCGTCCCCGCCGTGGAGAATGCGATTGCCGGCAATGCATTCCGTCCGGGCGATGTTCTGGCAACGCGCAAAGGCCTCTCCGTGGAAGTCGGCAATACCGACGCTGAAGGCCGCCTGATCCTGTGCGACGCGCTCGCGCTTGCGGACGAAGAGGCGCCGGATCTGCTGATTGATATGGCGACACTCACCGGCGCCGCACGCGTCGCACTCGGACCTGAGTTACCGGCGTTGTTCGCCAGCGACGAAGCGCTCGCCCGCGAACTGGTGCAGCTGGGTCTGCGCGAATCGGATCCGCTGTGGCACATGCCGCTGTGGGGCGGCTACGACGATGAGCTCTCGAGCAAGATCGCCGACCTGAACAATGTCTCCGCCTCCGGATTCTCCGGCGCCATCATTGCTGCGCTGTTCCTCAAGCGCTTCGTGAACAACGCAAAAGCCTGGCTGCATATCGACTGCTACGCCTGGAACGGCAAGGATCGGCCTGGCCGGCCTGTCGGCGCCGAAGCCCAGTGCATCCGCGCACTGTATGCGCTGCTGAAGACACGTTACGCACTGACCGCTTGAGCGAACCAGCCGCTTCAGCCGCTTCGCAGTCTGCGTCCATCAGCAGCCGCGACCTCGTATTCCTCGTCCTGATCAATCTCATCTGGGGCGCGAATCTGATCGCCTCGAAAATCGGGGTCGGGCAGCTGCCGCCCATCCTGTTCACATCGCTGCGATTCGGATCGGTCTTTCTGCTGGTCCTGCCGTTTCTGAAGATCCACCGCGGCCAGATGCGCAACCTCCTGCTGGCCGCACTATTGACCGGCCCCGGCGCGTTCGCGCTGCTGTTCGTGGGGGTGAACCTCGTCAAGGATGCGTCGATGGTCGCCATCGCCAGCCAGATGGGCGTGCCGTTTTCCACGTTGCTGTCGGTCTGGCTGCTCGGTGAGACCATCCGCTGGCGTCGCAGGCTCGGCATCGTGCTCGCATTCGCCGGCATCGCCATCATCGGATTCGACCCGCATGCGTTCGACTACTGGCCGGGCATGATGATCGTCGTACTGTCCTGCCTGGTCAGCTCCTTCGGTTTGATTTATCTCAAACGTCTGAATGGCATCCGGCCGCTGGAACTCCAGGCATGGATCGCAGTGCTGGGCGGACCGCTGCTGTTTCTGACCAGTCTCGGGCTGGAGACGAATCAGTGGAGCGCCATCGTCAATGCCGACTGGCGGGGCTGGACGGCGCTCGCATTCACGACGTTGCTGTCCAGTCTGGTTGCGCACACCGGCTGGTATTTCCTGGTAAGTCGCTATCCCGTCACGAGCCTGTCGCCCATTACGCTGTTGTCACCGATTTTCAGCGTCATCTTCGGCGTGACGCTGCTGCACGACCAGCTGACTGCGCGCATGCTGACCGGCGGTGTGGTGACGCTGGCAGGCGTGCTGATCGTGCTGATCCGCGAAAAACGCATTGTCGATACGGGAACGTGAACTGAGCAGCGCTTGCCAGCGAGGCGCCGGTCGCGGAGGATTGCGGACCCCATTTCCGTTCATCGGTCTGCAAGCCATCCATGCCAGTCAGCAAGAAGTCCCGCCAGCCGCGCAACAAGGATTCTGCCCGCCGTTATTCCAGTGTCGTCGTCGACGGTTACGAGCAGGCGCCGAGCCGCGCCATGCTGCGCGCCGTGGGCTACAAGGATGCCGATTTCCGCAAGCCAGCCATCGGCGTAGCGTCCACCTGGAGCAATCTCACCCCGTGCAACATGCACATCGACAAGCTGGCTCGTGCGGCGGCCCAGTCGGTAGACAAGTCCGGCGGCAAGAGCACCACGTTCGGGACCATTACGGTGTCAGACGGTATTTCCAACGGCACGCCCGGCATGCGCTATTCGCTCGTGTCGCGCGAGGTCATCGCTGATTCCATCGAAGCCGTCTCGGGCGCGCAGGGATTCGACGGCGTCATTGCCATCGGCGGCTGCGACAAGAACATGCCGGGCTGCATGATGGCGCTGGCACGGCTCGATCGTCCGTCCATCTTCATCTATGGCGGCACCATCAAGACGGGCAAACAGCGGCGCGACATCATCTCCGTGTTCGAAGCCGTCGGTGCGCGTGCGTCGGACAAGATCAGCGACAAGGAACTGCTCGAGATCGAACGCACCGCGATTCCCGGGCCGGGCAGCTGCGGCGGCATGTACACGGCGAACACCATGGCGTCGGCCATCGAGGCGCTGGGCATGAGCCTGCCGAACAGTTCGGCGCAGGAGGCGGTGTCGAGTCACAAGCTCAACGACTGCAAGGCCGCGGGCAAGGCGATCGTCAGACTCGTGAAGGCCGACTTGCGACCCTCGCAGATCCTCACGCGCAAGGCGTTCGAAAATGCCATCACGGTGGCGATCGCGCTCGGCGGTTCGACCAATGTCGTGCTGCATCTGCTGGCGATCGCCCATGCCGCGAACGTGCCGCTCGAACTCGACGATTTCACCCGCATCGGCAAGCGCGTTCCGGTGCTCGCGGATCTGCGTCCGAGCGGCAAGTATTCGATGTCGGAACTGGTGAAGATCGGCGGCATCCAGCCGCTGATGAAGATGCTGCTGGAGCAGGGCCTGCTGCATGGCGACTGCCTCACGGTGACGGGCAAGACGCTTGCGCAGAACCTGAAGTCGGTAAAGCCCTATCCGAAGCATCAGGACATCGTTCACGCCTTCAACAATCCCATCAAGCCGGAAAGCCATCTGGTGATTCTGTACGGCAATCTCGCGCCTGAAGGTGCGGTTGCCAAGATCACTGGCAAGGAGGGCCTCGCGTTCACGGGTCGCGCACGCGTGTTCGACGGCGAAGAAAATGCGCTGCAGGCCATCCTGGATGGCGTCGTGGTCGAAGGTGACGTCGTCGTGATCCGGTTCGAGGGGCCAAAGGGCGGACCGGGCATGCGCGAGATGCTGAGCCCGACGAGTGCCATCGCCGGCAGAGGTCTCGCCGGCAAGGTGGCGCTCATCACGGACGGGCGGTTCTCGGGCGGAAGTCGCGGTTTCGTCGTCGGTCACATGGCACCGGAAGCGGCCGTGGGCGGCCCGATCGGTCTGGTGCGCGATGGCGATGAGATCACCATCGACGCCCAGGCGCGCGAAATGCGCGTGGCGGTGAGCGATGCCGAACTCGAAGAGCGCCGCAAGGCATGGAAAGCGCCGGCTCCCTATACGCGTCGCGGCGTGCTGGCGAAGTACGCGCGCAGCGTGAGCAGCGCCTCACAGGGCGCTGTGACCGACGCCGAGTGATGAACGACGGCACACTGCTGCTGAACCAGAGCGAGGTACTCGCCGCGATCGATATGCGCGGCGCGTTGAATGCCGTGGAGGAGGTGTTCCGCCTGCACGGCCGTCGGCAGGTGCAGATGCCTGCAAAGGTCTATCTGGATCTGCCGGGCGGCGATGTGCGCGCCATGCCTGCATATGCCGCGCCGCTTGGTTATGCGGCCGTCAAGAACATCAACATGCATCCTGGCAACCAGGGCATGCCTTCCATCATCGGCACGCTCACACTGATCGATCCACCGACGGGATTTCCGCTGGCCATCATGGACGCGACTGCCATCACACGGCTGCGCACCGGTGCCGCTTCCGGCGTTGCTACCCGCGCGCTCGCACGAGCGGATGCGACGGTACTTTCGCTCATCGGCGCCGGTAACCAGGCGCTGACACAGATTGAGGCCATCCTGGCGGTGCGACCGCGGATCGAAGAGGTGGTCCTGTTCGATCTCGATACACAGCGCAGTGCGGCGCTGGCGCGCACCGTCACTGAAAAATTCGGCGTCGTCGTGAAAATCGCCGCATCGGCGCAGGATGCAGTTTCCGTCGCAGACATTCTCACGACCATCACGCCAGCGCGACAGCCCATCGTTGAGGCGCAGTGGGTGAGGCCGGGGACGCATATCAATGCAATCGGCGCGGACGCCGCCGGCAAGCAGGAACTCGCCACCGCGCTGACGCTGGCAGCGAAAGTCGTCGTCGATGACATGGAGCAGGCGACGCACAGCGGCGAGATCAATGTGCCGCTGGCGAGCGGTGCCTTTTGCGAAACCAATGTTCACGCCGAACTGGGCCATGTCGTCGCGGGCGTCAAACCCGGTCGACAGAATTCCACCGACATCACGCTCTTCGACTCGACGGGCCTTGCGCTGCAGGATCTCGCCTGCGCCGCATACGTATATCGCAAGGTCACGGCCAGCGGACAGGCGTTGCGAAGGATCGATTTCCTGCAGTAGCTCGTGGGCAGACATACGGGCGGCCGTGCTGTACTTTGTCTGTTCGTCAGCGGTCACGTTGTCTCCTCATGACCTCCATCGAAATCGTCGAAGTCGGACCGCGCGACGGGCTGCAAAGCGAGCCCGAAGTCTTCCCGACTGCCGACAAGATCGAGTTGATCGAGCGGCTCATTGCAGCGGGATTGCGTCGTATCGAAGTCGCAAGCTTCGTCAATCCGAAACGTGTTCCGCAGATGGCGGATGCAGAAGCGGTGATGGCGGCGTTGCCGCGGCGCAGCGATGTGCAATATGTCGGCCTGGTGCTGAATCGCAGAGGGTTCGATCGGGCGCTCGAGGCCGGATGCACCGAGATCGGCATGGTCACTGCGGCGACCGACAGTTTCGCCCAGCGCAATCAGGGCATGTCGACCGACGACACGCTGCGGGCATGGGAGGAAATTGCACCGCTGGCGCGCGCAGCCGGCATCCGTGCCCAGATCACGATTTCGGTGGCCTTCGGGTGTCCGTTCGAAGGTGAGGTATCCATGGACCGCGTCGTCGCCATGGCGCAGCGGCTCGCGACCATGCAGCCTTTCGAGATTGCCATCGCCGATACCATCGGAGTCGCAGTGCCGGCGCAGGTCACCGAGTTGGTGAATCGCATACGCACGGCATTACCGTCGATGGCCTTGCGCTGCCATTTCCACAACACACGCAACACGGCAGTGGCGAATGCCTACGCGGCGGTACTCGCTGGCGTACGGACACTCGACTCGAGTGTCGGCGGAATCGGGGGCTGTCCGTTCGCGCCCAATGCCACGGGCAACGTGGCTACCGAAGATCTCGTGTACATGCTGTCGCGATCGGGTTTCGAAACTGACATCGATCTGAACAAGCTGCTGGACGTCGCCGGATGGCTGGAGGGACGGCGTGGCCGGGCGCTGCCCGGCATGGTGCACAAGGCAGGTATATTTCCAAGAAAAACCAATCAATTGAGCGGTTGATCGCATCCAGTTACTGAGGCGTGTTCTGCACCCCGGTATTTACGTAGGCATTTATTTCTTCCTTCCGATGGGTCGCAGCCTGTGTGCAACCCTGTCGGCGCAGGTCGGCGCACGTATACACTCGCTGCCATCGGGCCTCACCGGCTCTCCAGAAAACGTTGAAGGACTCCCATGGCTAAAGCAGTGGACAAGGCCTATCAGACCGTACGTGAACGTATCGTCCGAGGCGTCTACCCCGCGTCGTCCCGTATCACCGAACAGGAGGTGGCAGCTGCCGCCGGCGTCAGCCGCACGCCCGTGCGTGAAGCGCTGCGCAAGCTCCACGCAGAAGGGCTTCTGGAATTCATTCCGCATCAGGGCGCAATCGTCACCGAATGGACCAGCGAAGATCGCGACGATGTCTTCGAGTTGCGTGCTCTGCTGGAAGGCTACGGCGCTGCTCGAGCAGCCCGACGCATGACTGCGGAGGGGATCGCCGAACTGCGCCAGCTCGCGGACGATCAGTATCACGAGACGCTCAGCAAGCGCGAAGGCTATCTGGAACGCATCGGCGATCTGAACAGCCAGTTCCATCGGCGCATCCAGGAATGCTCAGGCAGCTCGCGACTGGCGAATGCTCTGTCGTCCCTGATCGAGATGCAGCTGATGATGAAGACTTTCGAGACTTACCAGGATGAAGATCTGATTCGCAGTGCTTCGCACCATCTGGAAATCGTGCGGGCACTCGAAGCGCGCGATGCTGACTGGGCGGCCGCGTTGATGCGTTCGCATATTCTCGGCGCGCGCGGTGCCCTGCGATTGCTGGAAGACTGATGTAAACCGCCGCGGGATGGCCCGCGGCCCTGTCGAAACGGATCGGACCTGCATGTCGGTGCAGGTCCGATTTCATTTACAGTGCTGGAACTTTGCGGTGCCGTTGCGCATCCTGCGTTCCCGCGCGCTGCGAGCACGCCGTTCCATTTCCAATGAGGACCTGATCCATGACCATCAAAGTTGGCGACAAGATGCCATCGGGAACCCTGACTCTGGCCACTCCGGACGGTCCGCAGAAGGTGAGTGCCGAAGAGTATTTCGGGACCGGCAAAGTGGTGCTCTTTTCAGTTCCGGGTGCCTTCACGCCCACATGCGATGCCAGGCATCTGCCGGGATTCGTGGAGCAGGCGGGTGCATTGAAGGGCAAGGGCGTCACGAAGATCGCATGCCTGGCTGTGAACGATCCCTTCGTGATGAAGGCCTGGGGCAAGAGTCAGAATACCGATGGCAAGGTCGACATGCTTGCCGACGGCAATGCCGAGTACACCAAGGCGCTGGGTCTGGATTTCGATGCCTCAGGATTCGGCATGGGCACGCGCGGCCAGCGTTTCTCGCTGCTGATCGACGGCGGTGTGGTGAAACAGGTCAACGTCGAAGCGAAAGGCGAGTTCAAGGTGTCGAGCGCCGAACACGTGCTGGCGCAGCTCTGATCAGAAGAGTGACGAGAGTGACGGTAGTGATGCAAGGGGGGGCGGGAAGAAGATTCTGGCCCTCGTGACTCACGTCACCCTCGTCACTTTCGTCACCTGGATCAGCCGAGCGCCTTCTCCAGTTCCGGCACCACGGTAAACAGATCGCCGACCAGGCCGATGTCGGCCACTTCGAAGATCGGTGCCTCCGCATCCTTGTTGATGGCGACGATCGTGCGTGCGTCCTTGATGCCGGTCAGATGCTGAATCGCGCCTGAGATACCGACGGCGACGTAGAGTTCGGGCGCGATGATTTTGCCGGTCTGACCGACCTGCAGATCGTTGGGTGCGTAACCGGCATCCACAGCTGCGCGCGAAGCCCCCACCGCAGCGCCGAGCTTGTCGGCCAGACCGACGATGATCTGGAAGTTCTCTGCGCTGCCGACGGCACGTCCTCCCGAAACCACACGAGCAGCAGTCTGCAGGTCCGGCCGGCCGGTGGCTGCGGCAGAACGGCCGACAAAGCGCGTGTGCGCAGGCAGTTCGACATTCAAATTGGCTGCTTCCACAGCGGCTGCACCGCCGGCAGCTGCGGGCTGGAAGGAGGCCACGCGAACCGTGGCGACCACTTTCCTGTCAGTTGCCGCTTCCACGGTGACGATGGCGTTGCCCGCATAGACCGGTCGGCGGAATCGATGAGCGGACTCGGCCGCCATGATGTCGCTGAGCTGTCCGACGCCCAGCAGTGCGGCCACGCGCGGCATCAGATCCTTGCCGAAAGTCGTCGATGGGCCGAAGACGTGCGTGTAGTCGGCGGCCAGTGCAGCGACCTGCGGCGCCAGGAGCGACGCCACCGGTTCGGCATTGGCTGGATTGTCGACCTTGATCACGCGGCTGACGCCCTGGAGGGCGGCCGCTTCAGCGGCGACCGCTGCAGCATCCGCAGCCAGTACCGCAATATCGATGCTCGCGTCCGCAATCGTCGCGGCGCAGCTCACGCACTTGGCTGTCGCAGGATTGAGCCTGCCGTTTGCGTGCTCGGCAATGATCAGAATCTTGCTCATTGAATCAGACCCTTCTGCTTCAGTGCTGCGACGAGTTCATTGACGTCCTTGACCATGACGCCCTTGGAGCGGGCCATTGGCGGTTCGTATTTCACCGTCCGGAACTGGCTGGCGGTTTCGACGCCCAGGTCGGCGATCGCGATGGTTTCGAGCGGCTTTTTCTTGGCCTTCATGATTTCCGGCAGCTTTACGTAGCGCGGCTCATTCAGGCGCAGGTCCGTGGTGATGACCGCGGGCAGGTCGATCTCGAGCGTCTCCAGACCCGCGTCGACCTCGCGCGTCACCCTGGCCCTGGCACCATCGAGTTCGACTTTGGACGCGAAGGTTGCCTGCGGACGATTCCACAATGCAGCCAGCATCTGGCCAGTCTGATTGTTGTCGTCGTCGATGCCCTGTTTGCCGAGCAGCACGATCTGCGGCGCTTCCTTTTCGACCAGCTTGAGAAATACGCGGGCGGCGGCAAGCGGTTCGACGGCGCTGTCGCTCTGGATCAGGATGGCGCGATCGGCTCCCATGGCCAGGCCCGTGCGCAACTGCTGCTGTGCGTCGGCGGGCCCGATGCTGGCGACGACCACTTCCGTGGCGGCGCCTTTTTCCCTGATGCGCAGCGCCTCTTCGAGGGCGATCTCGTCGAAGGGATTGATGCTCATCTTCACACCGTCGGTCACGATGCCCGTGCCGTCGGGTTTCACACGCACGCGGACGTTGTAGTCCACGACGCGTTTGAGGCCGACCAGAATCTTGCTCACGCGAAGCTCCACTGTCGTCGTAGGGTCTCTCGGGGCGCCGTTGCGATGGCGCGGCTGCCGGAACGGCAGGGGCCGGGACGCTACTGGAAGGGCAGTCATCAGTCAAACGTCGATCGATGTTTAGCCCTTGATCCGTCGGGCAATTC
Source organism: Povalibacter sp. (assembly GCA_035761425.1). Lineage (GTDB taxonomy): Bacteria > Pseudomonadota > Gammaproteobacteria > Steroidobacterales > Steroidobacteraceae > Steroidobacter. The sequence goes on from DASTRD010000210.1 coordinate 53,656, forward strand.
CGACTGTCGAAATGTTTCGGCGAGCGGCGCCTCGCCGCCGCTGGTTAAACTGCGCCTTCCAGACGGTCACGGATGTTCTGCCAATGCCTGATGCACTCGCTCCGCGCCTGAAACTCGGCGTGATCACCCCGGCGACCAATACCGTGGTGCAGCCGGAGTACGACGCGATGCGGCCGCCGGGCGTCACCAATCAGCTCACGCGGGTGGTGATTCCGGACACTCCCGTGGGCACGGAAGAAGAATTCACGAAAATGATTGCGGACGTGCGCAATTCGATCGAAACCGCTATCGATACCGCCATGGCGTGTGCACCCGCAGCCGTGATGATGGCAATGACGGTGGAAACCTTCTGGGAAGGAACACTGGATACGTCGGCGCTGCAGGCGCATCTCGAGTCGCGCGCGCACGCCAAAGTTGTCCTCGGTCAGCAGGCATGTCAGGCCGCCATTCAGCGCTACGGCGGTATCCGTCGCATCGGTCTCATCACGCCGTACATGCCGTCGGGCGACGCGCAGGTCCGCCGGTCGTTCACCGATATCGGTTTCGAAGTGGTCAATCTGCTGGGCCTGAAGAGCAACAGTCCGCTGCTCATGGCTCACGAACCTGCCGAAAGACTGCGGCGCGCCGTACGCGAAGTCGACGACCCGAGCGTCGAACTGATTCTTCAGGTCGGCACCAACCTGGCCTTCGCGCGTGTCGCCGCCGAAGCCGAGCGCTGGCTCGACAAGCCCGTCCTGGCGGTCAACACCTGCACCTACTGGCAGGCGCTGCGGACGAACGGCATAGACGACCGGATCGACGGGTTTGGATCGCTGTTGATGGAGCATTAGAGGAAGCGCTCTGCCGGCCAGAGCCTGAAACCTGAAGCCTGAAGCCTGAAACCTGAAGCCTGAAGCCTGAAACCTGAAGCCTGAAACCTGACGCCTGACGCCACTGTGATGGCCGACTCAGTTGGCTGCTGTCCCGCGTGCCGATGCCGTGGGTTCTGTTATCTTCTGACCAGTCCTGTTGACCGTTTGCCAGTTGACCACTTCAGCCATGCGTACCATTCGTCCCAGTGCCGGTCTTGCCAATGTCCGTTACGAGATTCGTGGCGATCTGGCCCGGCGCGCCCATGAAATGGAGCGGATGGGGCACGACATCATTCCGCTGAATATCGGCAACCCCGGCGTGTTCGGTTTTCGCACGCCCGAGACCATGCGTCTGGCGATGATCGAGAATCTGCGGGCGAGTGAGGCGTACTGCCATCAGAAGGGCATCTTCCCGGCACGCGAAGCTGTGGTCATGCAGCAGCAGACGCGCGGTGTGCGCGGAGTGACCGTGGATGAGGTCTACATGGGCAATGGCGTGAGCGAGCTCATCGACCTGGTGCTGCGCGCCCTGCTGTCGACCGACGATGAAGTGCTCGTACCGAGTCCGGACTATCCGCTGTGGACTGCTGCCGTCACGCTCAACCGTGGGCGTGCAGTTCATTACCCGTGCCATCCGGAGAACGGGTTCGAGCCGCGGGCCGAAGACATCGAAGCGCTCATCACCAGTCGCACGCGCGCGATCGTGGTCATCAATCCCAACAACCCGACGGGTGCGGTGTATTCGCGCGCCACGCTCGAAGCCATCGCGCGTCTCGCAGAGAAACACCACCTGGTCGTTTTCTGCGACGAGATCTACGACCAGATTCTCTATGACGGTGCGCAGTTCGTGCCGATGGCAACGCTCGTGCAGGGCACGTTGTGCGCCACGCTGTCGGGCCTGTCCAAGGTCTATCGTGCATGTGGCTATCGCGTCGGCTGGGTTTCGTTCTCGGGAGAAGTGGAACCGGCGCGCGAATACCTGAGCGCCCTCGACAAACTGTCGTCGCTGCGACTGTGCAGCAACGTGCCGGGGCAATGGGCCGTGCAGACGGCGCTGGGCGGTTATCAGAGCATCTATGAACTGACCCGTCCGGGCGGTCGGCTGTACCAGTCGCGTCAGGCGATCCTGGACGGTGTGGCCAGAAGCAAATACCTCGAGGTGAAGGCACCGCGCGGCGCGATCTACGCATTCATCGGCCTGAAGGCCGGCGTGCTGCCGGATTTCGTCGATCAGCAGTTCGCCATGGATCTGCTCGAGCACAAGCACGTGTTGCTGGCGCCGGGTACGAGCTTCAATACGCCGTACAAGACCCATTTCCGCATCACCAATCTGCCGACGGCAGAAGTGCTGGACGAAGTTTTCATACGCATGGAAGAGCTGCTCGACAGCTACGCAGCCGAAACTACGCCTGAAACCCGTCAGGTCGGCGCAAAAGTCGTTTCCATGAAGTGATTCGGCGCGGTGCATCGACGGCGTGAGGAAGCGCCGTCGTGCCGCTATCATGGACCGTCGTCAGTCATTGCCGTCGGTCCGTTGTCGCTCCATTCACTGCTCGAACAAGGCGTCACGCTGCTCACCGCGAGCCGGCGGCTTGCGCATGCCGTGCGTCTGGAATACGCGCACCAGGCGCAGCAGCGCGGGCTCGTGGCCTGGCGCACGCCTCGAGCGCTGCCCTGGACTGCATGGTTGCGACTGCAGCATCTCGAGCAGCGGGCCGCTGCCTCTGCTCAGACCCGAGTGCTTACGGCCGGTCAGGCGCGCGTCCTGTGGGATGACATCGTCACCGCAAGTCCGCACGCGAGCGCATTGCTCAATCCTTCCAGCGCCGCCCGGCTGGCAGCCCGCAGCTGGCGCCGGCTCAACGATTATCTGATCCCGATCGAGCGACTGCAGACTTGCGACACGCTGGAAGCGCAGGCGCTGCATGCATGGTGTGCGGAGTTCTCCCGACGTTGCTCAATGCTCGATGCGATCGACGAGGCGCGCCTCACGTACTGGGCATTCGACGCGGGATTCGTGCCGAGGGAGGAACTCGCATTCGCGGGATTCGACATACTCCCACCTTCGCTCGAGCGACTGGTTGAGCGTTGGCGCGCCGCAGGCAAGGTCCGCGACTATCAGACAACCGCTGCGTACGCGCCGCGCATCGCGGTGAACGGTGCACCGGACGTCGAATCGGAGATCGAGCTGGCTGCGCAGTGGGCGCGCGATCAATTGTGCAACGGCGCACGGACCGTCGGCGTCATCGTGCCCGATCTGCAATTGCGCCGGGATGCGGTGCGGCGCTCGTTCGAGGACGTTTTCGCGCCGGGCACTCGTCATGTGGAGAGCGTCGACAGCGACCTGCCCGTGGTCATGGCCGCACCCACTGCGCTTGCCTCCTATCCCATGATCGACGCGGCGCTGCTGGTGTTGCAGCTGGCGTTGGGCGGCGCGCAGAGCACTCTGGCCGGGCGCGTGTTGCGCTCGCCGTTCATTGCAGGTGCATCGGCGGAGGCGGGTGTTCGCGCACTCGCAGATATCCGCTTGCGGGCGGAGCAGCGCGATCGATGGGACTGGCCAGCGCTCGAGCGCTGGGCGGGCGTCACCAACTGCGGCCAACTGGAACTGGCGGCCCGTCAATTCAACGCACTGCTGCGCGCGTTACCGGCGAGCGCGAGCGCCAGCGAATGGGCAGAGCATTTTCACCGGCTGCTGGTGAGCGTGAGCTGGCCCGGCGAACGCTCGCGCAACAGCGCCGAGCATCAGACGCTGAGGAAATTCCACGACGCTCTGGCGGAGTTCGGCACGCTCGACGTGGTGGCTGGACGCATGAACTTCGCTCGTGCTGTGCGCCGTCTGCGCGATCTGCTGACCGATACCCAGTTCGAACCCGAGACAGCATCCGGCGCGATCACAGTCATCGACGCCTCGACGAGCGCGGGCATGCAGTTCGACGCCTTGTGGGTGACAGGTCTGGACGCGGATCGATGGCCCGCTGCCATCAATCCCGACGCATTGATTCCGCTGGAACTGCAGCGTGAGGC
>DASTRD010000211.1:0-7723 GCA_035761425.1 Povalibacter sp.
CCATCGCGGCATCGTCGATAGCCGCATGTTCGACACAACAAACGCGTCAGGCCGAGCCATCTGTACAGACGGCACTGCACGAACGGGTCGATGAGTTGCTGCGGCGCTATGCCGCCAATGACCAGGAAGGTGTGGTCGCCATGCTGGATTCGCAGCACATTGCAATCTATGGCAGTGACGCGAGCGAAGTGGTGCATTCGGTCGATGAGCTGCGGCAGCTGATGCGCAACGACTTCGCCCTGTGGGGCACTGCAAGCTTCGGTGCAGTTCAGGATTTCGATTTCAGAACAGACGGCACGCTGGCAACCACGTTCTTTTCGGTGCCCTTCACGCCGGGTCCCATGCCGCCGGTAGAGGTACGCTTCGCGATGACGTGGCGCAATGTCGGTGGCCAATGGCTGCTGACGCAGAGTGCGAACGCGGTCCCGACGGTCGGCCAATCTGCGGCGGATCTTCTGAAATAGCCAACGCAGGTGCGGCCTGAGCGTATTCGGCAAGATCGAATGGGAGGGTCCGGATATCCGCCATCGACCGGGGTGTCCGACTCTCCGGGAGTACTCGCGTAGGCTTCCAGCATCCGCCGTGCGACACTGCTCGCGGGTACGGGGAGATCGCGATGCTCTATTTGCTGGCAGCGTTGATCGGGGTCATTGCCGGACTGCGCGCGATGACCGCGCCTGCGGCCATCGCCTGGGCAGCACAACTCGGCGTGTTGCAACTGGGCGGTTCGTGGCTGCACTTCTTCGGGCACCCATGGACAGCGTGGATCTTCACGGCGCTGGCGTTGGGTGAGCTCGTGACCGATCAGTTGCCTTCGACACCGAGTCGCACCGTGCCACTGCAGTTCGGCACACGTTTGCTGAGTGGAGGCATCTGCGGCGCGGCGGTCGGATTCTCTGCAGGCTCGTTGTGGGTCGGTGTCATCGCCGGCATTGTGGGTGCCGTCATTGGCACACTGGGCGGTCGTGCCTGTCGTGCCCGACTGGCTGCGGCTTTCGGCAAGGATCGTCCTGCGGCCTTCATTGAAGATGCAGTCGCTATCGCAGGCGCTGTTCTGATCGTGCTGGCCCTGTCGTAGTCAACGCATCACGCGTGCGATTGCATTGCGTCGCCGTCAGCGATACAGCTCCGCCAGTTCCTCCGTGTCGGCGTTGCGTTCATGCCGAACCGGCAGCCGCTTCAGCGCCTGAGCCAGCGCGCTGCCGTTCCACTGCCCACCCGCGAAGCAGGCGCGATCCAGGTCGATGAGCAGCGCATCGACTTCGGGATCATCGAGTCGGCCTGCCAGCGCACGCAAACCTGCTGGCGGCGCATCGGGCCATCTGGCCTGTGCCCATTCGAGCAGAGCGCGACGCGCGGCCACCGGGTCGTTGATCCGGCACGCCGATTGGAAGCGATCCAGTGCCTGTGATTCGCTTTGTCTGACGGGAGGTGCGGCCGCGGGTGTGGGCACAGAGACGCTGGGTGCACGCCTGCGTGATAGCCACCACGCGAGCAACGTTGCCAGCCACAGGACGACGAAGATGAGGCTGATCCAATGCCACGGCCAGCGGCGCACACCAGGAACCGAATCTTTCTGCGCGTTGCTCTCACCCGAGCTGGCTGCGGTGGCTGCCTGCGGAAGATTCGTCGGGGCAGGTGCAGACACGGCGCCACCAGCCCCCGGCGTTACATGAAGCGTACGCGCCGGCAGTTCGACCTGACGAAGCGTATCCGCGGTCGTGTCCCACCATTGAATCTTCAGCGCAGGAATCTGGAAGTCCCCGGCATGATCGGCAATCAGCGCGACGCTCTGATCGCGTTCGCCCACGACGGTGCCGTCCTGCGCTGAGTTCGCAAGTTTCGCCTGGTCCGGATAGGCCTTGAGCCCGGGCGGCAGGTCGAGGAACGAGACCACGTCAGGCAGCTGCGCGGCCGTCAGTCCTTCGGCGCGCAAATGCAGATCGAGGGTGACGGGTTCACCGGCCTGTGCGTTCAGAGAGTCCGGATGCCATTGCGCAGTGACATCGAGTCTGCGGGCGGGAATCCAGTAATTCGCGGTTGCTGCCGCGGGCCGCGGCCGTACATCGAGTGTGATGTCGTCCGCGTGAACGCGGATGGGGCGCACGTCCTGCATCATGTCGGCCAGCGGCGAGCGGCCGAAGAAGTTGGAGAACGGATCGTTGCGCGAACGTACCGCGATCTGCGCATCGAGCACCGGCCCGGGGATGTGCAGCGTGCCGCTGTGCTGCGGGAACAACAGATAGTGACGCTCGATCAGTTCGTACGGCCGGCCGTCGACATTGGTTTCGCGCTTCTCATCTCCTCCCAGTTGCTGAACGAGCACATCGCTGCTGGCGGGCAGGTCGAGCGTGGCGCGATACAGCGGCACTGCCGCGTAAAGTTGCACCGTCAGATTCACGGCGCCCTGAACATAGGGCTGCGACTTGTCGACCACAGCCTTGAGGAACACATTGCCTGCCTGGAACTGATTCGTGTCGGACTGCGTGCCTCCGCCGCTGCCGACGGTGATGCGGATCGGTGCGCTGCGTTCGTTGTCCCAGGCGAGCGACGGAATGGTCAGCGTGCCTGAACGTTTCGGCGAGAGGGTCAGCTGTACCTGAGTCTGTGAAGCGAAGCTGCCGTTGACGATGCTCACATTGCTGCTGCGACTGGTCGCAAGCACGTCGAAATCCTGCGCGAGCGGCGTGAGATCCGGCTTCGATCCCGTCTGGCCATCGTGCGACAGCGTGAGCTGGAGCGTATCGCCGCTGTTGATCTGGTTGCTGTCCACGCGCGCGCGCACCTCGGCCTGCACGGACGATGTAATCAGCCAGAGAGCCAGCAGCATTGCGAAATGGCAGATGGATTTGATCATTGCGACTCCCGTTGTCGCCGCAGATGTTCGATCAGGAACTTACGACGCAACAACCCGGAAGGATCGTCCGGAATCTGTCGCAGCCATTGATCGAGTGCGAGCGTCTGTTCGGAGGGCGGTTCAACGGCATCGGCAGCCTGGTTCGCGTTCTTGTCATGCTCACCGGGTGCGACGTGTCCCGCAGCAGGCAGGCGCTGCGCCGTATCGCCTTGCTGTTGCTGCGCGAGGGATGCTTGTGCATCGCGTTGCGCTTGCGCAGCGTCCTGCGACTGCTTCTTGCTATCCGATTGGGATTGCGTGGCTGAGTTTGAGTCGGCGCCCGGTTGTGCCGACGCCTGCTGCTGCGCTTGGGACTGGCCTTGCGAATCTGGCTTCGCATTGGCCTGTGCAGATTGCGCCTGCGAACCGCCGGCCGATTTGCCGTCTGCCGATGCATCCGAGGCCCGGGAGCCGGATTGACCAGACTGCTGTTGCTGGCTTGCCGATCCGTTACCGGATGGCTGCGATTGATTGCCGGCCTTGGCAGAGGAGGATTGCGGTGACTGCTTCTTCAGTTGCTGCGCGACGAGATCGCGGTTGTGCCGGGCATCGCGGCGCAGCGCAGAGTCGACCGGTGCCTGCTCGATCGCGCGGTCATAGGCACTGAGTGCCTCTTTGAGTTTGCCGCCACGCGCCAGCGCATTGCCGCGGTTGTAGTGCGATTCGGGGTCGTCGAAGGCCTGGAGTTGCTTCGCGGCATCGTCGTAGGCGCCCGCCTGAATCTGCGCGTACGCGCGGTGTTTCGCGTCAGCGAACGTGCGTGCCGCTTCATCGGCCTTGCCGGCCTCGAGCAGGCGCTGCCCCTGCTGATCGCGATTGAGCCACAGGTCCGACCAGGAACTTGCCTGCGCGCCGGTAGCAGCGCAGAGCAGTAGTGAGAATGCGATGAGCGCCTTCACAGCCAGCCTCGTCGCGCAATCAGGGCTGCCAGCAGCAACAGCGGCGGCAGCAGCCAGACACCTTCGTTGCGCCAGGTCTCGAGCGTCACCTTTTCATCGCGCTCACTGGCGAGTGTGTTCGGGTGTTCCTCGCGCAGCGTTGCAATCAGCGAACGTGCGTCCGGCAACGATGCATATCGGCCGGCACCCGCAGCGGCGAGTCGCTGCAGCAGATCGTTCGGCACTCTGGACAGGATGGCCTGGCCTTGTGCATCGCGGGCGAAGGAACCACTGTCATCGGGAGCAGGCGCTCCGCGGGTCGTGCCGATGCCGATGACGTCAATGTTCGCTCCCAGCGCGCGCAATGCCGCGGCCGAACGAAATGCCTGCGACGGATCGGCGAAGCCATCGGTCAACACGATCACGCGCGCCTTGCGACTCGCCACCGACTTCAGCAGTTGCTGCGCTTCATCGAGCGCCGGCGCCAGCAGATCGCCGGCCGCGGGCATGATGCCGGGCTCGAGCGGTTTGAGCAGTGCGCGAACCGTTTCCACGTCGGAAGTCAGAGGTGTGACCGCATGCGCGTCGCCGGCGAACACGATCAGGGCGACACGGGCGTCGTGGGCGGCGCCAAGAATGTCGTCGACGATATAGCGCGCGCGGGTGGCCCGATCGGGCGTGACATCGCTTGCAGACATCGACGGCGATAGGTCCAGCAATACCACCCAGTCGTCCGGCGCGCGAAAGGCCGGGCTCGATTCACGGTGCCAGGCAGGGCCTGCGAGTGCGAGCGTGGCCAGCGTCCACACCGCAGCGAAGATCCACAACGGTGTGCGGCCGCGTCGATTCTCTTCGAGACGCATCGCGGGCAGCAGGTCGGCATCGATGACCTGCGACCAGTTGCCATCGCGCAGGCGTCGCCATGCGAACCATGCGAGCAGCGACCACAGAGGCAGCAGCGCCAGCAGCCACGCCGGATGCAGAAAATGAAAGGCGCGCAGGGCGGTCAGGTCCATCGTCGCGCTCCTGTCAGCAGTGCCGGCACGCTCAACACCAGCGCTGCCGCGAGAGGCCAGGTGAACCACTCATCGCTCGGCCGCCACCATTGCTGATGACCCGCCGTCGGTTCGAGTTTGTCGATTTCGCCATAGACCTGCTGCAGTGCATTGGCATCGGCCGCACGAAAATAGCGACCGCCCGTGATCTGCGCGATGGACTGCAACGTCTGCTCGTCCAGATCGAGATTGCCGGGCGATCCGAAGAAGCCGCCTTCACCGACGGCGCCGATGCCGATCGTGTAGATCTTGAGCCCGCTGGACGCGGCCAGCTTTGCAGCTTCGAGCGGCGGCATGGCACCGGCGTTGCTCTGCCCATCGGTCAGCAGGATCAGGACGGTGCGCGAGGTGTCACGCCCGGCCGCTGCCGGTTCTGCGCGCAACCGCTTGAGTGCGAGCCCGATGGCATCGCCGATCGCGGTTTCGCGTCCGGCGATTCCGATCACTGCATCATCGAGAAACCGATGGACGGTGGCGAGGTCGGGACTGAGCGGCGCCTGCAGATACGGCTGAGTGCCGAATACGATGAGCCCCACCTGATCGCCGCCGCGACCGTCGATGAACTTGCCTGCGACCGCCTGCACGACATCCAGTCGGGTCGCGTTGCCCGCCATGTCGCGGGTCTGCATGGAACCGGACACATCGATGGCGAGCAGCAGTCGTCGACCCGTCGTCGGTACCGGCAGCGGATCGCCGAGCCATTGCGGCCGCATCGCAGCGGCGACCAAGAGCAGCCAGATCAGCGAAAACAGAACACGCAGCGTGAGCGTGCTGCCGGCGCGACCGGCGTTCACGCTTCCCAGCGCGGAGACAAACGGCAGATAGACGGCAGCGCCGCCGGTGTCCGCCGCGCGACGCAGCCGATGCAGCAGCCACGGCAGTGGCAACAGCAGCGCCATCCAGGGCCACGCGATGTGCATCATGGCGCGACCCTCCGCGCCGGACGCGCACGACGCAGGAACTGATCCGCAGCGTCGAACCAGTGATCGCGATCCGAATCGCTGACTGTCTGACGCGTGTCGCCGAATGCGGCCGCGAGCAACGCGCGCCCGGCGTGACCGGCGAAGCCTTCACCGCCGGCATCGACGACGAATCGCAGCCAGGCTTCGCCGCTCAGTTGCGCGGTGGCATCGCGGCCGAACGACGCCAGTGCGTAACGACGCAACAGTCGCTGGATCGAGCGCGCAGCTTCGGTGGGTTCGAGCGATCGTGCACGCAGCTTGCGCAACTGTGCACGTGCGAAGCGGCGGCGTCGCAGGGCAGGGCTTTGCCACCACAGCAAGCACAGGATCATGACCGCAACGATGAGGATGGCGAGCGCCCACCACCCGGGCGCCGGCGGCCACCATCCGGGGGCGGCCGGCGCATGTTCCGGTGCGAGTTGCGCGAGCCAGTCGTTGTTCATGCCGCAGCGTCAGGCGCGCGCAGCAGCGCTTCGAGCGCCTGCTCCACCGGTTGCGTGGTGGTCAGTTCAGTCACTGGCAGCACGAGACGTTGCGCCAGTGCGGTGACGCGCTGACGGCGTCGTTCCCACGCCGCGGTCCATTCATCACGCACGCTGCGACCGTCGATCGTGCGGATTCGACCCGGAAAGCCGCCGCGGAATCGTCCTTCCGGCAGACCCTCGCGTTCGAGCGGATCCATGATCCAGAACAGACGACATTCGTTGTGGGCCGCGAGCCGCGAGAAGTGCGCATCGTCACGAGCGTCCAGTGTGGCGAAATCGCTCAGCACCAGTATCAGGCTGCCTGGATGAACCAGCGGTGCCACCGTTTCGAGCGCGGCCCCCAGCGAATGCGGCGGCGGCGGTGCGGGCTGCGTCGGCTGCAATTCGATCAGTGCGTTGAGGATCGGCAGCACGCCTGCCTCGCGCGATCGCGGAGCAAGGCAGCGCGTGACATGGCCATTGGCGATGGCGGCACCGATGCGGTCGCCACCGCGTGCGGCGACCCAGGCGAGCAGTGCGGCGGCACGCACGACCAGTGTCGACTTGAGCTGCAGACGGCTGCCGAAAAACAAGGTGGGATTCAGATCGACCAGCAGCCACACGGGACGCTCGCGTTCTTCGCGATACAGTTTGGTGTGAGGCCGCCCGCGACGCGCGGTGACGCGCCAGTCGATGCTGCGCGGATCGTCGCCGGGCACGTACTGACGGACTTCTTCGAACTCCAGGCCGCGACCGCGCTGCGAACTGCGGTGACTGCCCAGCAGCAGCGCGCGCGCCGGGCCGCGTGAGTGCAGCGTCAGCCGATGCGCGGCACCGCGCAGGATCAGCAGATCGTCAAGCTCCGCGAGCTTCATGGCGCCGGTACCTTGCGCAACAGTTCTTCGACGCAGGTCTGGGCGGTGAGTCCACGGGCCTGCGCACCGTAGTCGAGCAGCAGGCGATGGCGCAGCGCATCCGGTGCGATCCGCTGAACGTCCTCGGGACTGACGAAGTCACGGCCATCCAGCCATGCCAGCGCGCGCGCACCGCGTTCCATGGAGATGGCGGCGCGCGGACTGACGCCCCAGCGCAGCCATTGTTTCAGCTCGGCACTGTACGGCTCCGGCCGGCGCGTCGCATCGACCAGGGCCGCGATGTACTCGGCGACCGGCTCGGCAAGTGTCAGTGCCAGCACTTCTCGTCGAGCCGCAAAGATTACTTCCTGCGACAGGCGCTGTGTGGGTGGGGCAAGTTCTCGTTCGCTGATCGCTTCATCGCGCGCCAGTTTCATGATGGCGAGTGTCGTGGCCCGATCGGGATAGTCGACGGCGACGTGCAGCATGAAGCGATCGATCTGCGCTTCCGGCAGCGGGAACGTGCCTTCCTGTTCGATGGGATTCTGCGTCGCCATCACCAGAAACAGTCGCGGCAGCGCATAAGTCGCAGCGCCGACGGTGATGTGTCGCTC
>DASTRD010000212.1:0-44398 GCA_035761425.1 Povalibacter sp.
TATCGCTATGTGGACCACGATACGTTTGCGGCCCTGCCTCTGCAGGGCGCACCGCTGCTCGCGAACATGTTCGAGTTCAACCGTCTCTACGTGCCGAACCGGCGCGCCGACCTCAGCAAGTCACGCGAACTCTTCCCGGAAATCCGCAGCTTCGATCGCTGGCTGAAATCGAACACGGCAGCGATGCAAAGGGTGATGGATGGTTGAGCGAGCGGCGCTCAACCATCGGTGACGCAAGTGACGAGGTGGGCGGTTCGACGAACGCGAGCGGATGGAAATCGGACGCGGCCGCAAGGATCGTTTGGAGCGAATTCAGACGTGGGTGACGAGGTCATCCCCGGGCCTCGTCACTCACGTGACTCACGTCACTCTCGTCACCGGCGCAGCCCATCAGACTTCTCGTCTTCTCCGCTCCCGCAGAAAGCCCTTCAATATTTTCGCCGTGTGCGATCTGCCTCTGGTGCGTGTGACGTCTTCCGGCGTTCCCTGCGCCACGATGCGGCCGCCACCCTCGCCTCCCTCCGGCCCCATGTCGATCAGCCAGTCGGCTTCAGCCATGACATCGAGATTGTGTTCGATGACGACGACGGAGTTGCCGGCGTCGACCAGGCGATGCAACACGTGAATGAGTTTCTCCACATCCGCCATGTGCAACCCCACGGTCGGCTCATCGAGCACATACAGCGTGCCGGCGCTGCCTTCATTCATCCGCACGCCATCGCGCACGCGGGCGAGTTCAGTCACGAGCTTGATGCGCTGTGCTTCACCGCCCGAGAGTGTCGGGCTCTGCTGGCCGAGCGTGAGATACCCCAGACCCACGTCCTGCAGCAGCCGCAACGCATGGTGAACACGCGGGTGTGCTGCAAAGAATTCCACTGCCTCATCGACACTCATGAGCAGCACATCGCCGATGCTCCTGCCCTTGTACCTGATTGAAAGGGTTTCCTGATTGAATCTCCGGCCACCGCACACATCGCAGCTGACGCGCACGTCGGGCAGAAAATTCATCTCGATCTTCTGCATGCCCTGGCCTTCACAGGCGTCGCAACGGCCGCCCGCCGTGTTGAACGAAAACCGCGTGGGCTCGTAACCGCGCATGCGCGCCTCGGGTGTCTCGGCGAAGACACGGCGAATCAGATCCCAGAAGCCCACGTAGGTGGCCGGGCAGGAACGCGGCGTCTTGCCGACCGGTGTCTGGTCCACTTCCAGAATACGTTCGATCGCCTGCCAGCCACTGATGTCCTTGCAGCCATGCCAGCGTGGCGTACCGCGACGGTCGCTCAGCACCGCATGAAGATTGTCATGCAGCACGTCGCGCGCCAGCGTTGATTTACCTGAACCCGATACGCCACTCACCACCACCAGGCGGCCAAGCGGGACACGCACACTCTTCTCGTCCAGGTTGTGCAGGGTGGCGTCCTTGATAGTCAGTGCCGGACCGCGCGGGCTCACGGGACGCCGCGGTGCCAGCGGATGTTGCAGCGGTCTGGACAGAAACCGTCCCGTCACCGATTCACTCGATCGCGCCAGTTCTTCGGCCGTGCCGGCGGCGACCACCCTGCCGCCCCGCGATCCCGCACCCGGCCCGAGGTCGACGACGTAGTCGGCACGCCGGATCGTGTCTTCGTCGTGTTCGACCACGAGGAGTGAATTGCCCTTGTCCGCGAGCTTGTCGAGCGTATCGAGCAGCACCTTGTTGTCGCGTGGATGCAGACCGATGGTCGGCTCATCGAGGATGTAGCACACGCCCTGCAGGTTCGATCCCAACTGTGCAGCGAGCCGGATGCGCTGAGTCTCGCCTCCGGAAAGCGTCGGTGCTGAACGCGACAACTGCAGATAGCCGAGTCCGACGTCCTCGAGGAACGTCAGGCGTGAATTGATCTCGCTGATCACATCACGTGCGATCTCCTGCGAGCGGCCTTCGAGCCTGAGCTTCGCGAATGTTCTGCGCAGCGCGGCCACCGGCTGGTTGGTCGCCGCGGCGATGGACTGGCCGTTGAAGCGAACATGCAGCGCGACAGGATTGAGCCGGTCGCCGTGGCAGCTCGCGCAGATCTGCGCTTCGCCGTTGTCGTCGAGCCATGCACCTTCTTCGCCGCTCTGCTGTTCATCGAAGCCTTCCATCGCGAGGCCGGTGCCATAACAACTTTCGCACCAGCCCAGCCGTGAATTGAAGGAGAACAGTCGCGGATCGAGTTCGGCAAAGCTGGTGCCGCACGATGGGCAGGCGCGCCGCGTCGAGAATACGGTGCCGTTATCCCTGCTCCCGGATTGCAGGATGCGCACGACGCCCTTGCCGTGTTCGAGCGCAAGTTCCAGCGCCTGACGCAGCTCTCGTTCGGTTTTCGCCGTCACCGACAACTCGGTGACCGGCAGTTCGATCGTGTGTTCCTTGAAGCGATCCAGCCGAGGCCACTTGCGCGTGGACAGCAGTTCACCGTCGACACGCAGTTGCGCAAAGCCCTTCTTGTTCGCCCACACGGCGAGATCCTTGTAGATACCTTTGCGCGCCACGACCAGCGGCGCCAGCAGAGTCACATGGCTGTTGCGATAGTTCCTGAGAATCCGCGCCACGATCGCATCGAAGCTCTGCGGCTCGATAGCCACATCGCAGCTCGGGCAGTACTGCGTTCCGAGCTTCACGTACAGCAGTCGCAGAAAATGATGGATCTCCGTCAGCGTCGCCACGGTGCTCTTGCGCCCGCCGCGACTGGTACGCTGCTCGATCGCAACGGTCGGGGGAATGCCGAAGATCGCATCGACGTCCGGGCGCGAAGCCGGCTGCACGAACTGACGAGCATAGGCATTCAGCGATTCCAGATACCGGCGCTGCCCTTCGCCGAACACGATGTCGAAGGCCAGCGTCGATTTACCGGATCCGGACACGCCCGTGACGACAGTGAACCGATCGCGCGGCAATTCGATGTCGATGTTCTTCAGATTGTGTTCGCGCGCGCCGTGAATACTGATGAAGCCGGCGGAACGCTCCTGGCTGGTGAGCGTCCGGCCGGACGTGAAATATGGCACCGCGGCGTCTGCAACGCCGTGTTTCGGTCTGCTGTTCGACAGCCAGTCGCCGGCAGCGATCGCGTAGTCGCGCAATGCCTTGCCGGTATGCGACGTCGGATGTTGCATGACCTGCCCGGGCGTACCGACGACGACTACTTCACCGCCCGCATCGCCGCCTTCCGGCCCCAGATCGATCAGCCAGTCCGAAGCTCCGATCACATCGAGGTTGTGTTCGATCACCAGCACCGAATGACCTGCATCGATCAGGCGCCGGAACGAGCGCAGCAGTTTGGCGATGTCGTCGAAATGCAAACCGGTAGTGGGTTCGTCGAACAGAAAGAGGGTTCCCGGAACGGCAGACGACGGTTGGCCGTTGCGGGCCGGCGTCCTGCTCCGCGGCGCCCTTTTTCGACCGTCCGCCGCCAACGGCCCGCCGCCGGGCGCCGTGCTCGCGGCGAGATAGCCGGCAAGCTTCAGGCGCTGGGCCTCACCGCCAGACAATGTCGGCACTGCCTGCCCGAGCTTCAGGTAGTCCAGTCCTACTTCTGCCAGGGGCTGCAATGTCTGCAGGACTGCTGCATCGCCGGCGAAAAACCCGACTGCCTGCGCAACTGTCATGTCGAGCACATCGGCAATGTTCGGTGCGCTGGCCTTGTCTGCCGCGGGCACGCCTCGAGTGAGGCGCACATCGAGAATTTCGCTGCGATAGCGCCTGCCGTCGCAATCGGGACACCGCAGGTACACGTCGGAGAGAAACTGCATCTCCACATGTTCGAAGCCGTTGCCGCCGCAGCCCGGGCAACGTCCATTGCCGGAATTGAAGCTGAAGGTACCGATGGTGTAGTTGCGCTCTTTCGCCAGCGGTTCCGCCGCAAACAGTTTGCGGATGGCATCGAAGGCACCCACGTAGCTCGCGGGATTCGACCGCGTAGTACGGCCGATCGGTGACTGATCGACCATGACCACGCCGGTGAGATGCTGCGCCCCTTCCAGCGCATCAAAGCTGCCCGGCGCTTCTGTCGGTTTACCGAAGTGCCGCAGCAACGCCGGATGCAGCACATCCTGAATGAGCGTTGATTTGCCGGAGCCGGAAACTCCGGTCACGCAGACGAGTTCGTTCAGCGGAATACTGATATCGACACGTTTCAGATTGTGCTGACTCGCACCGCGCAGCGTCAGATGCCTGACTGTGCCGCCATCGCCGCAGGCCCGGGGTGCAGCATGAGTGCTGACATGCTTGCGTCCGAGCAGATAGTCCGCGGTCAGCGAACGCTGCGCGCCCGCAAGTTTGTCCGGCGTGTCATAGAACACGATTTCGCCGCCCTGCGTCCCCGGGCCCGGACCGATATCGAGCAGACGATCGGCTGCCTGCATGACCTGCGGGTCATGCTCCACCACAACCAGCGAGTTGCCTGCCTCCTTCAGCCGCTGCATGACACCGATGACGCGGCCCATGTCGCGGGGATGCAGACCGATCGACGGCTCATCGAGCACGAACAGCGTATTCACCAGCGATGTGCCGAGCGCGGTGGTGAGGTTGATTCGTTGCACCTCGCCGCCCGATAACGTGCGCGACTGACGATCCAGCGTCAGATAACCCAGGCCGACATCCATCAGATAGGTCAGCCGGTGCCTGATCTCGCGCAGCACAAGATCTGCCGCCTCATCCAGCGGTGCGGGCAGGCGCAGTGCCTCGAAAAAATTCCGGCAGCGATCGATGGGCAGCAGCATGAGTTCGTGGATGCTCAGTCCTGGCAGAGCCGCAAGCGTGGCGTCGCTCCATTGCACGCCATTGGGGCGGAAACGCTCATGTGCGAATCGCGTGTCAGCGCTTGTGCCGAGTCGCCACAGCAGTGCATCGGTTTTCAGACGCGCGCCGTTGCAGTTCGTGCATGGCGTATAGGCGCGATACTTCGACAGCAGCACGCGGATGTGCATCTTGTAGGCGCGGGTCTCGAGCCACTTGAAGAAGCGTCGTACGCCGTACCACACGTTCTTTTGCCACTCGCCTTCGCCTTCCAGCACCCAGTCGCGCTGCGCCTGCGTCAGCTGCGACCACGGCACATCGATGGGAATGCCGCGCTTGCGTGCGAAGCTGATGAGATCGTCCTGGCATTCGCGATAGGACTCGGTCTGCCACGGACGTATCGCACCACCCGCCAGGGTCTTCGATTCATCGGGCACGATCAGTCCGAAATCCACACCGATGATGCGCCCGAAACCGCGGCAGCTTTCGCATGCCCCCAGGGCCGAATTGAAGGAGAAGAGACTCGGCGAAGGCTCCTGATAGTGAATGTCGCAGTCGGCACAGTGCAGATCGGCCGAGAATCGCCAGATGTGCAACGGTGGCGCGCCCCCAGCCGGCGACTCGCGTCCGGCATGCTCCCGCGCATCCATGACCTGCACGGACACGCGTCCCTGGCCGACGCGCAGCGCAGCTTCGATGGCCTCGCTCAGGCGGGCGGAATCCTGCGCATCGAATCGCAGGCGGTCCTGCGTCATTTCGAGAACGATATGCGTGCGGGTCTTCGGCTTCCTGCGGTTCTTCTTGCCGGCACTCTCGTCGGCGACGACGCTCTCGTGTCTGGCGTGGATGCGGGTGTAGCCCTGCTTTTCCAGCAAGCTCACAACTTCCGGTTCGGTGAAGTTGTGCGGCACAGGCACCGGGAACGTGACGATCAGGCGCACGTCGGTCTGGCCATCCGCCTGCAGACGCCGCGCAATCTCCGAGACGATGCTCTCGGCCGTATCGCGCTTCACATGGGCGCCGCAGCCGCGGCAGTGGAGCTGCGCTGCACGCGAATACAGCAGTTTCAGATGATCGTTCAGCTCGGTCATGGTGCCGACCGTGGAACGCGAGGTGCGCACCGGATTGGTCTGGTCGATGGCAATGGCCGGCGGGATGCCGTCGATGCGATCGACTTGCGGCTTGTCCATGCGATCGAGGAACTGGCGCGCGTACGGCGAAAAGGTCTCGACGTAGCGGCGCTGACCTTCGGCATACAAGGTGTCGAACACGAGCGAGGATTTTCCCGACCCGGAAACGCCCGTGACCACGATCAGCTCATTGGTCGGTAATTCGACGTCGAGATTCTTGAGGTTGTTCTGTCGCGCGCCGTGAATGACGATGGAATGAGACATGATTCCCGTGCGGCACGTGCCGCTGGCAGATCGCAGGACAAGGAGAACACCGGCGGACGCCGGCGTGTCACGAAGATTGTAAGCCAGCTGTCAAGCCAGCGCGGACATTGGATCGCGAAACCCTGTCACCTGATGGCAGGGATTGTCATGCATCTGTAAGGGCGGCAGCGGGCAATGCAAGGCGGCGCATATCGCCCGCAGCAATTCGGCTTCCTCCAGGGTCATCCGCCCGTCGTGCGCAATCGTTCGCAGCAGGCCTCGACGAGCTGTTGCTTCGCCGCCGGCAGCAACGCATTCAGACGGCTGAGCGAAAGGTCGGGCTGCTGCGGCCCGGTCGCAAGCGCAGGTTTCGTGCAGTCGGCAGCCTCCTGGCCTCAGCCGAAGCTCACCTTCGGTGCCGCGCGCTTTTCCGGCGATTCGATTTCCAGCAGCTGCGCGTGCCAGAAAGCGAACATGCCTGCGATGACACTGTTCGGGAACATCTCGCGCGTGTTGTTGTAATTCATGACCGCGTCATTGAATGCCTGGCGCGCGAACGCCACCTTGTTCTCCGTCGAGGTCAGCTCTTCGGACAACTGCATCATGTTCTGATTGGCCTTGAGATCGGGATACGCCTCCGCCACCGCAAACAGCCGGCCAAGCGCACCGGTAAGCGCATTCTCCGCGCCCGCGAGCTGCTGCACTGCTGCTGCATTGCCGGGATTGGCCGATGCGGACTTCAGACCGCTGACCGCAGCGTTACGTGCGGCCATCACGGCCTCGAGCGTTTCGCGCTCGTGTTTCATGTAGGCCCTGGCCGTTTCGACCAGATTCGGGATCAGGTCGTAGCGGCGCGTGAGCTGCACGTCGATCTGCGCGAAGGCATTCTTGTAGGCGTTGCGCGCCGTGACCAGCCGGTT
The DNA here is from genome assembly GCA_035761425.1 of Povalibacter sp. Taxonomy (GTDB): domain Bacteria; phylum Pseudomonadota; class Gammaproteobacteria; order Steroidobacterales; family Steroidobacteraceae; genus Steroidobacter. The sequence continues at coordinate 7,050 of DASTRD010000212.1, forward strand.
GTAGATCGATACGAAAAACAACAGCACCAGCACGACGACGATCAGAATGATCCAGCCCATAGCCTTCCCTCCCGTGACGCCACATCAGCCCTTGCGAGCGCCATAAAGCATACCGAAGCGCCCGCGCCGCGATACTCCCCACCGGTAAACCCCCGTCACCCGCCGGTGACCGCAGAGCCGGCGTGCATCGCGCTGGAGATAAAGAAGGATGGTTGTGGGCTATGTGTCCGTATGTGAAATCCGGAAAGCCAGCTCACGGAGCTGCCAGAGCCTGCTCGAGCCACTTCTCCACATCGCCATCGTGCAGCCGTTGTGCCAGCCAGCCGTTCACGACGCCGATCAGGTCAACGTCGTGCGGCAGCAGAATGGCCTTGTCGGCATGGGTGAAAGTCTGCGAGGTTGCTCGACACAGGCGCGGGTCGCGCCGGGTCTGCAGCGCGACTTCGACGTCGTCGGTCACCATGACATCCGCTCGATCCGCCAGCAGTTCGCCGAAGATGCTGCGATTGTCGGGATGCACGATGAGCTGCGCATGCGGGAAATTCTCGCGCGCAAAGCTCTCGTTCGTGCCGCCCGGATTCACCACGACACGCACATCGGGGCTGTCGATTTCTGCCAGCGTATCGAAATCCGCCTGAGTACCGCAGCGAACGATGGCTGTCTTGCCGCCGCGGTGATACGCAAGCGAGAACTCGGCGGTGCGTGCGCGCTCGGGCGTGACGGTGATCCCCGCGAGCGCAATATCGAACCGTGAATCGCGATAGTCCTGCATCAACGTGGGCCAGCTGGTACGGACGAAACGCGGCTGGACCTGCAACGTCTGCGCCAGCGCAAGCGCCTGCTGGATATCGGCGCCCGTCAGCTCTCCGTTCGTCTCCTCGCTGAAGGGTGCGTAGTCGCCCGTCGTGCCGATGCGCAGGACACCACTCGCGCGAATTCTGCCGAGCGCAGGCGACGGCACATGGTGCAACTTTCCCAGCGCCACGATCAGGGCTTGCGCATCGGCCTCACTGACTGCCTCACGCAACGCCGGCAAACGAATACGCGCAGTATCGTCCGTGTGCGCGAGCACAAACTCTTCCTGTTCGAAAGACGGCAGTCCGAGATAGATCCGCCGCAACAATTCCGCACCGATCGCATCGAGCTGCGGACGCAATTCCGTTGCCAGCTCGGGTACGACTTTGGGCAGCGCCGCACCGCCGCGCCAGACGGCGACGTAGTACTCCTCCACCTGGACGGCCAGCCGGATCTGCAAGGCAAACAGCTCGCGCGCCGCGGTCGCATCGATCCCGAGCGCCTGCGCACGGGCGACCGTTGCATCCAGCACCTGTTGCTCGCGTACGGGATCAGAAATGGGAACCTTGCGTGCGTACTTCCAGGCGGCAACTGCCGGCATCAGTGAAAGTCGCTTCGCCACCAGATCGATGACGGCGTCCGCGTCGGACCGCGGATCGGCAAAACGCGGAGCAGCCGCGTGAGCGGCGCAGGAAATCAGCAGGACGAGCAGCGTCCGTGCCGCCAGCAATGAAAGAGAGGAAATGCGCATCCGGCTACGATGCCTGCAGTCGGCAGACGCAGGCAAGCCGGATGTGCGTGCGATTACTTGATGGGCGCGACCAGTTCGAGCAGACGGCTCAGCAGCGAAGGCTTCAATCCTTCGACATCGAGCGTGGGCTGCTGGCGCGGAATGTCATTGAGATGCAGCTTGAACTCCTCATCGATTTCCGATGAGACGAAGGCATACATCGGTGCCGAACGAGCGGCGGCGCGAGCCGGCGCTGCCTCCGTTGCACGTGCAGGCTGACGGGGCTGAGGATTCGCGGAGCGGGCGGCGGCACTCATCGGACGATATTCTCCCTGCATGTGATTCGTGCGGTGACGAGACAATGACAACGATGTGCAGCCTAGAGGATCGGTCGAAACCGCCGCGTGAGCTGGATCACGTTCGCATGCGCTGTATCGACAAAGCACGTGGTGTCGAGCTGGCGAGCACGCACCAGACTGTGGCATGTTGCTGCGCGCACGCAAACCTCGCCAATTACCGACAACTTATGTCGCGCGCCTGTCGCCAGTTGCAGACCACATTCATATGAATCTTCGGCCGTCGCTTCCTGTTGCTTCGCTCATCGCTGTCGCCATCGTCGCGGGCCTGTCGACTCAGGCGTGCTCTGATCGCAAGCCCACCTCTGCTTCGATACCTGCAGCGGACGCTGGCGAAGCGCTGCATATCTCGACTCCCGCAGGCGGCATGACGGCAGATCTGACGGCGTACTTCGACGGCGACCATCTGCACCGCATAGTCGAAACCAGAACCGCTGCGGGGGGCGCGGTCCAGCATGCTGATTATCGATTCACTCAGGCGCGGCTCACTCAATACACAGGCGATGACTTGCAGGGCGCACGCATCGAACTGACCTTCGATCTGCATGGTGTGCTGACGAATTCATCGCCCGAGGTCGGCAACGACACCGTTGCATCGATCCGCAATCGTGCCGAATTGCTGCGAAGCCTGGCTCTCGCCCGTCGCACGACGCAGCAGCATTCAACGTATTGATGTCTCGCGTGTAGCCATTCGGCTGACGCGCGGACCGCTGCAGCTGCACGCTTTGCGACGGTGCACTGCGGAACTGCGGCTGCGATCGCGGCGTCTTGTGGAAGCACGCGGGTTCCGTCCTTGACCGGCACCTGCCACCCACAGGAGGCGTCCATGAAAACTTTCATTGCCATTGCCACCGCCGCGATGCTGTCGACGGCAGCGGTCGCGGGCGACGATCTGAAACAGCACACCGCCGCGACATTCGAGTCGCTCGACAAGAATGCCGATCAGCAGATCAGCCGCACCGAAGCAGCCGCCGACAAGACGGTGGCGGACAAATTCGCTTCGCTGGATACGAACGGCGACGGCTACGTCAGCAGGTCTGAATTCCTGGCGAAACGCGACAAGTCGTAACCGACATCGGATCGCCGAACAGCCGCAGTGGCTCGCGCCACTGCGGCTGTATTGTGTGGGGAAGTCGCACTGCGTTCCTGACGGCCATCTCTTGCACTCTGCGTCTGCTCACCCCACTCTGCTGCAAGGTCCGACAGCCGGAGTCGCTCATGCCCGTCCCATGGATGCAGATCGTTCAGCTGGTGCCGTCCATTCTGGACGTATCTCGCGAGTTGTTGCGCAAGTCGCGCACGCAGGAACCCCTGCCGGTAGCGGACGCGACGCCGGATGAGAATGCCGGGCGCATCGCGCGGCTGGAAGAGAATGAACGGCGCCAGGCGGAGCTCATCAATCAGATGGCCGAGCAGCTCGCGCAACTCGCACGAGCGGTGACGGTGCTGCACAAGCGTGCCATCTGGCTGACGGCCGGCATGAGCCTGGCCATTGTCGTGGCCGTGATCGCGATGGTGAGGTAAAGGAAGGGCGACAGGCATCAGGATGACGAGTGCTGGGTGCAAGCTCGTCACTGTCACCGATCGCTTCACTGTGCTTTCTGATAGAGCGGCATCACTTTCGGAATGTTGGCCTGCAGATCCTTGATGCGTGAGGCGCTCGAGGGGTGGGTGCTGAAGAATTCCGAGCGGCTGCCGCCCAGCTTGTCCATCTTCTTCCACAGACTGACTGCGGCGTTGGGGTCATAACCGGCGCGAGCCATGAGTTCGAGGCCGATGCGATCGGCTTCCGCTTCCTGTTCACGGCTGTGCGGCAGCGTGAACGTCACGGCCGCGACCTGACTCGCCAGTTGCATGGTGACATCGCCCGCACCGGTCGCCAGCGCAATTCCCTGCAGTGCGAGTTGCTGTGCGTACTCCTGCGACAGGCGTTCGCGCGAATGCTCGCGCAATGCGTGTGCAATCTCATGACCGATGACTGCGGCAAGTTCCGCATCGGTGGCATTGAGCTGATCGATGAGCCCGGTGTAAACCATGATCTTGCCGCCAGGCATGCAGTATGCGTTCACGTCGTCCGTCGACTGCACATTGACTTCCCACTTCCACTGGCCTGCATCGGGACGGAACACGGTCGTGTTCGGGATCAGCCGCTTCGCGATGGCCTGCACACGGTCATAGGTCTTGCGGTCGGCGTTGAGCGCGTTCTCCTTCTTCGCCTTGTCCAGTTCCTGCTGATAGGCGACCTGCGCGCCCTTCTCGACGTCGGCCTCCGATACCAGCATGTGCTGTTTGCGATCGACGCCGATGGCGCCTGGCTGGGTGGTCTGTACGGTCTGGCAGGCTGCACAGGCGAGCAGCAGTATTGAAAGAATTGAGTGCTTGATGATTTTCATGTTGAGAGTCCGCATCTGCCCAGAAACGCGCGGTCAACGGCCGGGTTCCTGAGCGTTACAGCAAAGAATCGGTTCAGGGCCTGACGTCCGGTTTCGCATCCGGGCTGCCATGGACGAGAAACCGTGTCAGCCGCTGCAACTGATCGCCCAGCACCTCATCGACGATGGGCGCCCAGTCCGACAACGGGCGATCGGCTGAACCGCCCACGTTGTATGTCAGCGTAATGCGCGAACCGCCTCCGGCCGCCTCGATCTGCCAGGTCATGCTGCCGTTGACCCCGAACTCCTGCAGCGGCCCCAGGGCACCGTTCAACCGCAGTGTCCGTGGCGGCTGGGCGAAGACCACGTGGGCATGCTCCACGCCGGCGTACATGCCGAGCTTTTCGCAGAAGCAGCCGCGCGGTACCGGTTCGAGCGTCAGATTGCGCGACTCGCCCGAATAGGTGTGCAACGGATCCCACCACTTGCCCACGTCCGAGAGCGCGGCCCAGACAGCCTGCGGTGGCAGGTTCGGCGCGTCTGCCGTGTGCCGGATGCTGAAACCGGTGGGTGCAGCGCTGACGATCTCCGCCACGGCTGACTGGAAAATCGTCGGCGCGAACAGCCCGAGCACGGCGAAGAGAGTTCCTGTCGCACGCATGGAGAGTCTCCGGGACTTCATGCCCCCGCCCGCTGAAGGGCACGATGGTGCCACCGGAAGTACGAACTGCGCTAGCCTACGCGCCCCCGAACGCCATCCAGCCCGTGAGACGATCATGAAATCCCGCACCCGCTCGAGCACTCGATCGCCGAGCGCCGCACGCACTGCCCCCGACGTTGAACCTGTCACGGAAGAGCAGGCGCGCACAGCCATTCAGACGCTGCTGCGCTGGGCCGGCGACGATCCGCAGCGCGAGGGACTGCGCGATACGCCGGCACGTGTGGCGCGTGCCTACCGCGACTGGTTCTCCGGCTATCTGACCGATCCGGCGGATTACCTGCGGCGTACTTTCGAGGAAGTCGAAGGCTACGACGAGATGATCGTCCTGCGCGGCATCGAGTTCGAATCGCACTGCGAACACCACATGGCACCGATCATCGGTCGCGCACACGTGGGTTACCTGCCCACCAACAAGGTCGTCGGCATCAGCAAGCTCGCGCGCGTCGTGGATGGTTACGGCCGGCGCTTCCAGGTGCAGGAAAAAATGACGGCGCAGATCGCCCGTTGCATCGATGAGGTGCTCAAGCCGCGCGGTGTCGGCGTGGTCATCGACGCGTCCCACCAGTGCATGACCACCCGGGGCGTGCACAAGCGCGGAGTATCGATGGTGACCAGCAAGATGCTGGGTGCCTTTCGCGAGGACGCACGCACGCGGGCGGAATTTCTGCGCTTCATCGAGATTGACGGTTCGACCTGATCGCGGAAGCTGCACTCGGCAGCCGCGTCTGCCCGGATGACAGCCGTCGGCGGTGTTCGGCCGCCGACAGCGTTGTCGGAGACACCTGCATTTAACACTTGTGCTGTGACGCTCAGGGAGGGCCGCAGTATCCCGATGTGAAAGTCACCATCGCATGACGGCATGTGACGCAGCTCTCGTGAGCAGCGCGACATCCGTCCTAGCATTTCCGACGCAGCCGGCCGTGTGGCGCCGGCGCGGAACAGACGGACGCAGCAGGATGCGTCCGCAAAGGTGAAATCCGACGTGAATGCTCGAGTTGCATCCCTGGAGTCAGGAAGACCGGCCGTCGCCAGGGCCGAGCACATCTCGCTGGAATCGACACCCGATATCGCCGCCACTGCGCTGCGACATCCACACCGCAAGACGCTCGCCCGTTTCCAGCTCGCCAGCAGACTGCCGCGCTGCGAAACCGAACTGTCGTTGCTGGAAGATCACTATCTCGGGGTGCGCAGCCAGCGCGGCAAGGAGCCTGCGCTCAAGTACGTCCTCGATCTGCGCTTCGCCAATCCGCGCCCGGTCATCGTGCGTCACGTCGCGTGGGCGTGGCTTGCTGCCTTCGTTTTGCTTCTGCTCGCCTGCGCAGCGGGCTTCTGGTTCGCGTTCACCGCCAGGCCCCCGAGCTGGAGTCACCCCGGATTCATGGTGGGCGGTGCCTGCCTGTTGCCGGGCAGCGGGGCGCTGCTGCTGTTTCTGCGCCGAACGACCGAGTCGTTGCAGTTCCACAGCGTGCACGGCGAGGCCATCCTGGTGAATGCCGCGGGCAGCATCGGCAGCGCCAAATCCGGTCGTCGCTTTTTCGTGGAAGTCATCAAGAGCATCAGCGCCGCCAAACAAGCGCGGCCGCAACCCAGACCTCAATTTCTCCGCGATGAGATGCGCGAGCATCATCGATTGCACGAACTGGGTGCGCTGAGCGATGCGGATTATGAAGCCAGCAAGGCGCGCATCCTGGCCGCGCACCAGTAACGTCGCCGTCAGGGTGACGAGTGACGAGCAAGAGGCTCAGGATGTCTGATCGGGACACAACCTTCTTGCTCGTCACTCGTCACTCCCTTCCGTCACCCGTCTCATATCTATCGTCGCCTTCAGCGGCAAATGATCCGACGCGCTGCGTGAGAGCGCGGTGCGATGCACTTCCACACCGAGTATTGCAGCGCGCGGTCGGACCCAGATACGCGTGAGTGCAAGCACGGGCGCAAACGCCGGGAATGCGGGCGGCGCCGGCGGTTCGCCGAAAATGCGGTGCGCTTCGCGCAGAGTCGCGGCGCCGCGATACCACTCGTTCATGTCACCCAGCAGTACCGTGGGCACATTGGGAAGCTCCGCCAGTGCCGCCATCAGCGCCAGCCATTGCTTGCGCCGTTCCTTGCGCCGCAGTCCCAGATGCGTGGCGATGATGCGCAGCGGCTGACCGGCCACGTCGACCTGAAGATCGATCGCGCCACGCGGCTCGAACCATGAATGACTCAGATCGTGGCGGCGCACGCTCAGCACCGGCAGGCGGGTCAGGATGGCATTGCCGTACTCACCCGTGCGTCTGACGATGCGCAGACCGGGCACTGCCGTCATGTTGAGTTCACGCGCAAACCGTTCGAGTTGCATGGACTCTTCGTGATCGCCGGGCTGATTGTCGACTTCCTGGAGCGCGTACAGATCGCAGCGCATCTCCCGCAATACGCGCGCAATGCGCGCTGCACTGCGCTGGCGGTCGAGGCCGACGCCACTGTGGATGTTGTAGGAACCGATGGTGAGCAGCGAAGCCGGATCGCTGCACCCTGATTCAGGCGGCGTTGGCTCTGCCGACGCCATGGCCCGACCCCGGCGACTGCCTGGCGCGCAAGTGCATGTCGTGCGCCTGATTCGCATCGTCGCGCAGCTGCTCAGCGGAACGAATCAGCCAGCGGCGCACCGCCCAGGTGGCAAGCAGTACGAGTGCGATCGCGCCACCCAGCAGCCAGTAATTGATGCGCGCGCTGCCTTCCATGACAGCGGCGAGTTGGTGTCCGAACACGGTAGCGGCGAGCGTGCCGGGCAACATGCCGATGGCCGTGCCCAGCATGAAATGCCACAGACGGATGCCCACGGCACCGGCAACGACGCCTTCGACGGTAAATGGCGCGAGCGGCACCAGTCGAAGTGCCGTCATGGCGATCAGGCCGCGCCGACGCATCACCTGGATCACATCGTTCAACTTGCGACCGGCCATGCGACGCACCGTGTCGCGGTCGAGCTGCTGGCCGGCGATGTAAGTGATCCACGCGGCGAGTTCGAGGCCCGTCATGGCGTAGACGAATCCCATCCAGGGTCCGAAGGCGACGACTGCAAACAACGTGATCGCCGAACGCGGAAACATGACGATTGCTGCCGGCGTGTACGCAAGCACGGTCAGTACCGGCGCCCACCAGTGGCCGCCAAGATCGCGGGCCCAGCCGGCAATGCGGCGGGCGTCGAACAGCTCTGACGCCGGCGTCAATCGCCACAGCGCCGTCAGGCCCGCGAGAATCACCAGCGCGACGAGCGCGCTGCGCCACGGCGACCTCTGCGGCAACGCGTGATGTTCGACCTCGTCGTCGGCACTGAAAATCTTCATCAGGTCCGCAAGCTCGACCGGCTTTTCCGGATCGGCAACGCTTGCGACATTCAGCAGTGGCTCTGTCTGCGGAGTGTCTTCGAGATCGCGCAGGGTACGCCGCTCATCACGCAGTTCATCTACCACCGCTGCAAGTCGGCCCGTGCGTTTCAGCACTTCCTGTACCTGAGCTTCGCTCGATCCCAGATGCTCGGCGAGCAGGCGGGCACGAAATGTACGAATGGCCTGCTGCACATCGGCCCGACCTCGCGCCTCAATGGTGAGATCGCATTCGGTATCCATGCCCATCGAGCGATTCGCGATGTTGGCCGAACCGATACGGACCAGCTCGTCGTCGATGATCATCATTTTGGAATGCACGTCGATGCACGTGCCTTCCTCGAGGCCGTCGATGTAGGGATAGACGACACGCAGGCGCTGATGCGCATCCGCCTCTCTGAGCCGCGCGATCAGACGCGTGCGCAAGGCCTCCATGGTCATTTCTTCCAGCCAGCCATGGCTGAGCTTGCGCAGGACCACGAAAACTTCCGGTCCCTCTGCCTCGCGCAGCCGCGCCTCGAGCGCATCGCCGACGCGATCGGCCGTGAAATACTGGTTCTCGATGTAGATGCGCACACGCGCGGCGGCGATCATGTCAGCGTACAGCGCGTCGATTTCGCGCACTGCCTCGTGCCCGTTCCCCGGCGGCGATGTGCGCGCGATGGCCACATCGACATCGCTGATGTCGGCGGGCAGGTCCGCGTGCCATGGCGAAGCCAGCGGATGTCTCATGCGACGTCGGCGCGGAGGCCAATAGCTGCGCCGCTGCGTCGGCGCAGGCAGCACATGCCCCGTGGCCACTCGCCAGCGTTCTCGCACCAGTTCTCCCAGCGCCGCAGCGGCAGCTCCTTCGACCGCCATCATCATGTCGTGAAAGGGCGGATACGCGGTGTTGCCCGCCACACGATGTTCCTGCTTCGCAGCGTGGTCGCAGGTATCCCAGCGCCGCGCCGTCAGATCGATGCCGCCGTTGAAGGCCATCGTGTCGTCGATGACCACGATCTTCTGATGATGCGAACCCCCGACCGGGTGTGTGTTGTCGTAACGCAGATGCACGCGGCGATGCGGCTTCCAGCCCAGTCCGTACAACGGCGCCCACTCACGGTCGAGGCCGAAAATCATCGGGTAGTCCCAGATCAGTATGTGAATCTGAAGATCCGGGCGCGTTCGCGCGAGCTCATTGAGAAAATCGCCGAGCAGCAACTCCTTGCCTTCATTGTCCTGCGGACAGAGCAAGCGCGTGCGACTGTGGAAGTCCCAGCCCGTGATCAGGATGGAGCGCTGGGCCCGCCGCGCGGCACTGACCAGCGCCTTGAAGTAGGAATCGCCGTCGATCAGAAACGCCACGCGCGACGCAGGCTCGATGCGCCAGCAGTTGCGGCCAGGCTCGAAGAGCGTCGAAGGGTGTGCAGTCGAAGTGGCGGGTCCCGCTGTCATTGTCCGCAAACGCCCGGCACGACTGAGCGGTTCCACACGAGCGCCGGCGTCCAGGCCGGAAGGTGCACACGGAGATCACGCACTGCACGGAGGGTTCGGAACAGGAGGAGGAGATTTCACGCAGAGAGCATGGACCTCATCAAAGCAGCAACACATCGGCTGCGTCCGTCTGTGGGTCAGATTCCTTTGTGGGTCAGGTCCTGTGGGTCAGGTTCTGTGGGTCAGGTTCTGTGGGTCAGGTCCTGTGGGTCAGGATCTCTTGTGGGTCAGGCTTCAGCCTGACGGCATCGACGCAGTCGACAGAATGGCCGTGCCATGACGTCCGGCTGAAGCCGGACCCACACCATCAGCGGATGCAGCATCCGAAGTTGCAAGGACTCCCTGAAGAGTCCTCGATGCTCATTCGGCGCGTCAGGCTCTTTTGTAGGTCAGGCTTCAGCCTGACGGCATCGACACAGTCGACAGAATGGCCGTGGCCATGACGTCCGGCTGAAGCCGGACCCACACCATCAGCGGATGCAGCATCCGAAGCTGTCCTTGCTCGATGCTCATCCGGCGCGTCAGGCTCTCTTGTGGGTCAGGCTTCAGCCTGACGGCATCGACGCAGTCGACACAATGGCCGTGGCCATGACGTCCGGCTGAAGCCGGACCCACACCATCAGCGGATGCAGCATCCGAAGCTGCAAGGACTCCCTGAAGAGTCCTTGCTCGATGCTCATTCGGCGCTCCCGGCTGCACTTTCTTGCGCTCCCTGCGCTTCGCGGCATTCCCTCTTCAGACGAGCACGCGCTCGATGCCGCCGGTGTTGGCAGCCTTCACGTAGGTCGGCAACCAATCCTCGCCGAGTACGTGACGCGCAATTTCGATGACGATGTAATCGGCCTCGGTATCCGAATCGTCGTTGTAACGTTTCAGTCCCTGCAGGCACGACGGGCAGGAGGTCAGGATCTTCACTTCGCCCTTGAAACCGTCGGCGCGCAGCTTGTTCGCGCCGGCGCGCATTTCCTGTTCCTTGCGGAAGCGCACCTGCGTGGCAACGTCGGGGCGCGATACGGCGAAGGTGCCCGATTCGCCGCAGCAGCGATCGTTCTTTTCCACCGTGCCGTTGACCTGGGAATTGATCAGCGTGTTCACGACCTTGAGGGGATCGTGCTGCTTGATCGGCGTGTGGCAGGGGTCGTGATACATGTAACGCACGCCGGTCACCCCTTCGAGTTTCACGCCGCGTTCCATCAGATACTCATGGATGTCGACGATGCGGCAGCCCGGAAAGATCTCCTCGAATTTGTAGCCCTGCAGCTGGTCGTAGCAGGTTCCGCAGCTCACCACCACGGTCTTGATATCAAGATAGTTGAGCGTGTTCGCCACACGGTGGAACAGCACACGATTGTCCGTGATCATCTGTTCCGCCTTGTCGAAATTGCCGTTGCCGCGCTGCGGATAGCCGCAGCAGACATAGCCGGGCGGCAGCACGGTCTGCACACCGACGTGCCACAGCATCGCCTGCGTGGCGAGACCCACCTGCGAGAACAGACGCTCCGATCCGCAGCCCGGAAAATAGAACACCGCCTCGGATTCGCTGTTGGTGCGCACCGGATCGCGGATGATGGGCACGTAGTGCCGATCCTCGATGTCGAGCAGCGCCCGCGCAGTCCTCTTCGGCAACCCACCCGGCATCTTCTTGTTGACGAAGTGCAGCACCTGCTCCTTCAGCGGCGCCTTGCCCGTCGTTGCAGGTGGACGCCGGGTCTGCGATGACGCCAGCTTACCGATCGTGCGATTCGCCAGCCGCTGCGCCTTGAAGCCCCAGTCGAGCATGACCTTGCGCGTTGCCTTGATGGTTTCCGGATTGGTGGCGTTCAGAAAGAACATCGACGCGGCGGTGCCCGGATTGAACCGCTTCTTGCCCATGCGGCGCAGCAGATCGCGCATGGCCATGGAGACGTCGCCGAAATCGATCTTCACGGGGCACGGCGTCACGCACTTGTGACACACGGTGCAGTGATCGGCCACGTCGGAGAACTCATCGAAGTGACGGATCGAGACACCGCGCCGCGTCTGCTCTTCGTACAGGAAGGCTTCGATCAGCAGCGAGGTGGCGAGGATCTTGTTGCGCGGCGAATAGAGCAGATTGGCGCGCGGCACGTGAGTCGCGCACACCGGTTTGCACTTGCCGCAGCGCAGACAGTCCTTGATGGCATCGGCGATGGAATTGATGTCCGACTGCTGCATGATGAGCGATTCGTGGCCCATCAGGTTGAAGCTCGGTGTGTAGGCGTTGCGCAGATCGCCGCCGGGCATGAGCTTGCCCTTGTTGAATCGGCCGTCCGGATCGACGCGCTCCTTGTAGCGGCGGAAATCCTCCGTCTCCGCATCGCTGAGAAATTCGAGCTTGGTGATTCCGATGCCGTGCTCGCCGGAAATCACGCCGTTGAGACTGCGCGCGATCTTCATGATGCGTTCGACCGCACGATTGGCCTCGCGCAGCATCTCGTAGTCGTCGGAGTTCACCGGAATGTTGGTGTGCACATTGCCGTCTCCGGCGTGCATGTGCAGCGCGACCCACACGCGACCGCGCAGTACCCGCTTGTGGATCTCCAACACGGTCTGCAGCACCGGCGCAAAGGCACCGCCAACGAAGAGCTGACGCAGATGCGAGCGCACCTCCGTCTTCCAGGAAGTGCGGATGGAGCGATCCTGCACCAGATCGAACAGCCGCACGCCCGGCTCTTTCTGCACGCGCGTTTCGAAATCGCCGCGCATGGGCTGAAAGCCCAGCGCATCGAGCGCAGGCAGCGCATCTTCCACGGCCGTGTCGAGGTGTTCGTAAAGATAGTTCCAGCGCGCACGTGCAGCCGCGATGATCTGTCGGGCCTGCTCCTGCCGATCGCCGATCAGCTCATCGCGCGGCACATTCGCCATGTCGGGATCGTCGACCTTGCCGATTTCGATCTCGCCGGCGAAATAGCCCGCGAGTTCATCCAGCAGCCGCAGTTTGTTCTTGAACGACAACTCGATGTTGATGCGCTCGATGGCATCCGTGTAGTCGCCCATGCGATCGAGCGGAATCACCACGTCCTCGTTGATCTTGAAGGCGTTGGTGTGGCGGGCGATGGCCGCCGTGCGCGAGCGATCGAGCCAGAACTTCCTGCGCGCATCGGGATTCACGGCGACGAAGCCTTCGCCCGCACGCGCGTTGGCAAGGCGCACGACTTCGGAAGTCACGCGCGCGACGGCATCTTCATCATCACCGACGATGTCGCCGAGCAGCACCATCTTCGGCAATGTGCCGCGCTTGGATTTGGTGGCGTAACCCACCGCACGCAGATAGCGCTCGTCCAGGTGCTCCAGACCTGCGAGCTGCACTCCCGAGGTTTTTGCTTCGCGATCCAGAAAATTCTTGATCTCGACAATGGATGGAATTGCATGGCGGGCGTGACCGAAGAATTCCATGCATACCGTGCGCGTGAACTTCGGCATGCGATGCAGTACCCACCGGGCGGACGTAATGAGTCCGTCGCAGCCTTCCTTCTGCACGCCCGGCAGACCGCCGAGGAACTTGTCGGTCACATCCTTGCCGAGTCCGACCTTGCGGAACTTGCGGCCCTCGATGTCGATGCGCGCCGTATTGACGATGCGTGCCCTGTCGGGATGTTCGCGCCCGTCCTTCCACACCAGATCGAAGGAGGCGACATCGACTTCGTGAATCTTGCCGCGGTTGTGCGCCAGGCGCGTCACTTCGAGCCAGTTGCCTTCCGGATCGACCATGCGCCACCAGGCGAGGTTGTCGACCGCGGTGCCCCACAGAACGGCCTTCTTGCCGCCGGCATTCATTGCGACGTTGCCACCGATGCACGAAGCATCTGCCGAAGTGGGATCGACAGCGAAAACAAAACCCGCCTGTTCAGCGGCATTGGATACGCGGCGTGTGACGACGCCGGCTTCGCTGAACACGGTGGGTACCTTGCCCTCGACGCCGGGCAGATCCGACATCTCTACCGGATCGAGCCGTTCCAGCTTTTCGGTGTTGATCACCGCGGACATCGATGTGAGCGGAATGGCGCCGCCGGTGTAGCCGGTTCCGCCGCCGCGCGGAATGACGGTGAGACCCAGTTCGATGCAGGCACGCACCAGCGCCGGAATTTCGGTTTCGGCATCGGGCGACAGCACCACGAAGGGATATTCGATGCGCCAATCGGTCGCATCCGTGACGTGCGAAACTCGTGCGAAAGCGTCGAAGCGAATGCAGTCCTCGCGCGTATGGCGCTCGAAGAGCCGCCGCGCCTTCTTGCGCAGGACACTCACGCGTTCGAACTCGCTGGCGAACGATTCGACCGCAGCGCGCGCAGCCTGCAACAGTTCACCCACCTTGCGATCGCGTTCGAGATCTGCGGGCTCGAGGCGTCGCTCAGGCAGGCCGTCGCGCTGCCCGGGTTCGCGCCGACGCTCCACTTCATTCAGACGGTGATGCAACGCTTCGATCAACAGACGGCGCCGCTTCGGATTGTCGAGCAGATCGTCCTGCAGGTACGGGTTGCGCTGTACCACCCAGATGTCGCCGAGCACTTCGTAGAGCATGCGGGCCGAGCGACCGGTGCGCCGCTCACTGCGCAACTCATCGAGGATGCGCCAGATGGGTTCGCCCAGCAGCCGGATCACGATCTCGCGATCCGAGAACGAGGTGTAGTTGTACGGAATCTCGCGCAGGCGCGCGGGTGCTTCGGGGACGCTCGGGCGCTGCGCCTCGAGCGGATCGAGCGGCAGGGAAAGATTGAGCAAGGGTGACTCGCTGCGAATGCCGAAAAGGCGGGCAATTCTAAAGCAAGAGAGCCGACTTTGTCGGCTCGCCAGCACAACCCCGACCACTGCAGGGCGCGGCCGGCAGGCAAAGCGCGCTCGCAGGCTGAGAAAAAGGCGTGGGTTTCCCGCTTCGAAACTCTGACTTGCCGCACAGCATGGCCGTTTCGCGTGCCGTCGGACCCTTCTGCGGCAGCTGCGGCTACCGACAAAGCCGGTGCGCTTCTTTATATTCTCCAAACCAAATCGAATAAGGATGCGTCGTGAACATCGAGCTGACCGCCCTCGAAGCCCGCGTGATCGGCTGCCTGATCGAAAAGGCCATCACCACGCCCGATCAGTATCCGCTGTCGCTCAACGCAATGACCAACGCCTGCAATCAGAAAAGCAATCGCGATCCCATCATGGATCTCGATGAACGTACGGTGCAGCAGACGCTCGATTCTCTCGCCCGCAAGCATCTCATCCTGGAGAAGTCCGGGTTCGGCAGCCGTGTGCCCAAGTATCAGCACCGCTTCTGCAATACCGGTTTCGGCGCCCCGGACTTCAGCGCCCTGGAAACCGCCATCGTCTGCGAACTGCTGGTTCGCGGCGCGCAGACACCCGGCGAACTGCGCACGCGCTGCGCCCGCATGGCGCCCGTGAACGACGTCAGCGAGGTCGATACGGCGCTGACGAATCTCGCTACGCGCGGGGACGGTCCTTATGTCGCACAGCTGCCGCGCGAGCCGGGCCGGCGCGATGCGCGCTACGCCCATCTGTTCAGCGGCGACATCGACTTCACGGACCTGCCGCCGCAACAACCCGCGGAAGCGCGCCCCGCCCCGCAATCCGAACGCATCCAGCGTCTCGAGGAACTCGTGGCCGAACTGCGCGAGGAACTGAACGAACTGAAGGAGAAACTGGGAGACTGACCAGGAGAGATGAGCGCAAAAGAAGCTTCATCTCCTCCCATACCGCCACAGCACGCCGATCGAGGGCACCAGAGGCAACCAGTAATCGGTGTTGGGTCTGAGAACGAGCGAGCCATCGTCGTCCGTAGCCACGCTGTACTCGGTGCAACACGGATTGCGACGTGAGGTGAGATTGGTCGCCTCCACGAACACATCGAGTTCGCCGCGGTTCATACGGAAGGTACGCGTGACGCGCAAGTCGAGCGAATCGTAGTCGTCGAAGCGGACTGCATTGCGCGGCCCCACCACGACTGGCGATGTGTTCGCGGTGGATGCCGGCGCCAGGCTGAGCTGCGTCGTCGGCCACCCGGTATGGAACGAGTTGGCCAGTGTGGCCGACCACGGACCGTTGCTCCATGCGATGCCCAGGCTCGCTGCGTGACGCTGGTCCCAGCTGCGATATTCATCGATACCGCCGATGCGATCCTGTACCTGCGACCAGGTGTAGCTCAGCCAGCCGCTCCACGGTCCGCCGGGATGCCAGTTGAGCCATACCTCGATACCGTCGGCACGCGCCGTGTCGGGCACGATCATGACGCGGTCGAACTCCAGTTCCGGCAGCAGCACCAGCGGATCGAACAGATTCTCGAAGCGCGGATTCACCCTGCGGTAGTCCTTGCGATACAGCTCCACACGCGCATCGAGCGCCTCATCGAACGAATGCTCGAGACTGACGATGGTGTGATTGGCGTGCTGCGCCGGATAGAAGTGGTCGACGCCGTCTTCCACCTGCAATTCGTTGATGCCCTGCGACTGATAGAAGCGGCCCCAGCTGGCCCGCACGCGGGTATTGCGACTGGCGTTGTACAACACACTGAGGCGCGGACTGGATTGCGCCGAATCGCCCGACCCGTCATAGGTCTGCGTGTCGACACGCCAGCCGCCTTCGAAAGTCCAGTGAGCGTTCAGATCGAGGCGGATATCCCAGTAAGCCGAACCTTCGAAACCATCGGGATGCAGCAGCACCGAGCGCACATCGCTGCGCTCAGGCGAGCCGGGGAACGGATAGTCGGCAGCGAAATGTACATCCGCTGCATATTCGTATTCGGACCACAGTCGCCGCAGTTCACCGCCAAAGCGGTGCGTCCAGCGGCCTGAGTCGAGTTCGTCATCGAGTTTGAGACCGATGACACTGAAGCGCCGGTTGTCGGTGACGTTGCCGGCTCGTCGTCCCGGGTCATCCACGAATCCTTGCCGCTCATCCTGCACCGACGTGTACGACGCAATCAGCCGGCTGGAAAAATCCTCCGACCAGTCGTGCTCCAGCGTTGCCCAGGTATAAGCGTTGCTGGATTCGTCCTGTGCGCGCTCGGCGGAGTCGCGGATCGCCGTGACCCGATCGTGCGACAACAGCGTGCTGAGAGACATGCGTGTCGAATCGTTGAGCCGATAGTCGAGGCGCGCAAAGCCATCGGCATAGGTCGGCCGCCCGAAATCGTTCTCCGCAAGTCCTGCGAGCTCACCCAGATTGCTGCGTCGCGCCGAGACCAGCAGGCTGGCGCGCTCATCGTCGAACGTGCCGTAGCCGAGCGCGCTGGCATGAAACAGCGTGAGCCCGAGTTCGTAGTAGCGCGGCGTCGTCGGGCGCACCGAATGGGCATCGATGATGCCGCTCATGCGATCGCCGTAATTGACGGGGAATCCGCCGAAGTAGACATCGAGGCCACCGATCACCCGCGAATCCAGCAGGCTGATCGGGCTCAGGTAGTTCTTGAGATGAAATGGCTCATAGAGTCGCAGGCCATCGAGCAGGATGGCCGTTTCATTGGGCGCGCCGCCACGAATGGGCCCCAGGCTGGACACGCCGTTGACTGCTGCGCCGGGCAGGCGCTGCACTGCCTGCAACGTTTCATCGCCGAGCCGCGGCATGTTCGCCACCTGCCTTTGATCGAGGAAGGCATGCAGTCCTTCGATGTCAGTCGCGAGTACATAGCGACTGGTCTGTACCACCACCTCTTCGGCCTTGACTGGAGCCGCCGTGGATTTCGACCGGGCATCCGTCGCATCTGTCGCGCCGGCCGGAGCCGCAGCGCGCACGACTGCAAACGTGTCAGTTGCAACTTCAGTGAGCGTCAGGCCGTACGGCGACAGAATCTCCCGCGCCAGTGCCAGCCCTGCGCTCGAGTGTGGTTCCGCAGTCACCCGCAGATCGTCGCCGACGATTTCGGTGTTGTAGATGAAGGTCAGTCCCTGAGCGCGCAGCCCATCGAGCACGTCGGCGATGCGTTGCCCCGCAAATCCGGCTGCGAACGCTTTGCCGATGAAAAGCAGCAGCAGACCTGCTAACAGGTTGCGGCAGAAATGCGGGGAATTTGGGACGGATTCGAACAAGACCCATGCTGACAGGATGCAGGAGCGCGCATGTTAGCGCCTGCCTGTCCTGACTTTCATGTTTCGCAGGCGCATCGCGGTACCCGCCGCGACTGCTCCGTCGTTGCAGCGATCGGATTCCAGAATCCGGCAGCGGAATACGAAACAGTACACGCTGAGACTGATGAGCCACGCGAGCATTGCTGCCCACAAATCGTGCGACAGAAAATGTGCACCGCGGCTCTGCTGCGAGATGCCGAAAACCAGCCCGATTGCGATACCCAGCCACAGTCCGCGCCGGGCCCATCGGCGGCTATGCTCGAGCGCAACGAAGTACAGCGACATGAATGCATAGCCGGAACTGGCATGAGCGGCCGGAAAGCACGCTGCCCTGCGCAGATTGTCAGGACGATCGGCAAAGAGATGGACGTACGGAAAGCGTCCGCCGAACGGCACCAGATCCCAGGGACAGTCGATGTTGGTGACGTGCTTGAGCAATCCGACCACACCGACGGACAGACCCGCAGCCAGCAACAGATAGCCCGCAGGACGCCGCCAGTACCGCAGCGCACTGCTTGCAAAGCTGCCGGCCCACATCGCCAGCGCGGCGAGCAACGCGAGCCGCACCAGCAATCCGCCTGCAACGTGCACGATATCGCCGGTCCATACACTGTCGGCGCCGAGCCAGCGGCCCTGAGCAAAGAACAGAGTGCGTGCGATCCACACGTCGATGTCGGAGAACGCCAGCGTGCCGCCTGCGATGAGAAATATGAGCAGAGGCACACGCGCTGCCAGCCACCAGTAGCCCGCCGGTGACAGGCATTCGTCAGGGCTGCTTGCAGGATCGGTCACGGTCGCAGTTCGGGAAACACGATCGTGACCCGCGAACCGGGTTACAGCTCGATGCGGATCTGCGTCGCATCGTCGCTGTGCTTGAACGGCGTTGTCGCCAGTACGGCATTGAGCGCCTGCTCGGGTGGCAGATTGCGCACTGAGCCACGCAGTATCAGTGTTGCTGCCCGCTCACTGACTTCAGGCGTTGCATAGACGAGATGTTTGCCGGTCTCCCGCGCTGCCCAGTCGAGGAATGCAGCGAGCGGCTGGCGTTCGATATCGAACACCGGCGCAATGTCGCTGGCCCATTCCCAGCGTGGATCCGTAGCGGCGATCGTACTGCGCTCGAGCTTGTCGGCCGTCAGAACGAGTTGCTCGCCTGCTGTCGCCTGGATCAGTCCCTGCTTGCCGGAAATTTCGATACGCCCTTCGCGCACGCTGACATCTATGCCGTCGCGCTGCGTTCGCACCTGATACTGGGTCCCCAGATGCCGCACCGAACCAAGCAGTGTCTCGATGACGAGCGGCTGCGACTGAGCTTCGTTCTGCGGTGCTGCGTCCACGTACACCGCGCCGCTTTCGAGTTCCAGTTGCCGGGCTGACTTCAGTTCGATCATCGAACCATCGTCGATACGCACGGACAGGCCATGACCGAAATCCAGCGCCACGCGCGTTCCTGCATCCGTGCGCAGCAACGCGCCCGCATTGAGAGACTCGCCTACCTTCACCACGCGCCATCGGTCGGCGTCATCGAGCGCGATCTGCAGCGAACCGGCGACGCGCGCCACCTGCGCCACCGGCTCGGCCGTGGCAGGCGTCAATCGCAACACCACCGTTGCGGCAATGGCGGCGACCGCCACGCTGGCGGCGGCGCCAAATGCGACGAATCGACTGCGCCGACGCTTCTGGTTCACGACCGCGCGCCACTCGGCGTGTACGGCCTGTCGCACTTCGTTCATCACATCAGCCGGCGGCAGATCGCGCGTACCGGCTGCGCGCAGCAACTCACGAATGCTTTCGTCTGAGTCATTGTCGATCGGGTCATGCCGTTCGTTCATTGGAGTATTCCGTCAGTTGGCGCCGCGCATGCCTGCGAGCACGTCAGCAGCCGTGGAACCGAAGACCGTCTCGAGCGCTTCACGGAATGAGGTGCGCGCACGAGCCAGCATTGACTGCGCCGCGGCATGACCGATGCCGAGGCGTTCGCCGATTTCTTCTACCGAACGTCCCTCCACATATTTCCATTCCAGCACGTCACCGTAACGCGAAGGCAGCCGGTCCAACACACTGCGTACCAGCCGACGCGTCTCTTCACTGCCATACCGATGCGCGGGCTCGTCTTCCAGCGGTGCTTCGATGGCTTCCAGCGCGGCGCGTATTTCCGGGCTGTCCTCGAGCAGCACCACGTGCTTCGAGTGCCGGCGATCGGCGCGCAGATGGTCGACGATCTGATGCCGACAGATCTGGCAGATCCAGCTGAAGAGCGCGGCATCGCCGCGATAGCCGGAGAGACTGCGCATGGCCTTGATCAGCGTTGCCTGCACCACCTCGCGCGCTGCTTCGGGCTGACCACCGAGCCGCGGCAGCGCAAACCGATAGACGCGCGGAAAGAAGGTCTCGAAGAACGTGTTGAAAGCACGTTCCTCGCCCGCCAGCATCCGCCGCACCAGATC
This sequence comes from Povalibacter sp., assembly GCA_035761425.1. GTDB lineage: Bacteria > Pseudomonadota > Gammaproteobacteria > Steroidobacterales > Steroidobacteraceae > Steroidobacter. The sequence continues at coordinate 27,396 of DASTRD010000212.1, forward strand.
GGCATCGTCCGTCACTTCAGACTCCTCGAGGTTCTGCCAATTAGACGACGTTCTGCGTTGCAATCAATCGCGCCGCATCGTTCCCGGCGAAGGCCGGCCCAGTCTGAAAAAGCGGGCGCAATGCAGTGGGCCAAAAACCTCTGCAAGCTACTGAAAACATGGCGTTTCCAGGCACATAGCCATGAATTCTTTGTAAGAAACTGGAATCGGTTCGGTGCGCGCCCAAACTTTCCTCGCCGGTGGGCGTCTGATTGCGACACAGACTTGTGACAGCCGGGCGTCCTGAAGAACGCTTCGTTCAACCATCACGGCGGAGTACTTATGGCGGCGAATTTTGTAAGGGTTTCGATGTGGATCGCGGCGATCGGATTCTCCGTGACCGCGTGTTCGCAGGATCAGATCGCCTCGAGCATCGGCGATTCGTCTGCAACCGCAGCGCCCGTCGCAACGGCGGCGCCGGTCAATCTCACGGGGGCACTTCCCGATTTCACTGCGCTCGTGGAGCGCTACGGACCGGCGGTCGTCAACGTAGCGGTCGTCGAGAAGGCGCAACCCGTCAGCAACTTCTCGAACCCACGGGGTCAGCCGAACGATCCGTTCGAAGAGTTCTTCCGCCGCTTCGGCGGTGGCCAGATTCCGCACATGACACCGCGGCCGGCGCACGGCGAAGGCTCCGGCTTCATCGTCAGTCCCGACGGCTACATCCTCACCAATGCACACGTGGTCGACGGCGCCTCGCAGGTCACAGTAAAGATGACGGACCGACGCGAGTACGAAGCGAAAGTTGTCGGGGTCGATGACCGTACCGACGTGGCCGTCATCAAGATCGATGCGAAGAATCTGCCGACAGTGAAACTCGGCGATGCCTCCAGGCTCAAGCCGGGTGAATGGGTGATTGCGATCGGTTCGCCGTTCGGCTTCGAGAACAGCGTGACCGCCGGCGTGGTGAGCGCGACTTCACGATCGATGCCCGGCGAGGCCAACTACACACCGTTCATTCAGACCGACGTGGCGGTGAACCCGGGCAACTCCGGTGGCCCGCTGTTCAACCTGCGCGGCGAGGTGGTCGGCATCAACTCCCAGATCTACAGCCGCACGGGCGGCTACATGGGCCTGTCGTTCGCAGTGCCCATCGACGTGGCGAGCCAGGTGAAGGATCAGCTCATCGCGCACGGCAAGGTGACGCGCAGCCGCATCGGCGTATCGATACAGGAAGTCGATGCACAGCTCGCCGACTCGTTCGGACTGGATCGGCCGCATGGCGCGCTGGTCGGCATGGTCGAGTCCGGCAGTCCCGGCGAGAAAGCCGGCATCAAACCGGGCGATGTGATTCTCAAGGTGAATGGCGATGACATCGAGACGTCGTCGCAGGTGCCGGGAATCATCGCCAACACCAAGCCCGGTACGCCGGTGAAGATCGAGGTGTGGCGCGATCACGGCACGAAAGTGCTGACCGCGCGGCCCGAAGAGATCCAGGATGAAGCTACACAGGTCGCCTCGCGCGACGGCGATACACAGGATTCGGCCGCCAGGCTGGGACTTGCGATCCGTCCGCTGGCACCGGAAGAGAAGCGTCAGGCCGAGACCGAAGGCTCGCTGCTGGTGGAAGATGTCGATGGTCCCGCCGCCGATGCAGGCGTACGTCCCGGCGACATCATTCTCGGCGTCAACGGTACGCGCGTGAAATCGGTGCAGGATCTGCGCAAGGCCGCCGACAAGAGCGGCAAGGTCGTGGCCCTGCTGATCGAGCGCGACAACGCGCAGATCTTCGTCCCCGTGCGCGTCGGCTGAGGTGCCCCATGAGCGGCAACGGCCAGGAACTGTTCTCCAGCACGCCCTCCTCCGCATCGCGGGGGAGGGCTTCATTGTCTTCAAGGGATTCCTCTGCGATGCACCTTCTGCTCATCGAAGACGACCTTCAGGCCGCCGAGTATCTGGTCAAAGGCCTGCGCGAAAGCGGTTATACCGTCGAACACAGCGCCGACGGACGCGACGGCCTGACGAAGGCAACACAGCATCGTTACGATGTGATCATCGCCGATCGCCAGCTGCCCTATCTCGACGGACTCGCCATCATCGGTGCGCTGCGCGAACACAGCGATCGCACGCCCGTGCTGATCCTGTCCGCGCTCGGCACCGTGGACGATCGGGTTCATGGCCTGAAGGCGGGCGGCGACGACTATCTGACCAAGCCCTTCGCCTTTACCGAACTGCTGGCGCGCATCGAGGCGCTGAGCCGGCGCAGCACCGCATCCGCCGCCGAAGTCACGCGGCTGCAGCTGGCCGATCTCGAAATGGATCTGCTGGCGCGACGTGTCACTCGTGCAGGTCGCAACATCGACCTCACCGCCAAGGAATTCCAGCTGCTCGAGTATCTGCTGCGTCGTCCAGACCAGGTGGTCACGCGCACCATGCTGCTCGAAGGGGTCTGGAACCTGCACTTCGATCCGCAGACCAACATCATCGACGTCCACATGAGTCGGCTGCGCAACGCGGTCGACAAGGGCTTCTCCAAGCCGCTCATCCACACTGTGCGCGGCGCCGGCTACGTGCTCAAGGACGAGAACTGATCCGGGGCGACAGGCCGATCAGCGCGCGAGACCCGGACAGAGAGGTTTCACTCAGCGCCGGGTGAACCTCCGTGTGAACACAGCGCTGTCGCGCGGTTATAGTTCGCCGATGCCCAACGCTCCGCGAGCACCGCGCCGGTTCCGGCTTTCCACCTCACGCCTGTCGGCACTGTTCGTGGTCATTTTTGCCGCGGGCATCGCGGTGGTGCTCACCAGCGTCTACATCCTCACGGCCCGCGTGCTCGATCACGAAGTCGATGTGGTGATCCAGGCGGAAGTGAACGGGCTCATCGACGACTACCATCGCGGCGGCCTGCCGCAGCTCATCGAGACCCTGCATCTGCGCGCAGGCAACTGGGGCCGCACGGGCGCGGTGTATCTGCTGGTGGATCCCACCGGTCAGCGCATTGCGGGCAACATCGCCGGCTGGCCGCGGCAGATCGACGCGAACAGCTCGTGGATCGAGTTCGAGATCGATGCCAGCGAACATGGCGGCGTCGTCGCGCATCCGGTGCGTGCGCAGGTCTTCAGGCTGCCGGGTGGCCTGACGTTGCTGGTCGGCACCGACATTCTCGAACGCAAACGGCTGGCATCGCGGCTGCGCTCTGCGATGTACTGGGGTACGGGGCTGTGTCTGACACTGTCAGTACTGGTGACGTATCTCTACAGCCAGCGCGTACGTCGTCGCATCGCCGCGGTCGCCAGCACGTGCGACACCATCATGTCCGGCGAGCTCTCCGAGCGACTGGATGTCGAGGGCACACACGACGAATTCGACGAACTGGCTGCCACGGTGAATCGCATGCTGGAGCGCATCGAACAGCAGACCAGCCTGTTGCGCACGACTTTCGACAGCGCGGCGCACGATCTGCGCGCACCGCTGTATCGCGCGCGTGTGCGCATCGAAGAAGCTCTGCAACATCCGGATGTACCGACCGGCCCGCGCGAAGTCATGGAATCGACGCTCGAAGAACTCGAGCGGGTGCAGCGCACGCTGGGCACGCTGCTGCAGATCGCACAGGCCGATGCACATGCACGCGAGCTGGCGCTGGAAGACGTTGACCTCGGGGCACTCGCGCGTGAGATCGTCGATCTGTATCAACCTGAAGCCGCGACGCGCGGCCATACCCTCGTGCGCAGCGGTGTCGATCACGTCGTTTTGCGGGGCAACCAGCAACTACTGGCACAGGCGCTCGTGAATCTGGTCGAGAACGCGCTCAAGTATGTACACGACGGCGGTCGTGTCGAAGTCGGCGTCACGGTGGCGGGTGATGAGATCACGCTGAGTGTTGCCGACAACGGACCAGGCGTGCCGCCAGCGGAACGCCAGCGAATACTGGAACCTTTCATCCGGCTGGAACGCGATCGACGCGCCACCGGCAGCGGACTGGGCCTGAGTCTGGTCGCCGCTGTCATGCGACTGCATCGCGCCCAGGTCGAATTGCTCGACAATCATCCGGGCCTGCTGGTGCGCTGCCGCTTGCCGCGCAAACCTGCGCCGCAACAGTAGCTCAGCGCGACTCCACCGACTCCACGTAGAACAGTTCGCAGGCGCCGGCGCCGGTGTCGTTGCGGGTCAGTGAGGTATTCCAGGTGAATCCGTCGGCGCGGCTGGCGTTCACCAGATAGCCTCGCAGGTGCACTACGTTCCCGGGACGCACCCCTTTGAGCTGACGGCGCACGTTCGAATCCGCCGGGATGAGATGCATGTTCGCACTGCCCAGCAACGCAGTGCCCAGGTCGATCGCCTCCTCATCCGGATAGATGGTGAAGAAGCGACCGCCCTGCGTGACGCGGAAATGATCGAGCACCGCACTGTCGGACATGGGTCCCCAGCCGACGGCGAAGTCGATGGGTGAAAGCGCGGCTCCGCCGTCGACGCGGTACGGTTCGACGGACAGGACGCGCGCGGTGATGTCATAGGCCGCCTGCGGCGCGAGTTCGAAATCACCATGTGCGAACGGCGCGGCGGACGTCGGTGTCTGGATGGGCTCATCTTCGACGAGCACCCCCGGTGCGCGCGAAATGGGCCGTCCTGAAAACATGCCCATCACGCCGATCAAACAGACGATCAGGGCGAGAACCGGTTTCCAGTGATTGCGCACGGCAGTCGCGACTAGCGCTCGGTCACTCTGACCCACACTTCGAGGTCGTCGCTGCGCGTCGCGTACTGTCGGCCGGCGATGTCGCTCGCGTGCACCGCAGAAGATTCCTGAACTCCACCGAGCGATATCCAGCGATCGAGCTGGCCGACCACCTGAGTGGTGATGCTCTGGGTGTCGACGGCGCCCTGCACGGTGCCTGTTCGCTGGGCCTGCTGTTCGATCGACAGATTCACCTGCGTACCGGACACACGCGGCGTAACCAGAAAGCCGCTATTGATATCGCGATAGGTAGTGCTCGCTGCCAGCCAGGGTCGCCGGCCACCTGCTGCAATCGACGTGACGACCGGCACGCTGCTTCCGGTGGCGATATAGGCAGAGCCACCTTCAATGACCTGCACACTGGCCACATCGTCATCCTGTTTTCGCACTGCGCTGTCGCTGGTGCTGATCGATCCGGTCATGCCGCGATTGCTGATCGCCGCACTGCCCGACAACTCCTCACGCTCAATGCTCTGCCGTGTGGCGCGACGCACGGCGATGAGCAACTGTCGTGGCGGCTGATCGAGTTGCGCCAGCACGCGGCGCAACTCCGCGACATTGCCCGCGCTGGCACGGACGAACAGTTTGTAGTCGCTGCCGCTCAATGCTCCACCCGATTCCACAAGCGGCTGGAGCACGGGGATCACTTCCTGCGCGGTGCGATACCTGAGTTCGATGACCTGCAGGGATTGCGCCACTGCGCCCGAGGCGATCAGGCACAGCACGAGCACCCGCAGGAATCGATGCGTGCCGGAGAGGATCGTCACGTTCATGCACTGCATTGTGGCGGGAAACGGTGCTGGCGGTCACGTTTCCCGGCTCAAATACGTGACCTCTGCCCCATCGCGGGAACTCCCGTCGATCGGCCTCAAGCTACGCCGGGCGCGGCCGATTTATGTCCCGAGCGGTTGTTTTGCCGACCTGACCCGCCGATCTGGCGCCATTCATCGAGACTCTCTGGTCACGCATCGGAAGGAATCGTCTGCGGCGTGTACGCCCGTGCGCAGATCGGCAATTGAGTTCGTTTCGAGGCCCGTTGCATGAATCTGATTCTCGGCATCGTCATCGTGCTGGGCTGCGTCCTGGGAGGTTTTGCCGTTCACGGCGGTCAGCTTGGCGCACTGTGGCAGCCCTCCGAAGTGCTGATCATATGCGGTGCCGCCGCCGGCGCTTTCGTCATCGCCAATCCCATGCGGGTCACCAAACGCGCGCTGGGCGGCATGACCGGCTTGTTCAGGGGTGCGCCCTTCAGCAAGCAGCACTATCAGGCACTGTTCGCAGTCATGTACGACCTGCTGTCGGTTGCGCGCAAGGAAGGCATGATGGGCCTGGAGCGCGTCATCGAAGAACCGGAGAAGAGCGAAATCTTCGCCAAGCGACCGCTCATTCTCAAAGACCATCACGTCACCGAATTCATCCAGGACTATCTGCGCCTGATCATCAGTGGCGACATGGATCAGCATCAGCTCGAAGCGCTCATGGATCTGGAAATCGAAACGCATCATCACGATGCCGGCGAACCGGCGAGCGCGATCAGCAAGGTGGCCGATGCCATGCCCGGCTTCGGCATCGTGGCAGCAGTGCTCGGCATCGTGAACACCATGAGTGCGCTGGGCGGTCCGCCCGAAGAGATCGGCAGGAAGGTGGCCGCCGCACTGGTCGGTACGTTCCTCGGCATTCTGCTGGCATACGGCTTCATCGGCCCGATGAGCAACGCGATGGAGCGTCGTGCGCGCGATGAAACGCATTTCTACATGACCATCAAGACCTGCATCCTCGGTTTCCTGCAAGGTCATCCGCCGCAGGTCGCGATCGAATTCGGCCGCAAGTCCACCCCCGGTGATCTGCGTCCGAGCTTCAAGGATCTGGAAGCGCAATTGCGCGGCAAGAAGGCGTAAGCGTCATGGCTGCCAGCTCGCAGGACGCGCGGCCGATCATCATCAAGCGCGTCAGGAAGTCCATTCACGGTCATCACGGTGGCTCCTGGAAGGTGGCATTCGCCGACTTCGCCACGGCGATGATGGCGTTCTTCCTGCTCATGTGGCTCATGGGTTCGACCACCGAGGAACAGAAGGGCGCGATCTCCGAATACTTCAGCAATCCATCTGCCGTTGCCGGCACCAGCACGGTGCCTTCGCCGACTGCGATCCAGGGTCCGGGTGGCGCGAGCACCAGCATGATCCGGCTCGGCGGTGGCATGGAACTGCATCGCAGTGACGCGGCGAGCGACAACGCACCGGCGGTGGATGGTTCGACAATAAGTGCGGAGGACGCGGAGAAAGCCGCCGAGGCCCTGGACAAGGAACGTCTGGACGGCCTGCTGCGACAACTGCGCGAAGCCATCGATCAGCGCGAGTCCCTCGCGAAGTTCAAGAATCAGATCCTGCTCGACGTCACGCCCGAAGGCGTGCGCATCCAGATCATCGATCACGAACGCCGCTCCATGTTCCCTCTCGGCAGTCACACGCTCGAACCGTTTGCCGATGCCATTCTGCGCGAACTGGCGACAATCATCGGTGCCGTCCCGAACCGGATCAGCATCAGCGGGCACACCGACAGCCGTCCTTACGGACGCCCGAATTACGGCAACTGGGAATTGTCAGCGGACCGCGCCAACGCCGCGCGGCGGGCGCTGCTGAATGGAGGCCTGACGGACCAGAAGATCGGCCGCGTCATCGGCCTCGCCTCCAGTGTACTGCTCGACGTGAACTCGCCCGACAGCCCCATCAATCGCCGCATCAGTATCGTTGTCATGAACAAGCGCACGGAAGATGCGATTGCCCATGAAAATGGCACGCTGCTCAGTGTGCAGGATGGAGAGAAGACGCCCGGCGCTGCCGGTGACACGGCGGTGCCGGTCGCGGAAGTCATTCGGTAGCGGCTGCTCCGCAGGCAACTTTCTTCAGGATCTTCTCATCCACTGCGGATCCGGCATGTCATGAAAGGCGTGGCGCAGGCTCTCGCTCCAGCGCGTGCGGATCATGCGGAAATACTCGTGATTCTCATCGATGCTGACGTGACTGTGCACACGCAACGCGTCGCGATGGATACTGAGGAGATCGAGCGGCAATCCCACCGACAGATTGGAGCGGATGGTCGAGTCCATCGATATCAGGGCACATTTGGCCGCCTGCGCCAGACTCGTGCTGCGAGTGATGACGCGATCGAGAATGGGTTTACCGTACTTCGATTCGCCGATCTGGAAATAGGGAGTATCCGCCGTGGCCTCGATGAAGTTGCCGGCCGCATAGATGCAGAACAGTCGCGGCGCTTCGGCACCGATCTGGCCACCGAAGATCAGCGACGTATTGAATTCGATGTTGTGCTCCTTCAGCGCTTCGCCGTCGCGATGATGTATTTCGCGCAGCACCGAGCCGATGTGGTGAGCCGCTTCGAACATGTTCTGCACCGTGTACAGGCTTTCGCCCTCGGCCTGGGTGCGCTCGCGCAGGATGTTCACCAGTGACTGGGCAACTGCCAGATTGCCTGAGGTCATCAGCACCATGACGCGGTCCGACGGCTTCTCGAAGACCGTCACCTTGCGGAAGGTGCTGATCTGATCCACGCCGGCATTGGTGCGCGAGTCGGCGAGGAACACCATCCCTGAATCGAGCAACATCCCCACGCAATACGTCATCTGAAATCCGCCTTTGGAATTCGTATATCGAGCGACGACCGGCGCGAACGACTTCACGAACAAATGAAAACCGTGGCCGCCATCATCGCGCCCCTCAACGACATGTCATTGTTGTTGTGCTGACGTCGCCACGATCACCGCCACGTGCATTGCCTCGGCACCGCCGCCGCGCCGCACGCCGCGGATCGGACAGGCATCGAGGTAATCGCGGCCGACAGCCAACCGGCAATGCTGGCCGCCCGCCAACGTGCGATGCGTGACGTCGATGGCCATCCAGCCGACATCCGGACCCAGCCATGCATCCGCCCAGGCATGACTGGCCACCTCGCCGTCGTTGCCAGTATAGATGTAACCGCTGACGTATCGCGCCGGAATCCCGGCGGATCGGCACGCGGCAATGAACACGTGCGCCTGATCCTGGCACACACCTTTGCCGCGCGCGAAGGCACGGCTTGCCGACTCGTGCACATCGGTCGCGCCGCGCTCGTAGCGAATCGTGCCGCTCACTGCATCAGCAAGTTTCAGCAAGTCATCGCCGCGACCGCCCGAGCGCGGCAGGCACTTGCCCGCGAACTCGGCGATGGCCGGATCCGCACGCGTAAGCGGCGTCTGCGCCAGATAAGTGAGCGGCGAGAGATTGCCGTCGTTGGGCAGCATCTGTCCCGCGTCTTCGGTTCTGACGACGCCATTCACCACGATGCGGATCTCGCGATGCGGTTCGTCCAGCGTGAGCAGGTGCACGACATTGCCATAGGTATCGATCTGCTCATGCTGACGGCCCGGTGCGCTGATGCTCCAGTTCAGCGCCCGCTGTACCGGATCGCGCCGCGGCGTCAGGCGCAGACTCTGCACGCTGCGCTTGACCGACTCGTCATAGCGATAAACGGTTTCGTGTCGTATGTGCAGTTCCATCGTCGTCTCCGCTGATCGGGCCGGAACATTCACCGACGAGCACAGGCGAAATGGCCGGCGCCAGTAGTCATGACAGCAAAGCCGTTCGGCGGCATTGCCCGGAAGCTCTCCACTTCAATCCGCAGCCGATACCAGGAAGTCGCGCGACACGCGCTCGCCGAGATCGCGCGTACGGCCCATGAACTGCATGAGATATTCGTGCAGCCCGATGTCGAAAATGTCTTCGATGCGGCCAAAGTGCAGCGATGCCTGCAGTTCGCCGGCGCGCCTCTCGGTTTCCGCGGAGTGTGCATTGCGCACCGCCATCAGGTGCGTATGGACCTGCGACATGCAGCGGCGGATGGAGCGCGGCATGTCATCGCGCAGCACCAGCAGTTCGGCCACACGGCGCGGCGTGATCAGATCGCGATACACGCGCCGGTAGATTTCGAATGCGGAGACGGAGTGCAGCAACGCACTCCATTGGTAATAGTCCGCCGCGCCACCTACCTTCTCGCCACGCGGCAACAGCAGGTGATATTTGACGTCGAGAATTCGCGCAGTGCTGTCGGAGCGCTCCAGATACGTGCCAAGCCACGCGAAATGCCAGGCCTCGTCGCGCAGCATCGTGCCCTGAATCACGCCACGCGTGAGATGCGCCCGGTGCTTCACCCAGTCGAAGAAATTGCCTACCTCGGCGTCCGAGGAGGACCGCATACCGGCCACGCGCATGTCGAGCCAGGTTCCATTGATGGTTTCCCAGATTTCCGATGTGAGCGTACCGCGCACTGCGCGTGCGTTTTCGCGGGCAGCACGCACGCAGCTGTAAATGCTCTGCGGGTTGTCGCGGTCGAAGACCAGAAAGGCGATGGCATTGGTCGGCGTGACCGCACCGTATCGCTGCCGGAAGGCATCCAGCAGCCCGATGATGGTCAGCGTCGCGACCCATCCCTGCTCGACGATTTCCGCTCCCTGCGGCAACAGCGACATGCGTGAGTTCACCTCCAGCATGCGTGCGAGATTCTCGGCCCGCTCGGTATAACGAGCCATCCAGTAGAGATGGTCTGCGGTACGGCTCAGCATGCCATCGGACCCACAGAGCGCTGCAACGGATGACCCACTGCGCTCATGTCTCCAGCACCCACGTGTCCTTGGTGCCGCCGCCCTGCGAGGAATTCACTACCAGCGATCCTTCGCACAATGCGACGCGCGTGAGCCCGCCAGGCACCATCGTGACGTCCTTGCCGGACAGCACGAACGGCCGCAGATCGAGATGGCGCGGCGCCACACCCGCCTCCACGAAGGTCGGACAGGCTGACAGGGTGAGCGTCGGCTGAGCGATGTATTTCTCCGGAGAGCGCACGATGCGTTCGCGGAATTGCTCGATCTGGGCACGGCTTGCCGTCGGCCCGATCAGCATTCCGTAGCCGCCTGCGCCATGCACTTCCTTGACGACCAGTTCGCTCAGATGTGCGAGCGTGTAATCGAGATCTTCCTTGCGACGCAGAACGTACGTAGGCACGTTGGCGAGAATGGGCTCTTCGCCGAGATAGAAGCGCACCATCTCGGGCACGTACGGATAAATCGATTTGTCGTCCGCCACGCCCGTACCGATTGCGTTCGCGACCGTCACGTGACCGGAACGATAGGCCGTCAGCAACCCCGGAATGCCAAGCATGGAATCGGGGCGGAACACGAGCGGATCGAGAAAGTCATCATCGATACGTCGATAGATGACATCCACGCGCTGCGGACCGCGCGTGGTGCGCATGTAGAGAAATTCGTCTTCGATGTAGAGATCCTGACCCTCCACCAGTTCGATGCCCATCTGCTGCGCGAGAAACGCGTGTTCGAAATAGGCGCTGTTGCAGGCGCCCGGCGTGAGCAGAGCGACGGTCGGATCGATGACGCCCGGCGGCGCGACACTGCGGAGATTCTCGAGCAGCAGGTCGGGATAGTGTTCGACCGGCGCGACCGAATGCCTGGCGAACAGTTCGGGGAACAGCCGCATCATCATGCGGCGATCTTCGAGCATGTACGACACGCCGGAGGGCACGCGCAGGTTGTCTTCCAGCACGTAGAACTCGCCGGCGCCCGCACGCACGACGTCGATGCCGGCGATGTGCGCATAGATCGAGCCCGGCACGTCGATGCCCTGCATCTCCGGCCGGTAGTGCCCGTTGGTCAGCACCTCTTCAGCCGGAATCCGGCCGGCCGCGAGAATCTCCTGACCGTGATAAATGTCCGCGATGAACGCGTTCAGCGCGCGCACCCGCTGCTTCAGGCCGGCCGCGAGTTGCTGCCATTCGCGCGCCGGAATGATGCGCGGCACGATGTCGAAGGGGATCAGTCGCTCGGTGCCCGCTTCTTCGCCATAGACGGCGAACGTGATGCCGACGCGATGAAAGAGTGAATCCGCTTCTGCGCGCTTCTGCGCGACACGGTCGCTGGGAGTCCTGGCCAGCCATGACGCGAAGGCACGGTAGTGTTCGCGAACACTGCCATCCTCCGCGTGCATCTCATCGTAGGGTTTGACTCCGGGCATCCCCGCTCTCGGCTGTTCGAACGACCAGAGCGAAGAGCGAAAAGCGTGCCAGCGAGAATTCAGTGCAATCCGGCAGGAAACAAGCGCGTTGCAAACGCAGCCGCTCCAGGACGGAGCGGTGTCGGCTCACAAATGGTGCAGAAGTTGCCGGGTCAGCGGCAAAGAGCCGGAGGATTGCAGCCGGGCGGCTTCAATAGTCCCCCCGGCTCGCAGAAATGAGTCGCCGTGCGAGTGCCAGCTGAAGCAGCCGGCAGGTTGTGCCACCTCGGGTCCGCAAGGGCCCGCGACATCACGGCATCTGGATCTTGCCGCCGCCGCGCGGTCCGCCGCCCAGATTCGGCGGGATACCGCCTTGAGGGACGACGAGCTGCGAGGCCTGCTGGCGGCGCAGTTCCTGGATCTGCTGAACAGTCTTTTCCACGGCGGCGCCGGCCGCGGCGCCGAATCCGGCCACCGCCACGTCGAGAGTTTCACCGGGAAGCTCGAAACTGATCGGGACCGGCCCCATGCTGGTCATGATCTCGGCCTGGCCGATGAACAGCACCGGACGGGCCGTATCGCGTGAACCGTCGCTCCTGACCGGCGTCAGGCGGCGCAGCGCCCCGACGCGCCGATCGGTGAACATTTCCTCCTGATAGAGCGCATTGGCGTCCATCTGGGCTTCGGTATCGCGTTCATCGGCCATGGAAAATTCCTCGGGCGGTTTATGTAACTTGGCGCGGGAGTAAAGCAGCCCTCTTCCCCCACATCAAGGCAAGGTGCTCCTCTTCAAGCCCGGTATGGCTGGTTACAATATCGACCTCATTGCGGAACGAAAGAATCATGCAGCAAAGCGACACCCCCTTCAGCGAAGCCTTCGGCAAGGCCGTGGACCTCGGTAACCGGATTGCCGACACGGATCAGAAGGCTGACATCTGGGACATCGCCGACGGCCTGCTCGCGGGCGCGGTCCAGTACTGGCTGTATTCGCGCCAGCCCTGCTCCGATCCGGAGTGTGAAGAATGCATGCCGATCAGCACGGCCGAAGGGCGCCTGGAAGAACTGCGCAAGCTCATGAAGCAGTTCGCCGCCGAGAGCGAATACTTTCATTCGCCGACCGATCGCAACGTCGGTCGCGCATAAATCCGCGGCGGCCGGTACTACCGGCCAATGGTCTGCTGAAGCTTCAAGTTGTAATTAGTCATCGAAGTCAACCCCTGCGGTGCCGCATTTTTCTGCGGAAAATTTCTACACCCGCAGGTGGTTGATCCGTAATGCGGTGCTCGCGCAACACTCGAGGGCGGCCGTCTTTTGAGACACAGCGCACACCACGTCGAGCGCCCGGCACTCCACACTTTTGCCCGCTGGAGCTCGACGCGGGAGGACGCGATGGGATTGCTCAGGAATCTGAAATTGCGAAACCGTGCCTACGTCTGCGCTTACAACTCCTTCCGGTTTGCCGCGCGTCTGCGTGGTGATCTCAGCGAGTTCGCACCCTCCATTGCCGAGACCATCCAGAGTGTTGGCGATGAACTTGCCTCGCTGGCGCGCGATGCCTGTCCGGCAGAAGCCGATCGGCGTCAGCTGATCGATGGGCTCGAAGGAGCATTGCGAGCCCTCGGTCTTTCCGATGCCGCTCAGGTCCACATCGTTTCGCAGCTCGCGCCGCGCATCATGGCCGGCGAACCGGCAAGCGCCAGCAAGGAAGCCTGGACGCGCATGGCGGTGTGAGTTCCGGACAAAAGACATGGTGACGGGTGACGAGTCCCGGACGGCGCCGAACCATCTTCCTGACCTCCGTTACCTCCATCGCTCCCGTCACCCGTCACCAAAATACGACATAACCCCAAACACATTTCAGATCTCGCACTGTCGCCGTATTACGTGTCTCCTGAAACCGACTTGACCGCTTGACTTATCTCTTGTGGCTGCCGAACATCCGGACGTGCCAAGGGCAAACTCGCTGAAAGGCGAGGACGCAAAGCTACCGGTCTAACGGAATTCATTTCCCAGGACAGCGGGGTTGCCACGAACCGCAGCAAAAGTGCGGTTGATCCGGAAAAACGGCAGTCGATCGATCGCTCACACAGCGTTCGCAACGACATACAACAAGCGCCGTGCCGGTCGTGTCACCAGCAGGAATGCAGTGCACGCATTCCTCCCCGCCCCGAATGAATCGCGTTGTGACCGCTTGGTCGTCTCGTCGGCGATGGGATTGGGGAAGACACGTGGAAGAAAATACCAACAAGGTCTATGCAGAGCGCAACTCAAGCGCCCTGACTGATCCGCTGCTCGCCATCACGTCTGCACCCGCCGAACCCGGCGCCTCGTTGTTCGTCATCAATCTGTGCGCCTCGATCGCACCGATTCAGGCCGCCGGCAAGACCATTCCCGGATTCGAAAGCTTCAAGCTCTATCAGGTCGCGCGTGTCGAAGACGGCCGCACCCGTCATCGACTGCGCCTCGGCTTCTTCACCAGCGAAGCCGACGCGGAAGGCGTGCTCGCCCAGGTACGCGACAACTATCCGACAGCCTTCGTCGCATGCCTGAGCGATGATGACCGTCGATTCGCACGCGGTTATCTGCCGACCAGGGATTCCGGCACGACGCGCGCTCGCCCGGTAGTCGTGACGACGACACCTGAGACGCCAGTTGCAACGGCACCCGTAGCAACCCCGCCCGCTCCGCAAAAGAAGGACGCGCCGAAAGCAGCAGCGACACAGCCCGCGCCGCGCACTGCCACGCCGTCAAGCACAACTTCGGCGAGCGCAGCACCATCGACAACGAAAGCCGAGGCCCGGACTTCCGCGCCGGCGAAGGCCACGACACCCGCCAAAGCGGCCGCTCCTGCAGCACCTGCCGACGAAATCGAAATCTCGTGGGAGCCGCCCGCCTTGCAGGGCAATTCACAAGCCGATACGCGGACGGCTGCGAAGACCATTGCACCGGCATTGAAGACTGAACCCGTCATCAAGGCGCGCGCGCCGGAACCGCCCGCAGCCAAAGCTCGCGTGGCAGCAGAGCCGAAGAAGCCGGCCATTGAGCTGACACTCGAACCGGAACCGGTTGCGGCTCCGGCGGCACCGAAGGCGGCCCGCAACGACGCCTCACAGCCATTCCACGTTGGCAAAGGTGTGGAAATTCCGACGACGGCGCTGTCGCTGGAAACCCCGAGCACTCAGCCGACAGTGGCGGCCACCGCTAATCCGACTCCGCCGAAGCAGCCGAGCGCGCCCGCGCCGAAACAGTCTGCTGCGCGTCCTTCGCAGCCTGCGCAGCCCACGAACAAGACTGCGCCTGCGGTGCCGCCCAAGGCCCCGGCTCCCGCGCCTGCCGCTCGCGGTCCGGAACTCGACAGCACCCAGACCATCCGCGCCCTGACCAGTGCGGAAATGGATGACGAGGAAAAATGGTTCTCCATCCAGCTCGTGGTGTCGGAGCAGCCTGTCAATCTCGATGCGATGCCGCATCTCGACATCTTTGAAGCCTATCGCGTGTATTCGGTGGCGAACGCCGGCAGCGGCAAGATCGTCTACTCGTTGCGCCTGGGTTTCTTCCGCGAGGAAGTATCAGCAGCGGCCGTGAGCGGCTATCTCAAGACGTTCTTCCCCTCTCCTTCAGTCATGCGCGTCAGCACAGCCGAGCAGCTGCGCTTCAAGGACGCGCCGACGCCCAAGGCCACGGCCGAAGCGGCAGCCCGCAACGAAGCGCGCGTCATCGAGCTGAGCCAGGCGCGCGATCGCAAGCCCGCCATTCCGACTGTCACCATGGAAGTCGCCACGCCGGGCGATCGCAGCCCCACGGGAACCTTCAAGACGGGCGCGTCGGGCGCCTACAAGGTCGATGCGAGCGGCAAACACAAAGCGCTCAGGTCCGCAGCCAAGACCTCGTCACCCGCAACCAGGCGCTCGGCGCCGCTTGCCCGATCCTCGGCTACGGGCAAGCACAAGGCGTTGCAGCCGAAAAAGAGCCTGCAGGAACAGCTGCTGGACGAAGCCCGCGAGGTTCAGCTCTCGGAGAGCGCGATCCGCAAGCTGCCGAAGAACGACTCGCTGCTGTCGCGGCTCGTGGGCAAGCTGACCAAGTAGTCATACCCGGGGCCGGCCTCTCGCCGACCCGAGCAGAAAAACCTCGCCAGCGGAACCGGAAAGTTCCGTAATCCAGTGCGGCCGGCTTCGCGCGTAAACTGCGGCGGCCAGCCATCTGCCAGCACGAGGTTCTCATGAGCAATTCGTCCTTCGATCGTCGCACCCTGCTGAAAACCGCCATCGCGGGCCTCGTTGCCGCGCCGGCTGCGGGATTGATCCGTACAGCACATGGCGCCGACACCCCACATCTGGATGAAAAGGATCCACTCGCCGTCGCCATGGGGTACGTGCACGACGCCACGAAGGTCGACAAGACCAAGAACCCTCAGTACAAGGCGGGCAGCATGTGTCACAACTGCGTGCAGCTCACCGGCAAGGAAGGCGATGAGTGGCGTCCCTGCAATATTTTCCCCGGCAAGCTCGTGCACCAGAACGGCTGGTGCAAGGTCTGGTCGCTGAAACCGGGCGCGAAGGTCTGACTATCAGCTCGCGAGCGGCGATACCCTGCCGCTCGCGAGCCGTCACATGCCCAACCGTTCGCCGTAACCCGTCAATTCAAGATAACCGCGCCCGATGAGCCGACCGCGCTCATCCAGCACGCGCGAGGCGCCTTCCCAATAGAGCGTGCCGGTGGTCGCGCGCGTGTCGTTCTCCTGATCGTCCATCAAAGGTCGCAGTTGGAGGGTCCGCTCGCCCACGCGCACTGTCCATTCCACGGGATACTCGACACCAGTCGCCGGAGAACGCCAGCGTCGTCCCGCGTTCCATTCGATCTGATCCGGCGCGAACGTGCGCACAACGCCGTCCGCCGCGCGCCACGTGGCGAAGGCCCAGCGCTGCGCACCGTGGGCATCGCGAATCCGCGAAACCATCAGCGCACTGCCGTCATCGAGATTGGCACCGAGCCAGTCCCAGCCGTCCGAAGCATCATCCAGAAACGAGTCGAACCACTCGTGGTCCAGCCAGGCTTCGCCATTCACCGTCTGACGTTGCCGGCCAATCTGAATGGTGCCGCTGACGCGCAGATGCGGCAGGCTGTAGTAGTAACTCGCGCTGCCCTGCTGCGGGCTCTTGCGACTGTAACCTGCGTTGCCATGCAGCAGCGGCGCCTGCGCAGGAAGCAGCGACAGATCGAAGGCAAAGTTTTCG